>WFOE01000148.1 GCA_015488215.1 Planctomycetales bacterium
CATTCTGGACCGAATCGACTCGCTGTGCTTTGCCGCCCCGGTGTTTTTCTTCCTGGCCCAAGGGGCGTTTCCGGCCCTGGGGTCCTGATGGCCCGGTAGTATAATCCCCCCCTCCACGCCGGATAATCCTCTGGCTTCCCGGGCTGGCCCGTCCTATGAATCCCTAGCCGCAACTTCCCTGGATTCTGTGACTGCGCAAGCCCACGGCATCGGGAATAGGACAGAAAGGGAAAGCCCAAGCCGTGGGAACAGCAAAAGCCAAGAACCAACGACAGCCGGGATTCACCGCTGGGGCCTTCATCCCGAGGACTGCGGAACATCCGTAGCCCGAGTAGCTCTTGGGGGACAGTCCGTTCAGCGCCGCACGGGCTCCTCGGCCGCTGCGGCCACGAAGCCCGGTTTGCCTCCTTCGTACACGGTGAACTCGGCCCAGACGGGCAAATGGTCCGAAACCTGAAGCGCCTGCTGCAGCGAAAGCCCGAACTCTTTTTGCAGGTCTAGCACCCCGGCCCGGCCGGTGAACTCGCTGGTGGCTTCGCGGTGGAACAGAATGTTGTCGTACTGTTTGGTGCGGCGGGTGTTGGTCGGCTCCGCGGTGATGGCGGCCATCAGATAGGGCAACCGGCCCAAAGGGCCCAGGTGTTCTGCGTCGGTGTTCAGGTCGCCCAGCAGGATTACGTCGTCTTCCAGGCGGCCGGTTACGGGATGGGGGGCTTGCCGCACGGCCTGATAGACGGCGGCCAGGGCTTTCAGTTCCTGAGGCACTTCGTCCGGGTCGGTGTGGATGTTGACCAGCAGAAACGTAAACGCCTGCTCCGGCGGCGGGCCGCGTGCACGGAACAGGGCCACCAGCGGCTCGCGGTGCAACCGGTCGCCACGATCCACCACCGTTTGCACCGTGGTGCGGTCCAGCTCCACGGTGGCCGTGTTGAACACGAAGGCATACTGCTCCATGCTGGAAGAACGTCCCAGCCGCGGCCCGATGGCATAATCGTACCGGCTCCCGTCGGCGTTGACGTATTCCAGCAACCGCGGCAGCACGTCCTGCCGCTTGGAGCGGATTTCCTGGATGGCCACCACGTCGAAGCGGCGAATGACCCGGGCCAGCACTTTCATCACCTCGGGCTTGCGCAGCTTCGACTGGCCGAACACCTGCACATTGAACGTGGCAATGCGGATTGTCTCCCCGTTGCTTGCCGCCGGGGGTTCCGAGCTTCCGGAGGACGGGTGGACCCAGTGGGCCAACTGCCGGGGGACCCACTCGGGCCATTGTTCGGTTGGGTGGCTGCGCAGGTAGTCCCAAGCCACCGCGGCCCCAACCATCAGAGCCGCAACCAACACGAAGCGGGCAAACTTCACGGCGGGGGCTCCTCTGCCCAAGCTGCGAAAAAACAGACCTGGCCGCTTTGCAACGGGGCGGACTTTAGCCCTGCGCCTGCTCCGGGAGCCAGGCCAGATGGTGTCCAAACAGGCATCCGCCCCGTGCAGACAAATCGGCCGGGCCGGGTGCCGAAAGCCAGCTTGTTCCCCCGGCCCGAGCGGTTTGGCACCAGCAGGCGCTGCCGTCACTGCTTGCCCCGGCAGGTGGACTTGCTCTGGCGGGGACTTGGAGCTAGAGTGCCGCGCCGTTTTCCCAGGCGAGCGAGCCTCGCGGCGCGTTCGCCTTGCGAAGCACTCCCCGCCCGAGGAGCCTATCCATGCGCGGCAAATCTACGGCAAGCGGCCGCCGGTTGTTCTGGCTTGTGGCCTTGGCCGGCTATCTGGCTGCCGGTTCCGGCTGTGCCTGGAGCCCCAAGAGCATCAATTCCCAAGGGGTGGGGCTCTACCACCAAGGCAACTACGACGGCGCCCTGGCCCTGTTCCACCAGGCGTTGAGCCTGGATCCGAACAACCCGAACTTCTACTACAACCTGGCCCGGGTGCATCACCAGAAAGGACGCCAGACCAAGGACGCTCAGGAGCTGGAAAAGGCCGAAACCTACTACAACCTGTGCCTGGACCGGGACCCAAATCATACGGACTGCTACCGCTCGCTGGCCGTGCTGTTGGTAGAACAAGGGCGGAAGAAGGACGCGTTCACGCTGCTTGAGCGGTGGAACATGCGCAGCCCCCATCTGGCCGACCCCAAGATTGAGCTGGCCCGACTCTACGAAGAAACCGGAGACCTGACCGCCGCCAAGGAGAAGCTGCTGGCCGCCTTGCAAGTGGAACCGAACAACCCGCGGGCACTGGCCGCCCTGGGCCACGTGCGCGAACGCCAGGGCGATCTGGTGCAGGCGCTGGCCGATTACAAGCGTTCACTGGCAATCAACCCGGCTCAGCCGAAAGTGGCGCTTCGGGCCGCTGCGCTTCAAGGTCAGGGAGTCGTGGCCCAGGTGCCGGTGGTCAATCCCCCAACGACTCTGGCCACACGTCCCGGCCCGTTGTTCCGCTAGCGCCGGACCGTCTTTTCGCCCCCCTGGTCGAAAGCTGATGGTTTTCGCCGGCTAGGGCAGAACGACACAGGCCACGGTTTCTGCGGTTCCGAGTTTCAAGCAGCGGCAAACGGAACGCTTTTTCAGTCTGTCACAAAACTTCCAGCCGGAAGAGCCACCCACGTCAGAGGAATTGGAGCGGCGCTGGGGGGCACACGCTTAGTCGAACAGCGGTTCTTCTTCCGCTTCGGAGTCGTGGAACTCGTGCCACGCGAAACGCACCGGCCCGCTCAAAACGTAGAAAGCCAGCAGGGCCGGCAGTGCCAGCGCCCGCACGGCCAGCACCACGGCCAGCAGAAAGACCAGCCCGACCACGTGCCCCAGGCTCCGATGCCCCCGCACGAGCTGGTTGAACAGGTGGGGATACGGAACGCGGGAAACCATCAGCAGGGCCACCACCACGGCGTAAAGGGGCAGCACGGTTTGCAGAATGCCATCGATTTCCTCCGCATAGGCGACCGGCACTCCTTGCACCCGCAGTTTGGAAAACAAAATGGCAAAGCTGGCCACGGCCGCCCCCGCCGCGGGAGTGGGCAGGCCGCTGAACGAGCGGTGGTCGTCCTCTTCGCCGGTCTCTACGTTGAACCGGGCCAGCCGCAACGCCGCACAGGCAGCAAACGCGGCGGCGATGCTCCAGACCACCTCGCGATGCAAAAAGGCAAAATCCGGCACCAGCTTCACCAGCAAGAACGCCGGAGCCACGCCGAACGTGACCAGATCGGCCAGCGAATCCAGTTGGGCGCCGAACTGGCTTGCCGAACGGGACAACCGGGCCGCCTGGCCGTCCAGCGCATCAAACACCATGGCCAGAAAGATCAACCACGCGCTGAGCATGCAGTTGGTCGCATCCTCGGCGCTGACCATGCCGCTTGCCGCAGGAGCGGCTACCCGGGCAGCCACCACAATGGCAAAGAAACCGCAGACCAGATTGCCCAAGGTGAGCAACGTAGGCAATACGGCGACCGCACGAATGCGGCGGCGAGAGAGTTTCACGCGTTTGCTCCTTCTTCGTAGCGCGCCACCCGACTGCTTCCAGCTCGGACGCGCTGCCCCCGTTTCACTAGCACGTGCAGTCCCGACTCCTTGGGCAGAATCAGTTCCGTCCGCGAACCTAGCTTTATCATGCCGAATTTTTCCCCGCGTTCAAGCATCTGGCCGGGCCGGACCGCGCAGACGATCCGCCGGGCAATCGCGCCGGAAATCTGCCGTACTACCATCCGCCGGTACGGTTCGTCGGGACTTTCCAGGTACAAGGTCATGCTTTCGTTCACATCGGCGCTTCGCGGGTCCAAAGCGTTCCGGAACTCTCCCGGCGAGTATTTCAGCGCAACACAACGCAGTTTCTCAGGGCTGCGGTTCAGATGCACATTGAAGATGGAAAGGAAGATGCCGATTTTGACGGCCGGGCCGCCGATCCACTCGTGATGTTCCAGTTCCTCGACGGCCACCACCTTCCCGTCGGCCGGCGAAACCACCACGCCCGGCTCCTGCGGCACCCGGCGCGGCGGATCGCGGAAAAAATAGATCACCAGCGCAGCCAGCGACCAGGGCAGCACGGCGGCCCAGTGCCAGGGAGAGCCCGCCCACACCAAGGCCGCTCCGGCCCCCAGCAGCGGATAGGAGAACACCTGAAGCTCGGCCAGGCCCCAGCGGGCAAACGGCAGCCGTTCGCGCCAGCGGAACGGGTCGTCTTCGGCTGCCCAGTGACAGTCGCACAGGTTGCAGATGTATTTGAGGTCGCGGGGGTCGAGCACCTCGTGCGGCGCCCCCTGGCAAGAGCCACGGCGCCGTTGGGCCATACGGCGCACATAGCCGGGCCGGAAGTGCTTCAAGTACCAGCGGCGGAAGCGACCCCAGGCCAGCTCGAGCCGGTACACCCACCCTCCGCCCGGCTGAACGCTGGTGATGTTCTCCGGCAGGGGTTCCGCAGGCGTAGGGGCAAGTTTTTCTCGCGCAGGTTGCATCAGAGCGTTTCACTCGTGACCACAAGGAAGGACCGCGTCTCCGGCCTCGTTTCCGGCGTGGACATCGGTCCATGGTAGAAACGCCCCGCGGGAACCACAACCGGCCACTTGGTGAAGGCCATCCGGACGCTTCCGCTGCCCGGGTCGAAATAAAGCGGTCAAACGGCGCAAGCCTCCAGACCACGGCGCACGCGGTCCAGCAGCTCGTCGGTGGGTTCGATCCCGACGGAGAAGCGCAGCGTGCCGTCTTCGATTCCCCAGGCTCGCCGCTGCTCGGGCGAAAGCTGCCGGTGGCTGCTGGTGGCCGGATGGGAGACGGTCGTATGCACGTCGCCCAAGGAAGGAACGACCCAGAGCCCGGCCGCGTCGATAAAGCGCTGCACCTGCCCGCGGCCTCCGGCAAACGTGCAGGTAACCATGTGTCCCGCCAGGCCAGGGGAAAATTGGGCAGCGGCCAGCTCGTGGCCCGCGTCTTCCGGCAGCCCCGGATAGTACACGCAGCGTACGCAAGGAGCTTGCCGCAGCAGTTGAGCCAGGCGGCTTGCGTTGTGGCAAGCTTGCCGGAGACGAAGCTCGGCGGTGGCCAACCCGCGCAGGGCCAGCCAACAATCCCAGGGCGAAGCGGTCCAGCCCCACAACGCTCCGGCCCGACGAAGCGGCTCGGCCAGGGTTTCTTCGCCGGTGCAAACGGCGCCCAGCATCACGTCGCTGTGGCCGGAGAGGATTTTGGTTACGCTTTCCACCACCAGATGGGCTCCCAGTTCCAACGGGCGGCAGACAAAGGGAGAAGCGAATGTGTTATCCACCACCAGCAGGGCATCGTGCTGGCGGCAGAGTCGGGCCAGCCGAGCCACATCCGCCACCTGAAGCTGCGGATTGGAAATTGTTTCCACCCAGACTATGCCGGGGCGCTGCTTGAGCATCCGGCCGGTGGAGTCTTCATCGGCCGGGTTGAATCGCAGCACGGGCACTCCCCAGCGGGCAAGTTCCTCCAGCAGCACGACCGTGTGGCCGTAAAGATACTGGGCGGCGGCTAGCGGCCTGCCCGGCTCCCCCAGGGCCAGGGCCACCAGTCCCAGAGCGGCCATTCCGGAACTGGTCACCACGGCCGCCGCAGCCCGATGGAGCGAAGCACAGGCCCGGGCCAGTTGCTCCGCGTTGGGATGCCCCAGGCGGCTGTACACGGCTCCGGCCACGTCGCCGGCAAGCACCGCTTCCACCTGGGCAATCTTCCGGCTGCCATAGACGCTGGCCGGACACAACGGCGGGCTCAGCGGCACCAGCGGCCCGAAGCCACTCCACGGGACGAACTCTGTTCCCAGGGTGGCATGGGTTTGCTGTCGTCCTTGGGGGTCGGAAGCCGACTCAGGGTTCATCTGCTGCGTCCTGGTGAAGAGAGGTGCTGTCAATGCTAGTGGAAGCCTCGGGGATTTACTCCGCCAGAGGCCCCTTCGCGTTCAAGTTGACCGGCTGTAACGACGATAAGGGTTACAGCAATCAGGAGCAAAGGGCCGGTCCCCGGGCGCAGTGGGTCCGGCCGGATTCTTGCCACAGATGGACCAGTCCCATGAACCGCAAGCACATGCGTCGCTGGATGGCTCCCCTGGCCTTGCTGGCCCTGGGAACCCTGGCCGGTTGCCAGGTGGATGTGGGTGGCCAGACGTTGCCCAGTCCCTATTACACCCAGGACGACGTACAATACTTCCCGCCGGGCACGGAGTTCTATCTGGCCAACGAAGCGGCCGCTTTGGAAGCACGCGTTCAGGGGGCCATCGGAGCAGAGCAAGCCCCGGGAGTCGAACAGGTTCCTCCCCCCGGCGGCGCACCGGCCCAAGGTGCTCCTGCCCAGGGCGCCCCGGCTGCCGGAGCTCCCGCAGGCGGTGGTGCCGCAGGCGGGGCTGGTCAGGCACCGTAACGACTGCTTCGGCCGGGGTAGCTTCGGAGCCCAAGCAGCCGTCCGCCTTGATGAACCACAGGGATGCCATCACGTCGGCAGAGCGGTCTGCCGGCGTTTTTCTTTGGCCGAAAACCGGCCTGGCCGCAGCCGCTGCCACCATCGTTGCCAGCGTCCCCCGGGCGGGGAAAATCGCCAGGCGACCCGCTCCAGCCCAGGAATATTGTGACCAGGAGCAAGCCACTCCCCGGGCAGCAGCCAACGGGGAAAAGATGCCGCTTTGGCAATCCGTTGCAGGTCCGACGACCACCCGTGTGAAGGACTTGGTCGAGAAGAGGCGCTTCCCAGGGCCAGCAGCACCACGCCCCACGGTTCGCGGGCGGCCAGCAACCACGAGGGTGACTGGTTCTGGGGACCGCACTGCACTAGCAGCAAACGATCGTGCCGGTGGAGCAGCTCGGCCAGTTCCCACCACGCTTCGGGCGATTGCGGCGCCTGAGCGGACCAGCCGCGCCAACGCAGTGCGTGCCAGTCGGCGGCCCAGGACTCGGGCAGGTCGGTTCGCAGTTTCACTTCTGCGGCAGGAACCGAGCCTGCGAGCACAGACCGTCCAGTGAACTTGGCTGGCAGAAGCTCAATCCAGCGAGATTGTTCCACCTGGCACGTCCAGCCGCGCCAGCGAGCCGCCACGGCCCAACGCCCGGCACTTCGGTAAGCAAAGGGAGGTTCCAACTGCTCAATCGAAACGCTGCGGTCACACCATCTTTCCCAGTTCTGGAACACTTCCAGCAGTAACACGGTGGGCTGCTCGCCCAAGGGAACCGCGGCCAGCGGCGGCACTTGCACGCGAATGCCGGAGGATTCTGCCCCGGCTTGTGTTTCGGGGGCCGGTTCGACCAGCAGCGGCAACAGCCCGCTCAGTCGATTGCCTTGCCAGCGGGCCAGCACCAGCGGTCGGGTTCCCCGCGGCCCGTAACGCAGCAGCCAGGCAAACCCACTCGGGGTAGCAAACACGCCCGGCCAAGGCCCTCGGCTCCGGAGGTGTTCCCAAGCAAGCCAGATCCAGTCCAGCTCTTCTCGATTGCAAACGGTGTGGAGCCACATGGACCAGGTTCCCGCTGCCAGTGTGCAAGCCAAAGCGCGGGCTGTTAAGAGAAGTCCGTGCGGCAAACGACCCTCTTGCGGCGGCCAGAGGCAGCCCAGTCGCCCGCCGCGGCCACCTGTCCGGAGGGCGGTTCGCCGCCAAGGTCCATGATAATCGCCCAGAGAGAGTCAACCGGCGGGTTTTTCCGATTCGGCTTCGATGTTCCGGTCCGGCTCGGCCTGCGGGACGGAAAGCTGTTCGGCCTGGGCAGTTTGTTCCGTGCCGGGTTCTTCGCCGGGGGGAACCACTTGGATCATGGTTTCGGTCGAAGGGGAAACTGCTCCTTCCTGACGCAAGTAGCGGGAGAGCATCTGAGAAATCTCGTCGTGACCGGGGGGCCAGACGAGTGTCAACTGGCGTTGTTCCTCGCCGCGGCGGTCCTGGTAACTCAGCACGGCCTGGCCGCTGTCCCAATGGACTACTTGCAACCGTTTCCACGGGAATCGGCGGCGCCGCCAACCCTGGCGAAGGAGCAATCCCCGGGGGCCCACTTCACACTCCACCGGCAGCCACCAGAACCAGGTAACAAGCAGTTGCAGAGCCAAAGCCGCTCCGGCCCAGAGAATCCCCCGCTGCCAGGCAACCCAGGTGCCCACCAGCAGCATCGCCGCGATCAACCCCAGCGAAGTCCACGGGGCTTGCCGCCAGCGGCTCCAGCGCCATCGGGCCGCATACTGGCCCAACTGAAACCCATGCGGAGTGCCGGAAACGGAACTCATACGATTCCTCGGGCGGTGGGTTTTCTACTTGATCGTGCGGTTCTATTGTAGCTGCGGTACGACTCGACTGCGCGTTGTTCGGAAAACGGTTTGGGATTTGTCCCGCTTGCAGTAAACTAACGCCCAGTGATCGTCGGAACGGGCCACTCCATGTTCCGGCGGCAGGAGGGAGCAAAAACGTGTTGTACTGGTCGGTTTCACGGCGGGAGGGGTTCCGGGGACGTCCACTTTCGGTGCCGGGACTGTTCATTGCAGGGACGGACACCGAGGTGGGCAAAACCCACGTGGCCTGTCTGATTGCCCGGCAACTGCTCCAGCGCGGCATTGCGGTGGGCGCGTGCAAACCGGTAGCCACGGGGATCGATGCTTCCTCAGAAGACCTGCCCCCGGAGAGCGATCCGGTGCGGCTGTGGGAAGCCATCGGCCGGCGAGCCGAGCCGCGGCGAATCACTCCGCAGTGTTTCAGGCTACCGGCTGCTCCTCCCGTGGCAGCGGCGGCGCAGGGGAGCGAGGTGAACGAACCGCTGCTGCTCCAGGCGGTGCTGTGGTGGCAGCGGCACTGCGAGTTCCTGCTGGTCGAAGGGGTCGGCGGATGGTTTTCCCCCTTAAGCCAGCAGATGACCGTGGCCGACCTGGCCGTGCTGCTAGGGCTGCCGGTCGTGTTGGTGGTGCCGGACCGGCTGGGGGCAGTCAGCCAGACGCTTAATGCGTTGCACGCCATCGCTCGTTACGGCCCGGGCTGCCCGGTGGCCGCCGTGGTGCTCAACCGCATCGCTCCTTCCCGTGCCGAAACCGAAACGGCCGACAACTACTGCCAGTTACGCGCCTGGTGCCCCAGGATTCCACTGCTGCGGCTGGAGCACCACGGGCAGGAGTTTTCTCCCGCGGCGGACTGGCTTGCCTGGGGACGCTGAGCGGGAAAGCCCGCGGGCCGTAGGGCATACGGGCGGTAGGAACACGCTTGCTGGGAGCGGTCCCGCCGGATAACGGTTCCAGGGCCCGGACGGCTTACCGCCCCCGGGCGAGCTTTTCCGGCGGGCCGATTCTTTAATGGGCCGAGGGCAATTCTTCCATCTCGGCCCAGTTCTCGCCCACCGAGAGGTCCACCTTCAGCGGCACTCGCAGTTCCCACACCCCTGCCATGCATTCCCGCACCAGCGCGGCCACCTGAGGCACTTCTTCCTGGGGGGCTTCGAGCACCAGCTCGTCGTGGATTTGCAGCAGCAACCGGCCCTGGTGGCCTTCCCGCCCCAGACGTTCGTGCACGCGCAGCATGGCCAGCTTGATCAGATCGGCGGCCGAACCCTGGATTACCGTGTTGACCGCCGTGCGTTCGGCCAGATTGCGGTGGCGGCTCGGGTTTTCCCGCACGCCCCGGATTGTCCGGCGACGGCCGAGCAGCGTGCTCACGTAGCCCCGTTCCCGGCACTGCCGAAGCACGCGGAGAATGAACTCCTCCACACCGGGATAACGCGCGAAGTACTGGTCGATGTACCGGGCGGCTTCTTCTTCGGAGATTTGCAGTTGGCGGGCCAGCCCGAAGGGGGTCTGCCCGTAGATAATCCCGAAGTTGACCGTCTTGGCCACGCGGCGCATCTCGGGCGTTACCTCCTCCAGCGGCACGCCGAACACCTCGCTGGCCACGCGGGCATGGATGTCTTCGTCTCGGGCAAACGCCTGGCAAAGTGCCTCGTCGCCCGAAAAATGGGCCAGCACGCGCAGTTCCACCTGGGAATAGTCGGCGGCCACGAACCGCCATTGGCTGTTTTCGGGCACAAAGGCCCAGCGGATTTGCCGCCCCTGCTCGGTGCGGATGGGAATGTTTTGCAGGTTCGGCTCGCTGGAACTGAGCCGTCCCGTGGCGGTCACTCCCTGGTTGAACGAAGCGTGAATCCGACCCGTCTCCGGGTGGATGAGATCGAACAAGGCGTCCACATAGGTGCTCTTGAGCTTGGCAAATTGGCGATATTCCAGCACCTTGGCCGGCAGAGGGTGTTCTCGGGCCAGCTCCTCCAGCACTTCGGCGTCCGTGCTCGGACCGGTGGCCGTGCGTTTGAGCACCGGCAGCTTCAGCTCCTCGAACAACACTTGCCGCAACTGGATGGGCGATGCGATGTTGAACCGCCGCCCGGCCAGCTCGTAGATTTCCTGTTCCAGCCGGTCCAGTTCCTGCTGAAACCGCCGCTGGAGTTGTTCCAATCGCTCCGGCGCCACACGGATGCCGTGGTATTCCATCTCGGCCAGCACGCGCACCAGCGGCATTTCCACCTCGCGGAACAAACGGTCGAGTTGCTGCTGGCCCAGCAGTTTTTCCAGCTTCGGCCGCAGTCGCAGCGGCACGTCGGCGTCTTCGCACGCATAGGGGCCCACCAGTTCCAGCGGCACCTGGTCCATGCGGCGCTGGTTGCGGCCCGTGCCAATCAGTTGGCTGATTTTGATCGTCTCGTGCCCCAGCAGCCGCCGGGCAAGCTGGTCCATGCTGTGGGAGCGAGCGCCGGCTTCGAGCAGGTAGCTGGCCACCATCGTATCGAACAGCTCGCCCTGGACCGTTTGCCCTTGCCGGCGCAGCACCAGCAGATCGTACTTGAGATTGTGCCCCACTTTGGCCACCTGGGGGTCTTCCAGCACCGGGGCCAGCAGCCGCCGGACTTTGTCCCAGGGCAGGGTCGGCTCGCCCGCAGGTGCAGCCAGCGGCACGTACCAGGCCCGGCCCGGCTCGGCCGCCAGAGAGATTCCCACCAGTTCGGACCAAAGCGGCCGGGTGCTGGTGGTTTCGGTGTCCAGGGCCAGCCAGGAGACGCCTTTCACCTGCTCGATTACCTGCCGGAGCTCATCCGGCGAAGTAACGATTTCGTACTGGGCATCCCAGGCCGGCTTGGGGCGCTCCGGTTCCGATTGGGTCCCGGCCTGGCGAAACTCTTCGACGATCTGGCGAAACCCCAACTCTTCCAGCACCGGGGCCGCTTCCGCCAGGCGAAAATGGTCTGCCCGGCCTCGGCTCCAGGGGATTGCCACCGGGACGTCGCGCC
>WFOE01000149.1 GCA_015488215.1 Planctomycetales bacterium
ACTCAAGACTTGTGGTGCGGAGGCTTCCAGTGGCAGCGGCCGTGCCGTCCTCCGCCGACTGAAGTCGGCGGCTCGCCTGTCTTGCAAGTTAGCGTTTGTTCTTGCATCGGAGCGGAAGCTCCCGCCCAAGACCCAAGACGCAAGACCCAAGACGCGCCGGAGCGAAGCTCCGGCGCCGCCCCGCTACTGCCCCGGTGGGGGATCCACCCGGCTGGGAACCGCGTCGAACAGCTCGGCGGCCTTCTGCACCCAGGGGTGGGCGAACGCTTCGCGGCGCAACTGGTGCAGCGCGGCGGCTCCCCGGGTGGGGGTTGCCCCCTGCGGTGAGTTGTCCGCCCCTTGATCGACCGACAGTTCCAACGTCGCCTCCGGCCCCAGATGCCGCTGCAGCAGCTCTTCCAGCCGGGCGCGGTGTTGGGGCTGATCGCAGAACTGGCAACTGGCCCGATGACCGGCCGCGAATCGCACCACCAGCCGTTTTCCTTGCAGGCGGACGCTGCGGGCCGTGCGCGCCATCTGCACCAGCAGACCCGCGTCGGAAATCCCTTGCAGAATCTGCTGCCACAGGGCCGAAGCGTCGGCGGAAACCGGGGCCGAAGGGGTCGGATCGGCCGCCGGAACCGAAGACTTGCCCGCAGCAGGTTCAGTCGCTTTGTCGGGAGCCGCTTTGTCGGGACGAGCTACCTGGACGGCGGGCGGGGCTTTTTTTTTACCTTCGCTGCGAGCCGCCGGGGCCGCAGTCCCTCCGCCGGCAGGCTCACGGGCCGAGTCGGTCACCGCACCGCCCGACTGCACCCGGGCGATGGCCTGGGCCACCTGGTCCAGGTCCGGCAGCAGGGCCATCCGCACCAGGGCCGCTTCGGCCACCACTTGCCGGTAGGCTATCTGCCGCAGCCGGGCCAGAGCGTGGTCCAGGATTTGGATCATGGCCAGCGTGCGTTCCGGGCCGGTTTGTCGGGCCAGTTGTTCCACGCGTGGGGCTTCCTCGGGCAGGGCCTGCTGGAAAAGTTCCGCTCCGGCGCCCACGCAGCAGACCAGCACGTCCCGAAGGTAAGCCACCAGTTGTTGTAGCACCTGGGCCACGTCGGCTCCCTGGGCCAGCAGGCGCTGGAACCGTTCCAGGGCCTCCTTGGCCCGGGATTGCAGCACGTCTTCGAGCAACTGAAGCACTTCGCCCCCGGCGGCGGTGCCCAGCAAGCGGTGGACCAGTTGGGCCGTTACGTGCTTCTGGCCCACGGAAAGCACCTGCTCCAGCAGGCTTTGGGCGTCGCGCATCGAGCCGGCCGCCCGCCGGGCCAACAGTTCCAGGGCCGCGGGCTCCACTTCCACCTGTTCGCTTTCGGCGATTTCGCGCAGGCGCTGGGCAATCTGCGCCGGCCGGATACCGGCGAAATCGAATCGCTGGCACCGGGAAAGTACGGTGGCGGGCAGCTTTTCCGGCTCGGTGGTGCAGAAGATGAACTTGACGTGCTCAGGCGGTTCTTCCAGCGTTTTGAGCAAGGCGTTGAACGCCTCGCGGGTGAGCATGTGCACTTCGTCGATGATGTAGATTTTGAACCGGGCGCGGCTGGGCCGGATGGAGACGTTCTGACGCAACTGGCGAATCTCGTCGATGCCGCGATTGCTCGCCCCGTCGATCTCCAGCACGTCCACGTCCTCGCCCCGGGCCACCGCCTGGCAGATGTCGCACCGGCCGCAGGGCTTGTCCGTGGGGCCTTCGACGCAGTTGAGGGCTTTGGCCAGGATGCGGGCCGTAGAAGTCTTGCCCACCCCGCGGGCGCCAGTGAACAGATAGGCGTGGCCCACCCGGCCCTGGGCGATCGCTCCGGCCAGCGCCTGGGCCACATGCTCCTGGCCCACCAGCTCGTCGAACCGCTGGGGGCGATACCTTCGGGCAACGACCTGATAGCCTGGCTGATTCACGCGAGCAAGCCCCGCGGGCGGAACCGATCGGTCCGGCCGGCGGTCCCGGGCCGGAGACCCACTGCACCCGGAGGGGACGCCTTAGGGCTGCTTCTTTCGACCTGACCCGGTTCGGCGATCTCCGCCGCAGGGGTCCCCGGCCTGAGGCCGCCGCAGGACCGCAAAGGGAAGAACCACCTTCTTTGTACGCATTTGCCCCCGGCCGGTCAAAGGGGCCGCGGACTTTCTGCACAGCGGACCGACGCACGGGATGTTGCCGCCGGTCTTGGGCACGACTTCGTTCCGGCCTACTCGAACAGGTTCTTGGGCAGTTCCTTCACCCCGCGGACGACCACCCGGGTGATTTTCTCCCACGGCACCAGCACCACCACGTTGTTGTTCTCCCCCGCGCTACTGGCAAACAGGGCCAGGGGGGCCTGCAAACTGGCTTCGGAAAACGCCACCGGCACGAAGCGATGCCCGTCTTCCAGCGTAATTTCGAACATCGCTTCCTCGTCCATCTCGTTCCACAGGGTTTCGAACATCCGGGCCATCGGGTGCATCGGCGGCGGAGGCGGGGCAGGGGGCGACGGAGCAACCGGCTCCAGCGTTTCCAGTTCGCCCAACTGCTCCAGCCCTTGAAGCATCTCCGCCACGTCGGAACGGGGCCCGTTATCGGTTTCGTCCGGCACGGGCAGTTGCGGTTCCTCGCTGACCGGGGGTTCCTCGGCCGCCGGTTCCGGCGCAGCACCGGCCGTCTCCGACGGGGGGAACGGTGGAGGCCCTTCGGAGGCCGCGGGCGGCTGCTTTCCGGCCCCTGCGTCTTCCGCTTGGGGAGCCTCCAACTCGGCCGCCGCTTTTTCCTGCGGCGGCTCTTCCAAGGGGTGCTCGTCGCCGGACTGTTCAGGCGCCCCTTCGGCGGCTGGTTCCTCGCGGAAGTGTTCCAGGGAAGGAATCTGGAACTCCACTCCGCAATGGGGGCACTTGCCCGCCCGACCGGCTCGGCTCACCGGAGCCGTGAGCCTGTGGTCGTTCGGGCACAAAAACTCCATCAGCTCCACCGCCCGAGGCATCTCTCCTTCGGATGGCTGTGGCACCTGGAGCAGCACCTGGCACTCGGGACAGCGGGCCACACGGCCTGCCCGGGAGTCTTTGCACGTGATCAGATGGTCGTTGGGGCACAGAAACTTCATGTCTGCCGAGATTCTTTGCCGGGAGAGGAGCCACGCCGCTTACGGAGCAAGCGGGGGATAATCTTTCCAGTTGAGGCTATCCAACACCGACTGCTGCCATTGGGCAAGTCGCCGGCGGAGCGAGGCGACCACCTCGGGATGTTTCACAGCCACGTTGTGCCGTTCGGCTGGATCGCGTTCCAGGTGGTAAAGCTCCCACCGCACCCGCTTCTTGCCCGGCAGGCGGTGGAGCTTCCAGGGGCCTTCCACCCAGGCGGCGTGTCCCTGTTGGGCATCCTGGGCGGTAAACGTGCGAGTGCGTTTGCCGGCGTGCAGGTCAAGCTGGTCGGCTCCCTGCGGTTCTTCGCCGCGTTGCTGGGCTTCCCGCAGTCGCTGGAGAATCTGGCGGCTGCGTTTGGGACGGCCGCGAGTCGGAAAGACCCAAAAGCCCAATCCCCGGCGGCGCTGCCACCGCCGGCCTTGCAGCAGGGGAACGAGGCTTTCTCCGTCCAGAGGCGGTTGCTTGTCGAGCTTCACCCCGGCCAGTTCCAGCAATGTGGGATAAATGTCCACCGTGCCGCAGGGGATGTCCACTTGTCGGGGGGAGCGGATCACGGCGGGCCATTCGATGATAGCCGGCACACGGATCCCCCCTTCCCAAAGCTGGCCCTTGTGGCCTCGCAGCGGCCCGTTGGAACCGGGGGCCCGGCCGCCGTTGTCGCTGGTGTACCACAGCAGGGTGTTTTCGGCCACGCCCAACTGGCGCAGGCGGCGGCGCAGGTGGCCCATGGCCCGGTCGATGCCGGTTACTTCGCCGTAGTAGTTCTGCTTGCGGGGAGGCTGATCCGGGTACAGGGCTTTTAGCTCCTCGGTGGCCATGTGCGGCGTGTGCGGATTGCCGAACCAGATGACGGCCAGAAAGGGCTTCCGCCGCCGCACGCATTGCTCGATGAACTTCAGGGCCAACTCGACTGTTACCTGGGAGCTTTCTCCCCGCGTGGCTATCACGCGGCCGCCCAGCGAAAACAGCGGATCGTTTTCGTAGAAGTTGGGACTGGAGGCCCAGTGGTCGAATCCGCTGTTGCCAGGACACACCGGACTGGCCGCCTGGACCGAGCCCAGATGCCATTTGCCAAAATGGCCGGTGGCATAGCCGGCCTGGCGCAGCGCTTCGGCCACGGTCACCTCCTGTGGCCGCAGCGTGTGTCCCCAACTGAAACAGGCAAAACGGTTCGGATGCCGCCCGGTGAGCACGCTGCCCCGGGTGGGTGAGCAGACCGGAGCGGCCGCATAAAACCGGTTGAACCGCAGCCCCGTGCGAGCCATTTCGTCCAGCACCGGGGTCTTGAGCACCGGATGGCCCTGGTAGCCGGCGTCGCCCCAGCCCTGGTCGTCGGCCATGCAGAGCACGAAGTTGGGTCGGGCCGGAAGCTGGTCCTCGGCTGCGGCAAGCCGCCCGCTCCCAGGCACCAGGGCGGCCGCAGTAAGCCAGCAGAGCATCCAACGCAGAAAGGGGCGAAACATAGGGCAGCGGCTCCTCAAGCGGCAAGGCGAAGCATTCCAGGCAACCGGTCACCGAACTTGATTTACTGGACCAAGTGTGACCGGACGAAAAACGCCTGTCAAACTTTGCCCGAGTGCTCGAAGAGCCCGCGCAGCCCCCTGCCGATAGGGCTGCCCTTCCCGCCGACGGGAACGGCCAGGACAACCCCGCGGCCCGGAAACCCAAAGAGCGGCCGTTATACGTGGACTTCGGCCTGGAGCTGTTCGGCCTGCGGGTAGCGCTGCAGGATTGGTTGCACCACTTGGGCCAGGAATTCCTCGACCTGCTGGGGCGCCCGGCCCGTGTAGCTGGCCGGGTCCAGCACTTCGTCCCAGGGCACCTGAGCGAACTCCGGGTCGTTTTGCAGCCGCTGGATGAGATCGTTGGGCGCCCCCTGCTCCTTGATGGCCTGGGCGGCAGCCAGGCTGTGGCGACGGATGCGTTCGTGCAGGTGTTGCCGGTCGCCGCCGCGGCGCACCGCCTCCATGAGAATCCGCTCCGTGGCCAGGAAGGGCAGTTCCTGCTGCAAGTTGCGGGCGATTACCTGCGGATAGACCACCAGCCCAGCGGCGATATTCCGGTAGAGCACCAGCGCCGCGTCCGTGGCCAGGAACGCCTCGGGCAGCACCACGCGGCGGTTGGCGCTGTCATCAAGCGTACGTTCCAGCCACTGCGTGGCGTGGGTGGCCGCCGGAGAGCTTTGCAGGCTGAGCACCAATCGGGCCAGGGAACACATGCGTTCGGCCCGCATCGGGTTCCGCTTATAGGCCATGGCCGAAGAGCCAATCTGTTCCTTTTCGAACGGCTCTTCCAGCTCGTGATGATGCTGAAGCAGGCGGAGGTCGGTGCCCGCTTTGTGGCAACTGGCGCCGATCTGGGCCAGCAGGTCCAGCACCTGGGCATCGACCTTGCGGGGATAGGTCTGGCCCGTGACGGCGTAGGTGTGGTCGAAGCCCATCTTCCGGGCCACGCGGCGTTCCAGTTCCAGCACCTTCTGGTGGTCGCCTTCGAACAGTTGCAGAAAGCTGGCCTGGGTGCCGGTGGTCCCTTTCGTGGAACGGAACCGCAGCCGTTGCAACCGGTGTTCCAGTTCTTCCAGGTCCAGCACCAGGTCGTAAGCCCAAAGGCACAATCGCTTGCCCACCGTGGTGGGCTGGGCCGGCTGGAAATGCGTATAGGCCAAGCAGGGCAGTTCCCGATACCGGTCCGCCTGCTGGGCCAGGGCGGCCAGCACGGACACCAGGCGGTCGCGTACCAGGTGCAACGCTTCGCGCAGCAACAACAGATCGGCGTTGTCGGTTACGTAGCAACTGGTGGCCCCCAGGTGGATGATGCCTCGGGCCGCCGGGCACTGGTCCCCGAAGGCGTGGACGTGGGCCATCACATCGTGGCGGAAGCGCCGCTCGTAGCGGGCCACCTGGTCCAGGTCCACCTGGTCCACGGCGCGGCGCATCTGGTCCAGTTGTTCCTGGGAGATGGGTAAGCCTAGCTCGGCCTGGGCTTCGGCCAAGGCCACCCACAGCCGCCGCCACAGCATTGCGCGGCGCAGCGGACTCCACAGCCGGACCATCTCCGGCGAGGCGTAACGGGCCACCAGCGGGGAACGGTACTGGTCGTTGCTCATCCTGGGTCGTCCGTTTCCTGGGACGGAAAAGAACACCGCCTGCTCCGGGTGCTCGGGCTTACTCGAAGCAAGCGCCCGGGCGACGACTAGCTGCGCACCTGGGCTTTCCGGCGGCGGGTGGGCTTGGGGGGCCGGGGCC
>WFOE01000150.1 GCA_015488215.1 Planctomycetales bacterium
CCCCCCATCCCCCCACGCCCCCAAGCCTCCACGCCCTTCGGTGCGGAAGCACCGCGCAAGACCCAAGACCGCCTTGCTTACCCTTGCTCGGCGGCAGCCACGGTTTCGGCCGCTTCGAAGGTGAACTCTCCGTCGCGCACGTCCACCAGGATTTTGCTGCCCGGCGGGAATCGGCCTTCCAAGATCGCCTTGGCCAGCGGGTTTTCCAACCGTTGCTGAATGACCCGTTTGAGCGGCCGGGCTCCATAGACCGGGTCGTAGCCGAGTCGGGACAACAGCTCCAGGGCGGCGGGCGTAAGTTCCAAATCCAGGTCGTGTTCAGCCAGGCGGCGCTGGAGATGCCGCACCTGGATTTCGGCAATCTGCCGCACATGCTCCTGAGTCAACGGGTGGAAGACGATCACTTCGTCGATCCGGTTGAGGAACTCCGGCAGGAAGTGGCTCTGCAACACCCGGTTGACCGCTTCGCGGATCTCGTCGGCCGTGCCGCCGCGTTTGGTGATGTCCTGGATGAGCTGGCTGCCCAGGTTCGAGGTCATCACGATAATCGTGTTCGTGAAATCGACCGTGCGGCCCTGGTTGTCAGTCAGCCGCCCCTCGTCCAGCACCTGCAGCAGGATGTTGAACACGTCGCGGTGGGCCTTTTCGATTTCGTCCAGCAATACTACGGCGTAGGGGCGCCGGCGGACCGCTTCGGTCAGCACACCCCCTTCCTCGTAGCCCACGTAGCCCGGCGGGGCGCCGATCAGGCGGCTGACGGTGTGCTTTTCCATGAACTCGCTCATGTCCACGCGGACGATGGCCCGTTCGTCGTCAAACAGCGCCTCGGCCAGCGCCTTGCACAGCTCCGTTTTGCCCACGCCGGTGGGCCCCAAGAAGAGGAAGGAGCCGATGGGCCGGTTCGGGTCTTGCAACCCGGCCCGAGAACGCCGCACGGCGTTGGCCACCGCCTCCACGGCTTCGTCCTGGCCGACCACGCGCTGGTGGAGCCGCTCTTCCAAGTGGAGCAGTTTTTCCCGTTCCGATTCCAGCAGTCGGGCCACCGGGATTCCGGTCCAGGAGGCGACCACCTCGGCGATTTCTTCCGGACCGACTTCCTGCCGCAGCAGGCGGCGCTGGGGTTTTTCCTTGGGTTCGGCTTCGCTTTCGGCCGCCTGGGCCGCTTCCAGCCGGCGGCGCAGCTCCTGGCGGCGCTGGTCCAACTGGTAAAGCTGCTGGTACTCCTGCTCGTCCACGGCCAGACCGGCGGCCTGTTTGTCGCGGATGGCGTGGAAGAGCTGGTTGTACTCGTGTTCGGCCCGTTCCAGCTCCTCGTGCAGTTTCTGCACGTCGCCCAGGCCGTGCTTTTCCAGTTCCCACTGCTGGCGCAGTTCCTGGAGCTTTTTTCGTTGCTGGTCCAGTTCCTTTTCGATTTCGGCCAGGCGTTGCTTGGCGTGCTCTTCCGTTTCTTCGGCCAGTTGGCGGGCGGCCAGTTCCAGTTGCACGATGCGGCGCTGGATTTCGTCGATTTCGGCCGGGACGCTGGCCAGCTCGATGGCGATGCGGCTGGCCGCTTCATCGACCAGGTCGATTGCCTTGTCGGGCAGAAAGCGGTCGGTGATGTAGCGGTGGGCCAGCTTGGCCGCGGCTACCAGGGCCGAGTCCTTAATCTTCACGCCCTTGTGGTGCTGTTCCAGCTTGGGCTTGAGCCCGCGCAGAATGGCAATCGTGTCCTCGACCGACGGCTCGGCCACATAGACCGGCTGGAAACGCCGCTCCAGCGCGGCGTCCTTCTCGATGTACTTGCGGTACTCGTCCAGCGTGGTAGCACCGATGCAGTGCAGCTCGCCGCGGGCCAGGGCCGGTTTGAGCAGGTTGGCTGCGTCGGCGCTGCCCTCGGCACGCCCGGCGCCGACGACCAGGTGTAGCTCGTCGATAAACAGGATGATCTGGCCTTCGGCGTCGCGCACTTCGCGCAGGATGGCCTTAATCCGCTCCTCGAACTCGCCGCGGAACTTGGTCCCGGCTACCAAAGCGCCCATGTCCAGGGCGATTAGCCGCTGGTTTTTCAGGTGTTCCGGCACGTCGCCTTCGGCGATTCGCCGGGCCAACCCCTCGACGATGGCCGTCTTGCCCACCCCCGGCTCGCCGATGAGCACCGGGTTGTTCTTCGTGCGGCGGCAAAGCACCTGGATCACCCGGCGGATTTCCTGGTCGCGGCCAATCACCGGATCGAGCTTCCCTCGCCGGGCCAGTTCGGTCAGGTCGATGCCGAAGCGTTCCAGGGCCTGGTACTTGTCTTCCGGGCTCTGGTCCGTCACCCGGGCCGAGCCGCGAATGGAGCGAATCGCCTGCTGCAAGTCGCTTTCGGTGATGCCGCCCAGTTTGAGGATTTCCTTGGCCTTGGAATCGACCCGGGCCAGGGCCAGCAGCAGATGCTCGCTGGAGACGTAGTCGTCCTTCATCTGCTCGGCCAGCCGGGCGGCTTCTTCCAGCACGCGCATCAGCTCGCGCGAGGGTTTGGCCGGTTCCCCGGTGCCGCTCACCTGGGGCAAGCGGCGCAGGTCCGCCTGCACCATTTGCAGGATGCGGTCCGGCTGGGCGCCCATCTTGTTCAGCAGCGGACGGACGATGCCGTCCTTTTCGGTCAGTTGGGCTTCCAACAAGTGGAGCGGTTCCACTTGCGGGTTGCCTTTCTGATCGGCGGCTTCCTGGGCCCGGGCCACGGCGTCCTGGGCCTTCAAGGTCAGGCGATCCATGCGAAAAGCCATGACGGATCTCTCTCCTGATGGGTGGGCTGAAAGTATTGGATGGCAGTAGCTTTTTGTTACCTATTTAGCAGACGTGACACAGCTTCCCGGCGAGCCGCCAGCTTTTAGCTTTTAGCTGGCGGAGGAAAACAGTAGCAAGCCTCTTCGGCTTTCCCCGGACTTCAGCCCGGGGAAGGCAAGCAAAACCCTTTGCCGCCCCTTCCCTCTCCGAGAGCGTTAGCTCCCGGAGAGGTGGTACGTTTTTCAATTGCTGGAGCGAAGCTTCTGACACAAGCGGGCTAGCAGCCGCAAGCCGCTACTTTTCCTCGAACTCGGCGTCGATCACGCCCTCGTCGCCGGAGTCGGAGCCGCCAGTTCCGGTGGAGCCTTGCGGCTGCTGGGTGGTGGCGCTTCCGGCCGTGGCCGACTCGTAAAGCACCTTGGTCACCGCTTGCAGGGCCTGTTGTAAGGCTTCCACGGCGCTGCGGATGGCCTGGGTGTCTTCGCCCTTGGCCGCTTCGCGCACCTTTTCGATGCTGCGGTTCAGCGCCTCCTTGTCCGACTCGGAGAGCTTGTCGCCGTGTTCCTTGATGAACTTCTCCGCATCGTAGCAGGCCGAATCGGCCACGTTGCGGGCTTCGGCCAGCTCGCGTTTGCGGCGGTCTTCTTCGGCGTGCTCTTCCGCCTCGCGCTGCATCCGTTTGATCTCTTCCTCGCTCAAGCCGGCCGATTGCTTCACTTCCACCCGCTGTTCCTTGCCGGTGCCCAGGTCCTTGGCCGTCACGTGCAAGATGCCGTTGGCGTCGATGTCGAACTTCACTTCAATCTTGGGCACGCCGCGCGGAGCGGGCGGGATGCCTTCCAGGTTGAACTCGGCCAGCAAGCGGTTGTCGCGAGCCATGGGCCGTTCGCCCTGATAGACCTTGATCGTTACGGCCGTCTGGTTGTCCTCGGCCGTGCTGTAGATCTTCTTGCGTTCGGTGGGGATGGTGGTGTTGCGTTCGACCAGCTTGTCGAACAGGCCGCCTTCGACTTCCACGCCCAAGGAGAGCGGGGTCACGTCCAGCAGCAGCACGTCCTTCACTTCCCCGGCTAGGATGCCGCCCTGGATGGCTGCACCGACGGCGACCACTTCGTCCGGGTTGACTCCCTTGCAGGGCTCTTTGTTGAAGATCTGGCGAACGAACTCCTGCACCTTGGGCACCCGGGTCGAACCGCCCACGAGCACCACCTCGTCGATGTCGCTGGGCGAGAGCTTCGCGTCGCGCAACGCCTGCTCCACCGGCCCGCGGCACCGTTCCACCAGCGGGTCGATCAGCTCCTCGAACTTGGCCCGGGTGATCTTCTCTTGCAAGTGTTTCGGGCCGCTCTGGTCCACGATGAGGAACGGCAGGTTGATTTCCGTTTCGGCCATCGAGGAGAGTTCCTTCTTGGCCTTTTCGCAGGCTTCCTGCAACCGCTGGAGGGCCTGCGGGTCTTTGCGCGGGTCGATACCGTGTTCCTGCTGGAACCGGTCCGCCACGTAATTCATCAGGGCTTCGTCGAAGTCGTCGCCGCCCAGGTGCGTATCGCCGCTGGTGGAAATGACGCGGAAGACCCCCTCGGCCACTTCCAGAATGGAAACGTCGAAGGTTCCGCCGCCCAGGTCGAAGACGACGATTTTTTCTTCCTTCTTCTTGTCCAGACCGTAGGCCATCGCCGCGGCCGTGGGCTCGTTGATAATCCGCATCACCTCCAGCCCGGCAATCTGCCCGGCGTCCTTGGTCGCCTGGCGCTGCGAGTCGTTGAAGTAAGCCGGCACGGTAATCACGGCCTTGTTGACCCGGTGGCCCAGGTAGGCCTCGGCCGCTTCTTTGAGCTTGCGCAGGATGTAGGCGGAGATTTGGGGCGGGGTGTATTCCTTACCGCGGACGCGGATTTTGACGAACTCATCGGGGCCGCCCACCACTTCGTAGGGGACCATCTTCTTTTCCGTTTCCACTTCCGCCCCGCGGCGGCCCATGAACCGCTTGACCGAGTAAATGGTGCTCTCCGGATGCAAGGCGGCTTGACGCTTGGCCGGGTCCCCGACCAGCACTTCGCCCTTTTCGGTAAAGGCCACTACCGAAGGGGTGATGCGGTTCCCTTCCTGGTTGGGGATAACCTTCGGTTCGCCCCCTTCCATCACGGCCACGACGGAGTTGGTGGTACCCAGGTCGATTCCGATGATTTTTTCTCCTTCAGGCATTTTCCTGCTCCTTGCGAGGTGCGAATTGTGGCTTCAGAATGTGGTGGCAATCTGGTTCTACCGGCTGCCCGAATCAGGTCGGTCGCGGCGGTCGCTGGTTAAACAAGCAAACCTTGTGCCAATGCCGCAGACCGGGTAAGTGTTGCTAACTTATTGAGATTATTGCCATTGCAAGCAATCTTCCGTCGGGCAGATTCTGCTGGAAACTGTCATTTTGGCAGAAATGCTCCGGAAGAAGCCGCCGCCCCGCTCGGCCCTCGCCGCGCAATGGCACCAGGTAGTAAGGTTCCAGTCATGAGGAATGGTGCGTTTCTGAAGTGTCTCAAGCGGCGGGAATGTCTGCGCTGGGGAGCAGGGCTGGCGGCCTGCTGGCTGGGCGGCTCAGCCCTTCCGGCCTGGAGCGAACCGGCTGAAGGGTCCCACTCAGCCAACGAAGAGTTTCCCCCGGGGCGCTGGGTGCTTGTGCACCGGCAGCGGCCTGCCGACGAGGTTCGCTTTCGCCGCCAGGCCCACGGTGGCTCCTGCCTGGACGTGCATCGGGACCGGCTCATCCTCTTCGGCAGCGACACCCACGGACGCGACTGGACCAACAGCCCGCTTTGCTTCGACCTGAAACGCCGCCGGTGGTATCGCTTGTACCCGAACGACCCGTTCGAAACGTACACAGTCACCCCGGAAGGCATTCCCGTGGCCGGCCGCGAGGGGAACCACCCTTGGGCGATGCACACCTTTGGGGCGGTGGCATACGACTCGTCCCGGCAGGAGATGATTGTCGCCTCAGCGCCGCGGCACATGGTTCCCGGCCGCTTCACCAACAGAATGCGGGAGCTTTGGCCCCGGGTGAAACGCTTCCCCACCTGGGTGCTGGATTGCCGGACGGACCGCTGGCGCCCCTTGCCGTGCGAGCCGGTGGACTTTTTTCCGCACAGCATCGCTTATGACTCGCATCGCAAGGCAGTTTTGGGATTTCGGCCCAACGGGATTTTCCGCCTGGGAGGCGAGCCCCGCCGCTGGGAACGGCTGACCAGCCGGGTGTTCCTCCGCGGCTGGCACAACAACTGCGTTTATGATTCCAAGCACCAGGCCCTGGTGGTCTTCGGCAAACACACCAACAGCAACCAGGTGGAAGTGTATCACGTGGCCGAGGGACGGCACCGGGTGGTATCGGTTCGGGGGGAAGGGCCTCGGCCCGATCAGCACAATCCCATGGCCTTTCACCAGGCGCTGGGCAAGACCGTCGTGCTGGTGGACTATCCCGGGCGAAGCAAAAACGACCCGGGACACACACAAACCTGGCTGTTCGACCTGACCGAAGACCGCTGGAGCCGCGAGGCAAGTGCCGTTCTGCCGTTTGTTTGTGGCATGAACTACAACATGGAATACGATCCCCGGCGGAAGCTCCTGTGGCTGGTCACAGGCGGCTACCGCCAGGCAACGTGCGTGTGGGCACTGCGGCTGGCGGAATGAAAGGCTAGCCGGCTGCGGGCAAAATGCTTGACACTCCCTTGGCAGACCACTACAAGGGGGCACAACGGCTTGTCCTGACAAGCTTTGGAGCCGGACGGTGCCCCGCGCATCAGGGGAGACTCTGCATGGCCAAGGCCCGCAAAATCCAACGCAGCAGTCCCAAGCAGCTTCGGCGGCAGATCGAGAAGTTGGGGCGGGAGCTGCTCAAGCTGTTCAACCAGCGGGCCAAGTTGGTGCGGGAACTCGATCAAGTGGAACTTGAGAAACAGCAGGGGGTTGTGGCCACAACCCACCCCGACGACGAAGCCGAACTGCTCCAGCTCCTTCAGGCCAACAAGGGCCCGCTGCCCGAAGCGGCCGTGCGCAGCTTGTTTCGGGAGCTCAACAGTGCAGCTCATGCGCTTACCCGGCGGCTTCGAGTCGCATATCTTGGGCCGGAATACACTTACAGCCACCTGGCTGCTTTGGAGCGGTTTGGCAGCTCGGCCGAGTTGGTGCCCGTGGGCGGAATCGCCGCCGTCTTTGAAGAAGTGCGTCGGGGACAGTCGGACCTGGGCATCGTGCCGCTGGAGAACTCCACCGACGGACGCGTGGCCGATACGCTGGAGATGTTCGCCCGGGTGCCGGTCAAAATCTGTGGCGAAGTGCAACTGCACATCCACCACTGCCTGTTGGCCAATTGCCCGCGGCACGAGATTGCCGAAGTGTACAGCAAACCCCAGGCGCTGTCCCAGTGCCGCAACTGGCTTTCCCGGCATCTGAGCGCCGCCCGGTTGATCGAAGTGACCAGCACGGCGGCCGCCGCGCAGTTGGCCGCCCAAAAGCCCGGTGCGGCGGCCATCGCCAGCCGTCGGGCGGCGGTGGAGCACGGGTTGCAAGTGGTGGCCGAAAACATTGAGGACAACCCGAACAACATCACCCGGTTCGCCGTCATCGGGCACGAGTCAGCCCCCCGGACCGGCAAGGACAAAGTGGCGCTGATGCTCCAGATCGACCACCGGGTGGGCGCTCTGGCCGACACGCTGGCGGTGTTCAAACGTAACCGGCTCAACATGACCTGGATCGAATCGTTCCCCATTCCCGACGAGCCGGGAGCCTATCTGTTCTTCGTCGAGCTGGAAGGACACGAAAACGACCTGCGGGTGCGGAGAGCACTCGGAACGCTGGAAAAGAAGACCCTGCGGCTGGAAGTCTTGGGTTCCTACCAGCAAACCGAACCGGTGGCGTGATTCGGCGTACGGGACGGGGCGGGGCCACGCCCCGACGCTGCCAGCGGCGCGTTTGCTTTGATTGACCATGGCGGCGTGGCCGATTATAGTGAAAAAGCGGTTGCCCGAACCCTGCCCGCTAGCCGCGTAGCATTGTGGCCGAAGGGGGGATTCGGGGCGTCACGTCGATCAGCTCTTCTTGTCTTTAGCGGCGAAGACCAGCGGATGTTCTGCTGGTTTGAGAAAACGGTTTTGGGCAGAACTTACCGGTGGCACGGACGTCGCAGGGAACAGAGGCGAGGCACTGGCGGTCGCGCCGATGCGTGACCCTCATCAGGTAAGGGATTGATGAACGCTCCAGGTGGACAATCGGGATCTTCCGCGTGGCGGCAGGAGGCCCCGCGGAAGCAGCAGGCTTCGGGCAGTGGGACCCCGCTGCCGGCTCCTGTGCCGGAAGACGGGCCGACGGTCATCTCCAAGGCGCCGCCGCTCCCCACGCCGGTGGTTACCACCGATTGGGCGCGGGAACTGGTGGGCCAGCAGTTGGAGCACTTCCGGCTCGACTCGCTGATTGGCGGCGGGGGCATGGGCGTCGTGTTCCGGGCCACCGATTTGCGACTGAACCGGACGGTGGCCCTGAAGGTCCTTTCGCAAATGCACGCCCAGGATCCGGAGACGGTTCGCCGATTTCAAAACGAGGCCCGATCCGCCGCCCGCCTGGACCATGAAAACATCGCCCGCGTGTATTATGTGGGCCACGACCGCGGGCTGTACTTCATCGTTTTTGAGTACATCGAAGGAATCAATCTACGCGACCTGGTGGCGCGGAGCGGACCACTGCCGCCGGAACGGGCACTACAACTGGCTTTCCAGGTGGCGCAGGCGCTGGCCCATGCGCATTCGCGGAACGTCGTCCACCGCGACGTGAAGCCTTCCAACGTGCTGATTACGCCGGACGGAAAAGCCAAATTGGTGGACATGGGACTGGCCCGGTTGCACGAAGTGGACCAATCCCATGACCTGACCGCCAGCGGCGTGACATTGGGCACGTTCGACTACATTTCGCCGGAACAGGCCCGCGACCCTCGAAACGTGGACATCCGCAGCGATATCTACTCGCTGGGCTGCACGCTGTTTTTTGTGCTTTCCGGAAGGCCTCCCTTCCCGCACGGCACTGTGCTGCAAAAGCTGCTGCAACACCAGAACGAACCGCCGCCCAAGCTGCGGGAGCTGAATCCCCAGGTGCCGGAAGAACTGGCCCAACTGGTCGAACACATGCTGGCCAAAGACCCCGCCCAGAGGTTTCAAACCCCAGGCGAGCTGATTCGGCAGATTGTCCGCGTGGCCGACCAGCTGGGCGTGGCGCTGGTGGGTGATGTTTCGGTGGCCTTGCCCGATCCGGCTTGGCAATCCCGCCGATGGAGCCGCCTTGCAAGCTGGCTGGTCCCCCTTGCCGTACTGGCGCTGGTGGCCCTGGCGGTGCAAGGGGTGGTTACCTGGACCGGTGAGCCGGTTCGCCCTCCGCTGGAGCTGGTTTCGATTCCAGCAGGGAGTGCCGGGGAACCGCCCTCGACCGACCAGGCTCCCGCTGTCCAGAGAGAACCCGCCTCGGGTAGCCAGGGCCACTCTGCGAAACCGCCGGAGCAGGAAAAGCGGCCCTTTTCGCCCGCCGGGGAGCAGTCTTTGCCGGAAGAACGACCTCCGGTTCCGGCAAACTCCGCGGACAGTGCCTCGGCAGCGGACCGTGCTCCCTCGGAACCCAATGCGGAATCCGAACATGCCAAGGCCGGGGAAAGTCCGGAACAACTGAGCTCCGAAACGGGGAGTACCTTGGACGCGGAAGTTTCTTCCGTGGAACTCGGCCCGGCGGTTCCCGGTGCTTCGCTGTTGCTGGCCGACATGCCCACAAAAGAAGAAACACCCCCGCTCGCGCCGCCGGGGGTATGGGTGGTGGATCCGCAGGGAAAGGCGGACGTGCAACGCCGCGTGGTCAGCTCGCTGCACGAAGCCATAGACCACGCCGCCAGCGGAGAAGTGATTGAGCTGCGGTTCAACGGCCCGCACCCACAACGTCCCTGGCAGTGGAACGACCCGCGGGTGACAATCCGGGCGGCCGAAGGCTATCGGCCCGAACTGCTCTTTGCCCCGGAAGACCTGGACCCGGTCCGACAGCCCAGGTCCATGATTGCCCAGCGTGGCGGCCGCGTGCGGCTGCTAAACGTGGATTTGCGTTTGGACTTAAGCGGCGTGCCGGCAAGCCAGGGCTGGAGCCTGTTCCAGTTGGACCAGGGAGCGGAACTGGAGCTGGACAACTGCGTGCTGACGGTGGTGAACGCTTCCGGATCAAGGCACAGCTTCCACCCCCAAGTGCGGTTCTTCAGCTTGGCTCCCTCCGGGGGAAAAGAGGCCATGATGATGCCCGCCGGTCCGGCCCAAGACCTGCCGGAAGTGCGGATTACGTTGCGCAACACGGTAGCCCGAGGCGAAGCCTCGCTGCTGGAGCTTTCTCCCGCCCACGCGGTTCATCTGGAGTGGCTCAACGGCTTCTTTGCCTCTCCGGAACCGATGCTCACCCTGCCGGAAGAGACGGCCAGTGCCGGGGAGCATCCCTCTCAGTTTCAGGTTCGGTTGGATCACTTGACCGCTTTGTTGGACGGCGGGCTGGTGCGTGCTCGCCTAGCCGCTTCGAGCGCTCCGCCGCGCTGGACGTTGGTTTGCGAAAACTCGGTGCTAGTAGCTCGGGTTCCCGTGCCTCTGCTGCAACTGGGAGCCCCAGTCGATCCGCAGACGCTTTGGAGGGATTTTCGCTGGACCGGGCAGAGCAACTTCCTGCTGGGTTTCCGGCCCTTGCTGCTCTGGCAAAGCGACCAGCCGGAGGAGGTGCAGCAACTGGATCACACGCGGTGGACCCGGCTGCCTGGGGTGGAAGACGCTTCGGCTGTGGATGTGCCTCTGCGATGGAACCAACCGCTCCCGGACCGTGACCCCTACCATCTGCTGGTGCCAGAACAGTTTCGTCTGCATCCAGCAAGTAGCAATCCGGGATTGCGAGCCGCCACGGACAATAAGGACGCCGGGGCCGATCTGGAAGCGTTGCCCCTGGTGCTCCCAAAGAACTCCCCGTCGGTCCCACTGTCGCGGTAACGCTTGTGCGGACGGTTACTCGGCGGTTTCACCAAACCGGGACAATCCGCGTTTTGCCCAACCGGAGGAAATCAAACCAAGGGAGCTCCACACACTGAGCAGACCTCGTCCCCAGGAAAACTCATCGCGTCGCATTCCGGACAACGAACGCTTTGGATTTTAGTTTTCTTGGCTAGGTCGGTATCCAAGTGACCGACGTACTTATGGCAGTGGGGACAGGTGCGCACCGACTCCTTGAGAGCAGTTCCGCAATTGGGGCAAATACGTTGAACCCGGGATCGAGCCACCGACGATCCCGGACCGGCCATACTGGAACCATCTCCGCTGTGCCGCTGTTCCTGATGCACTGGCGGGGGGTCCGGAGCGGCCGTGCGTAGAATCTCCATGGCAATCGACTCGATCAGGTCCGGAACCTGGACCTTCTCTTTGCAAAAAGGGCATTTGCCCACTTTCCCCGCATGCTTATGCCGCACTTTCAGTTCATGGCCGTTGGGACAGACCACTTGAATCCAGAGAGAAATGGCGGCGTCGCATTTCGGGCAACGATTGTCCCGGCCGATGACCTTGGTTTCGATCTTGAGTCGGTGGCCATTGGGACAAGTGACTCGGACCCACATTTTTCTGGCTCCCTGGACGCACTGCCCATATGTTCCCGCAGGAAATCTGGACCGCGAGTCCACGGCAGCGCGCAACGTTATACTTAGCGTTCGACTTGCGACCGGCCCTCCCTCTCTGGATTCCGCAGTCTGGCCCGCAAAAACAATTGTGCCCACTCCTTCCTAGTGTACTCATTCCCCCCGCAGCGGGGAAAGGAAAAAATATTAGTACCTTTCGGCTCTTTGACCTTCTGCTGAACCGAAGAGGAGAATCTAAGTCTTTGTATTAGCTGGTCTTGGGAACACCAACCTGCTACCATGGCTGGTGGCCGTTTTGCCCGTGTCAAGGGGCCGCTAGCAAGGACATCATCGATGAAACTTGCCCAACAGCCGTTTCTAGTTACCGGGGCCGGTTCCGGCCTGGGAGCAGCCACCGCCCTGGCCCTGGCCGCCCAAGGAGCCCGGGTGGCCCTGCTGGATCGGGATGCCCAAGCACTGGACCGCATCGCGGCCCAGTGTGGCGAAAATAGCTGGAAGCTGCCCGCCGACGTGACCGACCCAATCCAGGTCCAACAAGCCATCGAACAAGCGGCGCAGCGGCTGGGCGGTTTGCGGGGCGTGGTCCAATGCGCCGGGGTGGCTCATGCCGCCCGCATCTATGGCCGTCAGGGGCCCATGCCGCTGGAAGAGTTCGAGCAGGTCATTCGCGTCAATCTGGTGGGAACTTTCAACCTGATGCGGCTAGCCGTCCCGGTCATGGCCCAGATGGAGCCGCTGGAAGACGGCGAACGGGGAGTCCTCGTCAACACGGCTTCCTGCGCGGCATTCGAAGGGCAGATCGGCCAGGTGGCCTATGCGGCCAGCAAGGCCGGCGT
>WFOE01000151.1 GCA_015488215.1 Planctomycetales bacterium
CCCTAGAAGACGCTAAACGGGTACCCAGCTTTAGTCGGCGGAGAACAGCCAGCCGGGAGCGTAAGCCCCCGGAGGACGGCACGTCCGTCGGCCACGGGAGTGCTTCCGCACCGGGGTAAGAATCGGTGTCTCTTGGAAACAGCACGCTGGGGGGCGTACCGCACTCGTCCTCCGGGACCGGGGCCACTACAATAAAGCACCCGCCCGGGAAAGTCCCCACCTTTCGGCGGGGCTTTCTCCCTGTATCCCCTTGCCTCTTGCCCGGAGTAAGGAAACCCGCTTTATGACCCGGCGGATGGTTGTTACGGCCGCGCTGCCCTATGCCAACGGGCACATCCACATCGGCCACCTGGTCGAGTACATCCAGACGGATATCTGGGTCCGCTTCCAGAAGCTGCGCGGACACCGGGCCATCTACATCTGCGCCGACGACACGCACGGCACGGCCATCATGTTGCGGGCACGCCAGGAAGGCCGCAGCGAAGAGGAGCTGATTGCCGACATGCAGCAGGCCCACGTGCGCGACTTTGCCGGGTTCGACATCCAGTTCGACAACTACGGTTCGACCCACAGCCCGGAAAACCGCGAACTTTGTAACCGCTTCTGGCAGGCGTTGCGGCAGGCCGGACTGGTGTACGAAAAAGAAGTGGAACAGCTTTACGATCCGGTGGCCCAGACCTTCCTGGCCGATCGCTTCGTCCGCGGCACCTGCCCCCGGTGCAAGGCCCCGGACCAGTACGGCGACAGTTGCGACCGCTGCGGGGCCACCTACAGCCCGGCCGAGCTGATCGACCCGAAAAGCACCATCTCCGGCGCCCGTCCGGAGCCGCGGCGGGCCAAGCACCTGTTCATCCAGATAGAAAAACTGCACGACTTCCTGGAGCGGTGGACCCAGGAGGACGAACACTTACAGCCGGAGGTGGCCAACTACCTGAAAGGGCACTTTCTGAACCAGCCGCTACGGGACTGGGACGTTTCCCGCCCCGCACCGTATTTCGGCTTCGAGATTCCCGACTACCCGGGCCACTACTGGTACGTGTGGTTCGACGCCCCGATCGGCTACCTGGCTTCCACCTGGCAGTGGTGCAAGCGGCACGGGGAGGAGTTCGACCGCTGGTGGCGCGACCCGGAAACCGAAATCCACCACTTCATCGGCAAGGACATCACGTACTTCCACACGCTGTTCTGGCCGGCCATGCTTCATGTGGCCGGATATAACTTGCCCACCAAGGTGCACATCCACGGCTTTTTGACCGTGGGGGGCGAGAAGATGTCCAAGAGCAAAGGTACGTTCGTCATGGCCTCCACGTACCTGAAGCACTTGGACCCCGCCTACCTGCGCTATTACTATGCCACCAAACTGACCCACAAGGTGGACGATCTGGACCTGAACCCCGAGGAGTTCGTCCATCGGGTCAACGCGGACCTGGTGGGCAAGGTGGTCAACCTGGCCAGTCGCACAGCCCGGTTCGCCCACGCCACGGGCCTTTCGGCCACGTATCCCGACGACCAGGGGCTTTTCGCCGCCGGGGTGGAACAAGGAGAGCGCATCGCCGCGGCCTACGAACAAGGCAACTACAACCAGGCCATGCGGCTGGTGATGGAGCTTGCCGATCGGGCCAACGCCTACGTGGAAAGCCGCCAGCCGTGGCAACTGGCCAAAGAGCCCGAAAAGGCCCAGGAGCTGCAGGACGTCTGCACCGTGGGCCTGAACCTGTTCCGGCAGATTGCCGTCTATCTGGCCCCGGTGCTCCCCCGGCTGGCCGAACAGACCGGCCAACTGCTGGGAGACCCCATCACAAGCTGGCAACAGGCCGCCGAGCCGCTTACCGGCACGCCCGTGGCCAGGTTCAAGCACATGATGAAACGAGCCTCGCTGGAGCAGGTGCAAGCCATGTTCGAAGAGAGCAAAGAGGCCGAAAGCGAAACTTCTTCCCCGGCCGGGGGTTTCCAGGACAGCGACGAACCCCTGCGGCAGGAACCGCTGGTGGAAGAACACTGCACGTTCGAGGAGTTCACCAAGATCGACCTGCGCGTGGCCCGCGTGGTGGCCGCCGAGGACGTAAAAGAATCCAAAAAACTGCTGCGGCTCACGCTGAGCCTGGGCGGACAAGAACGCCGCGAGGTGCTGGCCGGCATCAAGGGCGTTTACCAGCCCGAGGAGCTGGTGGGCCAACTGGTCATCTGCTGCGCCAATTTGCAGCCGCGGAAGATGCGGTTCGGCACCAGCCAAGGGATGGTGCTGGCCGCCGGACCGGGCGGCAAGGAGATTTACCTGCTGCGGCCCGACTCAGGAGCCAAGCCCGGCCAGCGCGTCCACTAGGTGGGGGCGTGGGGGCTTGGAGG
>WFOE01000152.1 GCA_015488215.1 Planctomycetales bacterium
GGGATGGGGGGAGAGCTTCCGCTCCGGCGGAAAAAACATGCACTCGTGCTCGTACTCCTACTCGTGCTCGTACTCGATTCGTAATCGGCAGCTCGTTGTCGGTGACCGGAATTGGCGAGCCGCCGACTTTAGTCGGCGGAGGAAAAACACCAGTAAGCGCTTTTCTCCGGTTCTCCGGTCCTCCCCGGACTGAAGTCCGGGGCTCGCCAACGTCGCGACGGAACACTGCGGCAATCTTTCACGCCGCCAAATGACAAATTGGCGTGTGTTCTCGACCACTCAAGACCCAAGACGCAGGACACAAGACTTCTTGAGTCCGGGGCTCGCCGAAGCGGTGAGCAGAATCGTCTCCGCGCGGGCTCAAAGCGTTATTGGCTGGGTACATCGCGGCGCCGGGGAAAGCAGCCGCGGTACCCAGGCGCCCTCAGGCGGCTTGGCGCGAAGGGACCCCTTCGGGCCGGGCCGAGCTGCTGCGGGCATTGCGCCACAGCTCGGCAAGTGCGGCCCAGAACCCCGGCCGCACCGTCTGGTGGTACGGCGAATCCGGCGGCAGTTGTTCCATCAGGCGATAGTGGGCGCGGGCCAGGTTGTGATAGGGGATGCCGGGAAACAGGTGGTGCAGGGCGTGATAGCGCAGCCCCAGCGGGAAGAACAGCTCGGTCACCAGCGGCATCCCTTCCAGCGTGATGGAGTCGGTCAGTTGTTCCAGGTGGCTCATCGGCTCGCCGGTGTTGCGGTAGGTGTGGGCCACCAGGTTGCGGACCCAGTTGAGCCCGATGACGTAACAGGCCAGCACGTAAAGCGAGAGCAGCCGCGTCCAAGGATAGACGCCCAGGGCTACCACGCCCAGCATGGCCGCCACGCGGAGGAAACAAAGCCCTTCCAGCCATGCCCACCACCGCTTGGGAGCCGACGGAGGCAACTGGCGACGATAGCGGGGATTCATCACGTAGGAGGAGAACCGTTCCAACACCCAGCGGCGCAGCCCCGGGTGCAGAAACGAAATCGGCGTGAGCACCAGAAAGCGAATCACGGCCAGCAGCGGAATGACCAGAATCTGGGCCAGGTACCAGAAGATACGGGCCACGGGACCGGCCCCCAGCGGCAGGTATTCCCCGTCGCGACCGGTGCCGTAATGGGGAACCGCGTGGTGGTCGATGTGGCAGTCGTACAGGAACGAAGGCATGAGCATCGGCACGCCGCAGAGCAGGTTCCAGCCCACCTGGAAGGAACGCATGGTGTCCTTGCCCATGTGGGCGATTTCGTGGATGAACGTCCCGGCCCGGAAAAGCGCAAGCCCTGCGACGACCAGCGCGCCCAACTGCAACCAACTGAAGCCGGGAGCCAGGTAGATGGCGGCGGCCGAATAGCCGATGGTTACCGTCAGCAGCAGATCGGTCCAGTAGATCCAGGGCTGCCGCTGGAAACAATCGCCGACGATGCGGCGCATCTGGCGAATCAGGGCCGAATGGGCGTCGTTTCCCTTGTCCTGGACTGCAAGCGTCGATTGCGCCGGATGGTGCATCGTCTGCTCCCCCTCAGGTGGAAACAAGACAAATCTGTCCTCTTTTGGTGGAAAACACGGGAACCACGGTGCCGATCTGTGCTCAACGGTCCTTATCGGTCCGGTGGTCGATTCCAGTTCGGTTCGACCGTTTCGATTCCCCGGGGCAATTCCGCCACCAGGACCGGTAAGGGCCGGTTGTATCGGCCCGGCAAACCCTGTGGTTTCCCGAGTTGGCACGCCCAGTGGCGCCCGGACCGGCGGCGGGCCGTTCGGCAAAAAGGGCTCCTTGGTTTCTTACGCAGGGCAAGGCAGAATGGAGCAAGCGGGTTGTCAGTTTTGACAGCCCTCATAGACTAAAAGCAGAACGGACCGCCGCGGCGGCCCCTTGTCGGTCCGGCTGCCCCCAGGAGAGTTTCCCCCCATGTTTTCCAGCCCGGAAGAAGAAATCTACCAGGAGCACATCCTGGAACACTACGAGGAGCCCTACCACCGAGGGCACTGTCCGCGGGCCACGCACGCCCACGAGGACGACAACCCTCTGTGCGGGGATTTTATTCACGTGGAGCTGCACATCGACCCGCAGGGAGTGGTCCGCGAGGCGTACTTCGACGGCGAAGGCTGCTGCATCAGCCAGGCGGCCGCCTCCATGCTGATGGAAGCCGTGGAAGGGAAGACGGTCGAGGAGGTGGAGCAGTTTCGGGCCGAGGACATGCTGCGGCTCTTTGGCGTGCGGCTGACCCCCAACCGGCAAAAGTGCTGCCTGCTCTCCTGGAAAGTGCTGCAACAGGCGCTCTATTCCCCGCTGGAGAAGAAACCGCAGGACGACTCGCCGCAACAACAAGCCGCGGCTCCCGAACCTCCGGCCGAGGATACCCCATGAGCACCGCTGAGACGGTCCCGCTGGATCCCCAACAAGTGCGACAGGATTTTCCCATCCTGCACCGCACGGTGCACGAGCAGTATCCGCTGGTCTATCTGGACAACGCCGCTACCACCCAGCGGCCGCGTCAGGTGATTCAAAGCATCGTGCAGACCAGCGAGCAGCATTACGCCAACGTCCACCGCGGCATCCATACGCTGAGCGAGCAGAGTACCGATCTGTACGAGTCGGCCCGGCAGAAAGTGCAGCGGTTCATCAACGCCGCCCGGCCCGAGGAAATCATCTTCACCCGCGGCACCACCGAGAGTATCAACCTGGTGGCCCGAAGCTGGGGCGACGCCAACACCGGCCCCGGGGACGAAATCCTGCTGACCGAAATGGAACACCACGCCAACCTGGTCCCCTGGCATCAGTTGGCCGCCCGAACCGGCGTGAAGCTGCGGTTCATCCCGCTGCGCGAAGACGGCCAGTTGGACCTGGACCGCCTGGAAGACTTGCTGACGGACCGCACCCGGTTGGTGGCCGTTTCGGCCATGTCGAACGTGTTGGGTACGGTGCCGCCGCTGGAGCGGATTGTCCAGGCGGCCCGAAGCACCGGGGCACTGGTCCTGGTGGACGCGGCCCAATGGGTGCCGCATCGGCCCACGGACGTGCAAGCCTGGGACGTGGATTTTCTGGCTTTCAGCGGGCACAAGATGCTGGGCCCTTCGGGCGTGGGCGTGCTTTACGGGCGGCGCGAGCTGTTGGGGCAAATGCCTCCCTTCCTGGGCGGCGGGGGGATGATTCGCCGCGTCACGCTCGAAGGGTTCGAACCGGCCGACATTCCCGCCCGATTCGAAGCAGGCACCCCGCCCATTGTGGCCGCCATCGGTCTGGGCGAGGCAATCGACTACCTGAGCCGCTTTTCCTGGGAAGACATCCATGCCCACGAGTTGCGCCTGACCCGGCTGGCCCACGAGCTGCTGGGCGAGATTCCGGGTTTGCGCATCCTGGGCCCGGAGCCGGAACACAAGGGGGGCATCGTTTCGTTCGTCTTCGAGCGGATTCACGCGCACGACGTGGCCTATCTGCTGGACCGCCGCGGCGTGGCCGTGCGGGCCGGACACCACTGTGCCATGCCGCTGCACAAGCGGTTCGGCGTGGGGGCGAGCACCCGGGCCAGCTTCTATCTCTACAACACCGAGGAGGAGGTCCACCGCCTGGCCGAAGCACTGGACCAGGTGCGGCAGTTCTTCCGCCAATAGAGCAGGCACCGGCCGGAAACTTCGTGCCAGTGGCCGTACCTTGTGCGGCAGAAATCCGGCCGGCCCTGGGCCGCGCGAGCCGAAGTGTTCAATCCGAGTTGTGCCACCGCTGCCAGAAACGCCGGGCGTCCTCTGTCATCCGTGCGTTGTTGAACAGGCACCAGGTGGGTCCGCGGCGGCACCATTGCTGGAGCCGGTCCAGGTCCTCGTCGGTAAAGCGATAGCGGTAGCCGCCAATCCCGTGGAGGCGAAAGTACTGGGGCGGATCGGTCACCGGCGGCCGCACAAACGGGTCCACGGCATGAATCAGCCCGTGTCGGCAGCACACGTCGGCCACCACCTGGTCGGTCCACTCCGGCCCGCGCACTTCCCACGCCAACAGAAACCCGTCCCGATTGGCCCAATCCAGAAACCAGCCCAACTGCCGCAGGTTTTCCGCATCGGGGCGAAAGCTCCGGGGGCACTGGAGCAGCACCACGGGAGCTTCGAGCACTTGGGCCAGCCGCCGCGTGTGTTCCCAACTCCGGCGCACCAGTGGCGTGTCGCGGAAAAACCCGACCTGCTGAAGCTCTTGCGGCTTCAGGTTGCTGCGGCGATAGGTGGGGCTGGTGCCCGGGTGCGTGATCCCCTGGAACGCCTTCAGCGTGAAGCAGAATCCGGCCGGAGCCTGTTGCCGGTAACGCGCCGCGGTTTCCGGCCGCACCAGGCGGTAAAACGTCTGCTGCAACTCCACCAGCGGGAACTGGGCATAATAGCGCCGCTGGGCCATGCCCCAGCCGCAGGTTCCCACGAGTACCTGGTTTGGGGGCATCTTCCGCTTCTCTCCCCGAGGGCCCGGTCCGGTTGCTCGTTCGGGACGGGGGACAAC
>WFOE01000153.1 GCA_015488215.1 Planctomycetales bacterium
ACCCAGCAGTTGCTGGAAGCGGTCCGCGATCTGCCCAAAGTGTCCCATTACCTGCACGTGCCGGCCCAAAGCGGCTCGGACCGCATCTTGCAGCGGATGAAACGCGGGTACACGGTAGGCCAGTACCGGGAGATGCTTCACCGCATTTACGACACCGTGCCCGAGGCGTCCGTCACCAGCGACTTCATCGTCGGCTTCTGCGGTGAAACAGAAGAGGACTTCCAGCAGACGGTTCGCCTGGTGGAAGAGGGCCGGTTCAAGAACAGCTACATTTTCAAGTACAGCCCCCGGCCCGGCACCAAGGCCCATCAACTCTACGCCGACGACGTGCCCGAGGAGGTCAAGCGCCGCCGAAACAACGAGCTGCTCGAGCTGCAAAACCGCATCAGCCTGGAGCTGAACGAACGGTTCATCGGCCGGGAAGTGGAAGTGCTGGTCGAAGGGCCCAGCAAACTCGGGCAGAAACAGGCCCAGCAAGACGGCGGCCCCGTGCAACTATGTGGCCGCACGATGTGCGACCGCATTGTGGTCTTCGACGGCAACCCGCGCCAGGTGGGGCAGATTCTGCCGGTACGCATCTACGACGCCACGCCCCATACGCTGTTGGGAATGGTCGTCACGCAGCACGTGGGTCCGGAACTCTACGCGCTGCAATAACCCTACGGACCACAGGGGACGCGGCGCGGTTGCCTGTTGCCCGAGGCCGCACGGCAGACTCCGATTCGACCAAAAGGCTTGACAGGCAAGCGGTGCTGGTGGGATGTTTTTTGCGGGATTTCCTGCCGTGCCACACACCACCGGGAACCTCGATGCCAGAAATGCGCCAACTTACCCTGTGGACCGACCATCCGCTCACAGAAGACCCCGAGTACCTTTCCAAACAACTCATTACCTGCATCGGGAACAAGCGGGCACTGCTTCCCCACATCGCCGAGGCCATCGCACGCGTCAAGGAGCGGCTGGGAAAACGCAAGCTACGAGCGGCGGACCTGTTCAGTGGTTCGGGAGTCGTTTCACGCCTCCTGAAGTCGCACTGCGAGTTGCTTATCAGCAACGATCTGGAAGACTACGCGGCGGTGATCGCCCGATGTTACTTGCGCAACCGGAGCACCGTCGATTGGGACGCGTTGTCCAGGCTCGTTTCCGATCTCAACCGGCAGGTAGGTTCCGCCAGTCTGCCTCGCGGATTCATCGAAGAGCTGTACGCCCCCCGGGACGAATCCCGCATCACTCGCCAGGATCGCGTTTTCTACACCAAAGAAAATGCCCGGCGACTGGACAACTATCGCCGACTGATTGAATCTGCTCCCGAAGATTTCAAAGACCTGCTCCTTGGGCCGCTGCTGCACAAGGCTTCTGTCCACGCGAACACCGCGGGCGTCTTCAAGGGATTTTATAAAAACCGCAAAACCGGCATCGGCCAGTTCGGCGGCACCGGCTCGGATGCTTTGAAACGGATTTTAGGGAAGATTACGCTCGAAGTTCCCATCCTTAGCCGCTTTGAGTGCGAATATCTCGTGTACCAGGAAGACGCCAACTTACTGGCTCCGCGACTGGAACAGTTAGACTTGGCTTATTTAGACCCTCCATACAACCAACACCCCTACGGCTCCAACTATTTTATGCTCAATTTATTGGTCCATTACCGCAGACCAGAGAAGATTAGCCGGGTTTCAGGAATCCCTTGCGACTGGCGTCGTTCGGGCTACAACGTGCGGGCCAAGGCGCTGCCGCTGCTGCGCCAGTTGCTGGAGACGCTCGACGCAACTTTTCTACTCATTTCTTACAACAACGAAGGCTTCATCACGCCGCAGCAAATGAGGTCCCTACTCAAAGAGATCGGCCAGGTGGAAGAGTTCCACATTCCTTACAATGCCTTTCGGGGCAGTCGGAACTTTAAAAACCGTTCAATCCACGTCACGGAACAACTTTTCCTTGTCGAGAGGGGCTGACCGGCATGGCGAGAAAACAACAGCTTCGCAAGCAGCGATCCGGAACGGTCATCAATGTCACCTCGAAAAAACAAGAATCGGACTTGATCAAGGCTCTCCAGAATGTGGTAAGCTCACTGGAGAGGAAATTTGGCCGGAAAATCGTCCTGGCACACGAAAAACAGTGGTTTCTTAGAGACATCGTTGCCGAGTTGCGGTCCACTTACCCCGACGTAACCTTTCACTACTATTTCGATAGGAGCTCGATCCGTCCCGACGGAGGGATTCTTCACATCCGAGGCAAATCTGACGACAAGCGGCTCTATCCCATACTCATCGCGGAAGTCAAAAACCAAGGCACCAACGATCTTCGCGCCAAGGAAGGAAAGTCCAAGCAAGCCAGGGGCAACGCCATCGAACGCCTGGGGAAGAATCTAATTGGGCTCCGCACGGCGTTGATGCGGGAAAGTATTTTCCCGTTTGTCTGCTTTGGTTATGGCTGCGATTTTGAACCGGAGTCTTCGATTCTGGATCGAGTTGTCACGATGGCTATGTTCGGAGAACTAAACAAGACTCATCTTTATAATGAAGGCTGTGGTAAGTTTAACAGGGGAAGTTTCTATTTCCGTGCAAAACGCTGGTCCGTTGAGGAAATGACGGAGATCATGCTGGACATCGCAGAGCGGTCCGTTTTGTACTACTTCTCGCGATACGGAGAAGGACACTTCCAGCAGAAATCCTAACCCCAACGCGGATCAGTAGCCGTTGCTCCTGGTAGCAGCCTTTGTCCCGGAAAGCAGCAACGGGGCGCAGCAGCCTGCCCCGTTCCCCAGCGGCAAAATCGGCATATTCGTTCCAGGCGGTCGCAATCTGCGACGGATCTTGCCGTTGAACCTATAATCCACTAGGGGCAGCCGCCGGTTCCGGACCTCGGCCGGAAGCGGCAACTGACGGCAGAGTTCCCATGCGGAAAGGAGTACATCTTGGACCGATCAACCCAACCTGGTCCCGTGGATCGTTCATCCTCCGGCGACGGGACGCCGCGGCTCCCTTCGGCCCTGGATCCCCGTAAGGCCGAACTGGTCGAGCGGATCAAGGAGGTGGCCGAAAAGTTGGGCCGGGATACGATCAGCCGGGGGGACCTGAAGATTCTGGCCCGGGCGCTACGCGAGCTGCGCTATGCGTTCAAGGTGTTCGGCCCGTACCGCCGCCAGCGCAAGGTGACCGTGTTCGGTTCGGCCCGCACCCGCCCCGACCAGCCCGACTACCAACTGGCCCTCCAGTTTGGCCGCCGCATGGCTCAGCACAATTGGCTGGTGGTTACCGGGGCGGCTAGCGGCATTATGGAAGCGGGCCACCGGGGGGCAGGGCGGGAACACTCGATGGGGATCAACATCATGCTCCCCTTCGAGCAGTACGCCAATCCGGTCATCGCCGGGGACCAGAAGCTGGTGCACATGAAGTACTTCTTCACCCGCAAGCTGCTGTTCGTCAAAGAATGCGACGCCGTGGCGCTGTTTCCCGGCGGGTTCGGCACGCTGGACGAATGCCTGGAGGTGCTCACACTGCTTCAGACCGGCAAGCGGGATATGGTGCCGGTGGTGATGCTCGACGCCCCCGGCGGCGACTACTGGCACCACTTCCAGCAGTTCGTGCGCTGCTGTTTGCTGGATCGGGGGATGATATCCCCGGCCGATTTGGCTCTCTACAAGATCACCGATCAGGTGGACCGGGCCGTCGAGGAGCTGCTGGGCTTCTACCGGGTGTACCACAGCATGCGCTACGTGCGGGAACGGCTGGTACTGCGCGTGCAGCAGGCCCCCGGGGCCGAGCTGCTCGAGCAGCTCAACGCCGCTTTTGCCGATATCCTGGCCGACGGGCGGATCGAGCTCGCCGACGCCTTGCCCGAAGAACGCGAAGACCAGCCGGAACTGAACCACCTGAAGCGGCTGGTGCTGCATTTCAACCGCCGCGACCTGGGCCGATTGCGGTTGCTGATCGACTGCCTGAACCGCGGCCAGGTGCCCCAGGAGTTTTATGACCCGGACTACTGCCCCGACCCGGTGCTTTCGGAGGCGGGAGCGGGATAGCGTCCGGTCCCGGAGCGGAAACGTCCAGTCGCCGGCGGCCACGACGGTCTCCCCGAGCTGACGCTCGGGGCTCGCCGCTTGGTGTTGTTGCGTTAGTTCTTGCACTGGAGCGGAAGCTCCGTGCGCAAGGCGCAGGTCGCATGCCGCAAGCCGATTCTTGCCCGGTGCGGAAGCACCTGCTCAAGACACAAGACCCAGGACGCAAGACCTCCTTGCCGTGTGCGCGAACCCGGCCGGGGATTTCCCTACTGCTACTGCGGGTGGACCCACTGCGTGGTGCCGTCGGCCCAGTTCTCTTTCTTCCAGATGGGGACTTCCTGCTTGAGCGTATCGATGAGCCAGCGGGCGGCCTCGAACGCCTGCTGCCGATGGGCGGCGCTGACGGCCACAGCGACGCTCGCCTCGCCCAGTTCCAGGTGACCTAACCGGTGCACCAGCGCACAGCCGACCAGCGACCACCGCTGCCGGGCCTGCTGTTCCAGTCGGGCCATCTGCTGCTGGGCCATTTCGGCGTAGGCCTCATAGTCCAAGGCCACCGTTTCCCTCGAGCCGGTAAACTGTCGCACCGTGCCCATGAACAGCACCACGGCCCCGGCCTGGGGGGACTGGACGCGAGCCAGCAACTGGGCCGGGTCGATCGGTTCACGCGTCAGATAGTTCGTGGCAGGTTGGTTTTCCATGTCGGAGTCGAAAAGGTGCTACCAAAGTGGCGGGAAAAAGGGACCACCGCTTTCCTGCTGGTTATGGTACCATCTTTTCCGCCTTGGAGGTCTACTGAGCGCTTTGCAAAAAGCGTTCGATGCGATCCAGCCCTTCTTGAATCTCCTGCATACCGGTGGCGTAGGAGAGGCGCACGTAGCCTTCGGCCCCGAAGGCGCTGCCCATCACCGTAGCCACTTTCTGCTGTTCCAGCAGGGCCAGGCACCACTGGTGCGAGTTTTCCACCCGGGTGCCGTTGTAGCTGCGGCCCAGGTAGGCCGAAATGTTCAAAAACGCATAGAACGCTCCGGCCATTTCGGGGCAGGAAACCTCTTTCCACTGGGCCACGCGCTGCCGTACGTATTCGCGGCGGCGGGTGAACTGTTCCAGCATTTCCTCCACACAGCGTTGCGGACCTTCCAACGCGGCCAGGGCCGCGTGCTGGCTGATGCTGCACGGGTTGGAAGTCTCCTGGCTTTGCAGGGCTCCCATCGCCCGGGCCAGTTCCGGCGGAGAGAGCGTCCAGCCAATTCGCCAGCCGGTCATGGCGTAAGCCTTGCTCACCCCGTTGACCACCACGGTGCGTTCCTGCAGTCCGGGCCGCACCGTAGGAAAGCTGCGGAACTGGTGGCCCGGGTACACCAGGCGTTCGTAGATTTCGTCGGCCACCACCAGCAGATCGTTTTCCAGCACCACGTCGGCCAGGGCGGCCAGCTCCTCGGCGGTGTACATCGTGCCGGTGGGGTTGCTCGGCGAGCAGAGCAGCAGCACACGGCTTTGGGGTCCGACGGCGGCCCGGAGCTGCCCCGGCGTGAGCTTGAACCCTTGGGCTTCCTCCGTGGCAACAATCTTCGGCACCCCGGAGGCCAGCTTGACCAGCTCGGCGTAGCTTACCCAGTACGGAGCCGGAATAATGACTTCATCCCCTGGGTCCAGCAGGGCCGTGAACACGTTGTGCAACGCGTGCTTGGCCCCGTTGGAGACGACCACCTGTTGAGGCTGATACTCCAGCCCGTGCCGTTGCTGGTACTGCTTGGCGATAGCGGCTTTCAGTTCCGGGATACCGCTTGCGGCCGTGTAATGGGTGTGGCCTTCCTGCATGGCGCGGGCGGCCGCCTGGCAGATGTGCCGCGGAGTGTCGAAGTCCGGTTCGCCTAGGCTGAAATCGACCACATGTTCCCCGGCCGCTTTCAGCTCCTTGGCCTTGGCGGCCATGGCCATGGTGGCCGAAGGCTCAAGTTGCTGGAGCCGCTGCGAGATTTTCACTTCTTGCTCTCCTCTGCTGCTTGCATGCTGCTTTGCCCAGGAAAAATCGGCCCCCGGCAGGACCGGCTGGCCCGTTTGTGCCCGAGTACACCAAAGGCTTCCCAGGGGGTCAAGGCACCGCGCAAGGAGAGGTTCCTTTTACGAAGGGGCTTCGGCACCGCGTTCGTTGTGCCGAGAACAGCGTTTGCTTCATCCGCACTGGAGCGTGCCGATGAGCTCCTGCACTCGCAAGCAGCCGACCTGCCGAAGCACCTGAGGGAGCTGCTCGAGCAGTTCCATCGTTACCCGGGGGCGGAAGAAATTGGCCGTTCCCACCTGGATGGCCGAGGCCCCCGTGACCAGAAACTCCAGCACGTCGTCCACCGTAGCGATGCCTCCGACCCCCACCAGCGGCAAGCCGACCACCTGCCGCACCCGATACACAGCGGCCAAGGCGATGGGTTTGATAGCCGGGCCGCTCAAGCCCCCGGTCACCGCACCCAGCATCGGTCGACGCCGCCGCCAGTCCACCGCCATCCCGACACAGGTGTTGATGAGCGTCAGCGCATCGGCCCCGGCTCGTTCGGCCGCTTCGGCCACCGGGCGGATATCGGTCACGTTGGGGCTCAGCTTCACCCACAGCGGCTTGCCGCAGGCACGACGCACCAGCGAGACGACCTGGTAACAAAGCTCCGCATCGGTGGAAAAATCCACGCCGTGAGCCACGTTGGGGCAGGAGATGTTCAGCTCCACGGCCGTCACCCGGTCCACCCGGCTTACGCGGGCGGCCAACTCGACGAAGTCCTGCTGGTTCTCCCCCGCAACGCTCACAATCACGGGGGCTCCCACCTCCAGCAGTTGAGGCAGTTGATGGGCCAGGAAGTAGTCAATCCCCTCGTTGTCCAGCCCGATGGAGTTGAGCATCCCGCAGGCGGTTTCCACGGTCCGCTGGGGGCGATTACCGCGGCGGGGACGGCTGGTAACCGTCTTGGGCACAATGCCACCCAGGCGGCTCAGATCGACCCACCGGGCCATCTCCGTGGCATGGCCGAACGTGCCCGAGGCGACCAGCACGGGGTTCGGCAGCCGGACCGGGCCCAGGCAAACCGAAAGGTCCACTTCAGCGGGGTTCGTCATGGCCGGTCGCCTGGAGGAAATCTTCGGACCAGAAGTACGGCGGGGAAAACGCTGGGGCAAGGATTACCGGGGTTATTCTAAAGCGCCCAGGCGGAATCGGATTTCCCGAATCGTGGCTTGCGGCAGTTTGCCTCGCATTTTTCGTAGCAGTTCTTCCTTGCGAAAGACCAGCTCCTGCAAAACTACCGAGCCGGAAACCACCACTTCCAGCACACCGCGGTTGAGGCGGACCGGCCGGGTCTGGGAAGCCAAGGCCGCCCCGACCGCTTCCTCCCAGTGTTCGCAAAACTGCTCGACTGCCGCAACGCGGCCCAACCCGCGGCGGGACGCCAGCTCGGCCATCACCCGAGCAATGGGCTGAGGTCCGCGGCGCCCGGCCGACCTGTCGGAACGCATGATGCACCTTCCTTGTGCTCAAGCGGGAAAGCAGGCTCCCTACAAAGCCATCGGCATGACCACGTAGTTGGATCCATCCTCGGTAACAAACAGCACCGGCGCTTCGGACGATTGCAAGCAAGCCGTGAAGCTCGCTTCTGGCGAAAGCACACGCAAGAAATCCTGCACGTATTTGGGATTGAGCCGGACGACCAGCTTTTCGCCTTCCCAGGCCACCGGCAAGCGAACCTGGCCCTGACCCAACTCGGTCCCTTGGCCCGAGATGATTAGCTCCCCCTGGTCGAACTGCCAGAGCACCCCGCGGTCGTCCGGTCCCAACAACGCCGAGGCCTGACGCATGGCCGAAAGCAGCGGCCCGGCCACCAGCTCGGTCTTTCGGAGCTCGGGCTGGGAAGGGTTCGGGACCACTTCTCGCCACTTGGGAAACCTCCCTTCGAGCAACCGGGCGTGGATGGAAACGCTTCCGTGGCGCAACCGGACGTGGTTGTCTTCCACGTAGAACTCCACTTCGCCTTGTCCGCTGACGATGCGTTCGGTCCTTTGCAGGAAACCGGAGGGCACGATGACGTCCGCAGGCCATGCAATGGAAGGGCCGGTTCCGCTTTCCGGGGCGGTTGCTTCCGGGCCGCCCGAGGCTACGGCCAGGCGGCTATGGACCGGAGCCGTTTTAGTGGCCAGTCGGCGACCGTCGGTAGCCACGGCCACCAGGCGTTCCCCTTGTTCCAGCTCCCAGAGCACGCCTGAGAGGGCTTGACGTACGTTTTCTGTGTCGGCGGCGAACACGGTCCGCCGTACCATTTCCCGGTAGGCCTCGGCTTCAATCACGTAGCAGCTCTGCCCTTGAAAGTCCGGCACCGGGGGAAACTCCTCCGGGTCTTCGCCCAGGAGTTGAAACTCCGCGTTGGTCAGTCGCAGTACTGTCCCCTGCTCAGTAGATTCCAGAACAAACTGCTCGTCCCGGGCCTCGCGTAGAATCTGCCCCAGTTGTGCCGGGGGGAGCATCGCCTCCCCGGGAGTGTTCACATCCACCTGGTCCAGCCGGACACGGATGGCCAGTTCCAGATCGGTAGCCAGCAGAAACGCCTGGTCGGGTCCCACTTCCAGCTTTACTTTTTGCAGGATGGGTTTCGGACTTCGGGCGGCGGCCACCGAAGCGGCCGTCTGCAGCGCGTCCAGAAACGGTTCCCGCGGGCACGAAAACTTCATCGCTGTTCTCCTGATGACGGTGCAGTGCGAACTTGCTTATTTCTACTGTGGGAGCTCTTGTTGTAGTAAAAAGCAAGAGGCGAAGCGAATGTTTTGCCGCCGGACGCTGGATAGGTTTCTGCTGTAATTTGAACTGCTTGCAGCGGATCAGGCCAGAGGGGGCAGCCGTTCCCGGGGTGGAAAAACTGTTTGTAACCGGTCGATTGTTGGACTGGCGATGTTGGCACCGTGGCGGCATTTGCCCGAAGAAGTGGTCGGCTTTCCGTCCTTATACACACCGGCGGCGCGTTGTTTACCGTTTTTCGACAGGATGCCGAAAGACTACCGGGGGGTGTTTTCCTGCGGGTCAGAGACCCATCCGGCGGCGTTCCCGTCTTTGGGCGTGGCGTCTGCGGTCGGGAGTTCTATGGCGACCTCCTACCCGACTGCCCGCGGCTTCTCGGGTGCCAAGTGCAGCAGGCGTTCCAGTTCCCGCAGTTCGCAGCGTACCTGGCCGTGGCGTTGGAGTAGTTGCCGGAAAAGCCGGTAGTGGTACAGCACGGTCGTGTGGTCTTTGCCACCGAAGACTTCGCCTATTTGTTCCAGCGTGGCTCCCAGGTGGCGTCGGCACAGGAACATAGCCATTCTACGGGCGTGGACCACGCGGCGTCGGCGTGAGTCCCCGCGAAGTTGTTGTAGCGGCAGCTTGTAGAACCGGGCGGTGACCCGCATCACGCGTAGCATCTGCTGGCGCTTGTTCCCGGTGGAAGAAAGGGCACTTACGGGGTCGGATTGCACCTGCGGAACGAAGCCGCGAATCAGGTTCAGCAGTTGGGTTTCCAGCTCCCCGGGGGGGAGGTTCCAGCGTTGGGCCAACCGCCGGGCCTGTTCGTGGCTGAGCGGGACCTGGTGCCGCCGGGCGAAGTGAACCAGCAGCAGGTAACGCGTCTCAGGTTCCGGATCACACAATTCCAACGTGGCATGTTCTCGCAGGCGGTCCAGCAGACCAGCCGGGGCGGAAAGGAGCCGGGGGGCTTTCGTGGTGGTAAGCAGCACTCGGGAACAGAGGTCCAGCCCCTGCTGAAGTTCCACCAGGGCAGAAGCAGTCGAACCGAGGTACCGATCCACGTCGTCCAGAAGCAGGAGCCTTCCCTGCTGCGGCGTGGGCGGTTCCAGCAGCCGAAAGCCGCGGGCCTGGGTTGGTCGCCAGCCCAACTGTTCCGCCGCCGAGGCAACACTGCGAAGCAGCGTTGTTTTCCCGCTCCGCGGGCCGCCGACCAGGAGAATCCGGCTGGGCGGGTTTCCCAGCAGCAGGCGTTCCGCGGCCACGGCCACCGTGCGGTTTTCCGGCCCCAGGATGCAGGAAGAGGCGCCGCCGGAGCTTGCCAAGGCCGGGAGAAGAAAACGTGCTTGCACAGGGTTCCCCTTGCTGTTGTTGCCAGCACCGATGGGCGGAGGCACCGAAGAACGCCTGGGCCATTATAGCGGTCCGCCCGCCCGGAGGAACGCTCCGGCTGGGCGAGCAATCCGCAAACTTTTCCTAACCAGAATAGGCCGTTCGACCGAAATAGCTTACGGGTTCCAAGCGTCTTTGCGTGCCGTCTGTACGCGCTGGGCTCCTTCGGTAGCAGGGAAAGCCATGTCGCACGCCTCCGCAACCCAGGATGCACGCCCCCGCCGAGGCGGACCGGGGGATGCCCTGTACCGCCTGGTGGCCGACTTGGGCCAGGCGGTGTTGGGCTGGATTATGGCCCTGGGCGACCTGACGCTTTTTACCGGGCGGACGTTCTCCTGGATGTTTTCCCGGCTGCCGCTGCGGGAAACACTCGTGCCCAGCTTTTACCAGATTGGCGTGCTGTCACTGCCGGTGGTGGCCCTGACCGGCACGTTCATCGGCATGGTGCTGGCCGTGCAAAGTTATGCCCAGTTCCGGCTGCTGAACCTGGAAACCCGGCTGGGGGCGGTCATCAATATGTCTCTGGTGCGCGAGCTGGGACCGGTGCTTGCTGCCACCATGCTGGCCGGCCGGGTGGGCAGTGCCATGGCTGCCGAACTGGGCACGATGCGGGTAACCGAACAAATCGACGCACTGGCCTCGATGGGCACCAACCCGATTCATTACTTGGTGGTGCCGCGTTTTCTGGCCTGTATCTTCTTGATTCCTACGCTGACAATCATGGCCGACTTCATGGGCGTAGTGGGCGGGGCGTTTTACAGCATCGGCATCCTGGGAATCGACTCGCACCACTATTGGCTCCATTCCCAGGAGTTCGTCGGCGGCTACGACCTGTTCACCGGCGTGTTCAAGAGTATTTTCTTCGGGGCGGCCATCGCTCTGATAAGCTGTTACCGCGGGTTCCACTGCGACCCGGGAGCCGAAGGCGTAGGCCGCGCAGCCACCCAGGCGTTCGTCTATTCGTTCGTAAGCATTCTGGCCCTGGATTTGTTCCTGGGCATTTTGCTGGACAGCATCTATCTGCTCATCTGGCCCCGTCTGCCGCGGCTGGTTTGAACGGTGTTGGAGAGAGAAAGTCATGAGCGCGAGCAATTCCGCCGCAGAGAGCAAACCGGAACCGGTGCTGCGGGTCCAGGGGCTGGGCTTGCGCTTCGGCTCGCAGCAGGTGTTGCGGGACATTTCATTTTCGGTCTATCCGGGCCAGACGCTGGCCATCATCGGCGAAAGCGGCTGCGGGAAGACCGTGCTGCTGAAGTCCCTGGTGGCGCTGGTCCGCCCCCAGCAGGGCGAAGTCTGGTTCCACGACCGGAACATGCTGGCTCTGGACGACCGGGAGCTGACCCGGATGCGGCTGCGTTTCGGGTTCGTGTTTCAGAATGCGGCACTGTTCGACAGCCTGAACGTGGAGCAGAACATTGCGTTTCCCCTGCGCAGACAGGGCCAGAAAAGCGAAGCGGAAATCCGCCGCATTGTCCGCCGCCGGCTGCACGAGGTGGGCCTGCCCGAGTCCGTGCTGGCTAAGAAACCAGCTCAACTCTCCGGTGGGATGCGCAAACGGGTGGGACTGGCCCGGGCGCTGGCCGTCTCGCCCGAGGTGGTCCTGTACGACGAGCCTACGACCGGGCTCGACCCGATTATGAGCGACGTGATTAACGAGCTTATCCTGCGCACTCAACTGCGGGAAAGCGTCACCAGCGTCATCGTCACGCACGATATGCGTACCGTGCGAAAAACGGCTGACCAGGTACTGATGCTTTACCCCTTGAGCCGCTTGCAGCCCGGAGAGCCGCAGGTGTTGTTCGAAGGCACCCCGGAACAGTTGCAGCAGGCCCGCGACGAGCGGGTGCAGCAGTTCGTCCGGGGCGAAGCGGGAAAGCGGCTCCAGGAAATGGACGAAACGATGATCTAAGCGGCGGGCCTCTGTCCCGGCAGGCTCGCCGCCGCAGGAGAAAAAGCCATGGAAGAACGCACGATGCAGTTTCGCGTGGGCGTGGTGGTGCTGGCCACGCTGATTATCGCCGGCGTGCTGGTGCTCATCTTTGGCGAAGCGCCGCGGCTGTTCGAGAAAGGGATTATCGTGCACGTCCGCTTCCCGCGCGCCCCGGGCGTGATGGTCGATACCCCAGTGCGTAAAAGCGGCATTCTGATTGGCCGTGTCCGCTCCGTCGAACTGGCCGAAGACGGCACGGTCCAGGTGACCCTGGGCATCTTCCGCCGCTACCAGGGGCGGATTTACCGGGACGAAGTGTGCCGCATCGAGGGCGGCTCGCTGCTGGGCGATTCGGTCATTTCGTTCGTCCCTTCCGGCAAGGCCCAAGGGGAACGGGAACCTATCCAGGACGGCGACACCATCCAGGGACAGGTCGCCCCGGACGCCATCCAGGTGGTCAACCAGTTGCAGCAGGGGTTGCAGGACGTGGCCCAGTCCATCGTCCGCACCAGCGAGGACATCGACCGCGTGGCCGTGCAGATCAGCCGGTTTCTGGAACAGAACAACGAGCGGTTCGCCCGGCTGCTGGAAAAGTCGGAGCAGGCGTTGGACAACATCCGCGGAGCCGCTCAGAACATACAGCAACTGGCCGGCGACCCGCAAATGAAGCAGCAGCTCCAGCAGACCCTGCAAACGCTGCCCAAGGTGCTGCAAGAAACCCAGCACACCATCCGCATGATGCAGCAGACGCTGGCCAAGGCGGATCGGAACCTGGACCACCTGGAACGGTTCACCGAGCCACTGGGCCGTCGCGGCGAACAGGTGCTGGTCAACGCGGATCGGCTCTTTGTCAAGCTGGGCCGAAGCGCCGAACAACTGGAATCCCTGATGGAAAACCTGGTGCTGTTCTCCGAACGGATCAACCAGCAGCAGGGTTCGCTGGGCCGGTTGATGAAGGACCCCGAGCTTTACGACAACTTGGTGCAACTGACGCGGAACCTCAACCGCCTCACGATTGAGCTGCGCCCGTTGCTTTACGACGCCCGAGTCTTCAGCGACCGGATTGCCCGGGACCCGGGCGTGCTGGGCGTGCGCGGGGCGTTGCAGCGTAACAGTGGGGCCAAGCCGGTCCGCCAGGTGCTCCCCTGGCGCAGCCCGGACCAGGTGTGGCCGGACCGGTAGACGGCGGAGGGCTTGGAGGCGTGGAGGGATGGAGGCTTGGGGGCTTGGGGAGGAGCTTCCGCTCCGGGAGGTCTTGCGTCTTGGGTCTTGTGTCTTGGGCAAGATGCTTCCGCACCAGGCAAGAATAAACGCCCATTCTTGGAAACGAAAACGGCGAGCCGCCGACTTCCGTCCGGGGAGATCCGAAGAAACGCGGGCTGTTATTCTCCTCTTCCAACTTTGGTCGGAGGCTTGCCGGTTGCTAGAG
>WFOE01000154.1 GCA_015488215.1 Planctomycetales bacterium
CCTTCAAACTGCCGCAGTTCCCTCACGAAGCGCTGCTCTACGTGCCCGAGGACTACCATCCGGCCCTTCCCCACGCCCTGCTGGTGTGGTTCCACGACGCGGCCGGCTTGGACGAACAAGCCGCCAAGGACCTGCTGGACCAGTGGAAAAAACTCTGCCGGCAGTATCATGTGGTGTTGCTGGCCCCCAAGGCGAAGAACCCGCGTCGCTGGGTCGCCCGGGACGACATGGCAGCGGTTACGCAAATGATTGACCAGGTGCTGGCCCAGTACCGCATCGACCCGCTGCGCGTGGTCGTGGCCGGTTACGACACCGGGGGCCGCATGGCCCAACAGGTGGCCATGCAGCACCGCGCGGCGGTGACGGCCGTGGCGTGCATCGAAGCCCCGCTGGCCGCCCGACCCGTGGAAGCCGAGCCGGTCCATCCGCTCTGGTTCTACTTCGCCACGGCGGCCGAATCGAAGCTGGCCGCCGGAGTGCAACGCGCCGTGGCCCGACTGCGGCAGATGAAACACCCAGTGACGGTCAAGCAGTTTCCGGGCAAGCCCCGGCAGCTCAACGCCGCGGAGCGGGAAGAGCTGCTGCGGTGGATCGACACGCTGGATCGTATCTGATGCCCTCGCCCGGGTCGCCTTCTGCCGGACCGCAACGGGGGCTGCATCGCCCCACGGTGGGGCTGGTGGCCCTGTTGCTTCTGGGCTGTGCCGCGGTCTTGCTGGTGCTGCGGCCCGAGGAAAAAATGTGGATCGGCGCCTGTCTCCGCGTGGGTGCGGTGATGGCCGCCTTGTGGCTCGCCCTGCCCAAGTTGCAGCGGTTCCCGTGGTATTTCGTGCTGGGAGCGGCATTGGTGGTGGGCTTGTTGATTTCGCTCACCCGACCGCGGGCGCTGGCCGTGCTGGTTGCGGCGCTTTTTGCCGCCGGTTCGCTGCGGCGGCTGCCCGGCTGGCTGGACCAGCACGCCCCGCGGCAAGAATGACCCGGCCGCTGCGGCTCTTCCGCCTCCAGAGCCCGAGGCCGCCCCTGGCCTTCCGTCCCAGGAATCTGGAGGGCGATTCGTTCCCCCCGAACGCTGAGAACTCCCCGATGGAACTTTGGCCCGCGATTGACATTCGCGGCGGCCGCTGCGTGCGGCTCCGCCAAGGCGACTACGACCAGGAAACCGTCTTTGCCGACGACCCGGTGCAGATGGCCGCCCATTGGGTGGCCCAAGGGGCCCGGCGGCTCCACCTGGTGGATCTGGACGGTGCCCGCAGCGGTTCGATGGAAAACAGCCCCGTGGTGGAAGCCATTCTGCAAGCGGTCGAGGTCCCCTGCCAGTTGGGCGGGGGAGTGCGCAGCCAGCAGGTAATCGAACACTGGCTCGGCCTGGGCGTGGCCCGGCTGGTTGTGGGAACCCAGGCGCTGAAAGCCCCCCAGTGGTTCGAGCAGATGGCCCGGCAGTTTCCCGGGCGGCTGGTGCTGGGACTGGACGCCCGCGACGGCCGCGTAGCCACCGGCGGCTGGCTGGAAACCTCCGACGTGGACGCCCTGGAATTGGCCCGCCGCTACCAGCACTTGCCGCTGGCGGCAATCGTCTATACCGACATCGCCCGCGACGGCATGATGCAAGGGCCCAACTTCGACGGCGTCGGGCGTCTGGTCCAGGGGAGCAAGCTTCCCGTCATTGCTTCCGGCGGCGTGAGCAGCGTGGAAGACATCCGCCGCCTGGCCCAAGTGGGAGCGGCCGGTTGCATCGTCGGTCGGGCACTTTACGAGCGGGCCTTTACGTTGCCCGATGCCCTGGCCGCCGCCGGCGAATAGACCGTGCAAGCGGCAGCTTGCATTTCGGAACGGCTTTTTGCACCGTAGCAACTGGTTCCTGCTTGCCCATCCGCTTGCCAAGGAGACTTGCCCGTGCGCCGAAACTGCCGGATGGCACTTGCCGTGGCGATGCTGGCCTGCCTGAGTGGTCCAAGCGAAGCGCAAACGGTTCCGCCCCAAAAGACCAACCTGGTGTTGATTGTGGTGGACGACCTGGGCTGGGCCGACCTGGGCTGTTACGGGGCCGATCTGCATCGCACCCCGCACATCGACGCCCTGGCCCGACGCGGCGTGCGGTTCACGCAAAGCTACGCCGCCTCGCCGGTCTGTTCGCCCACCCGGGCGTCGTTGCACACCGGCCGGCATCCGGCGCGGCTGCATATCACCATCTGGCGCGAACAGGCCGCCCGCGGGCCGATGCGGGGCCGGGGACTGGTCTGCCCCCAGGCGCGCGACCACCTGCCCCATGCCGAAATCACCCTGGCCGAAGTGCTCCGCCGGGCCGGGTACACCACGCTGCACGTGGGCAAGTGGCACCTGGGCACCGACCTGCACGCCCCGGAAACCCAGGGGTTTGACGTCAACATCGGCGGCACGCGCTGGGGAGCCCCGCCCACGTTTTTCTACCCCTATCGGGGACTTTTCGGTGCCCGCAAGGAACAGTTCCGCTATGTGCCTGATCTGCCCTTCGGTTCGCCCGGGGAATACCTGACCGATCGCTTGACCCAGGAGGCAATCCGGCTGCTGGAACAGGTGAAGGATCGCCCGTTCTTTCTGCATCTGGCCTACCACACGGTGCACACGCCCATTGAAGCCAAGCCCGAAGTGGTCCAGCTCTACCGGCAGCGGCTGCGGCCGGGAATGCACCACCAGAATCCCACCTACGCGGCCATGGTGCACCACCTGGATGAAAACGTCGGCCGCCTGCTGGCCACCCTGGAACGGCTCGGCCTGCGGCAGCGCACAGCCGTGGTGCTGATTTCGGACAACGGCGGCTACGTGAACCACTACCGGGGGCAGCGCGTCACCAATAACCACCCGCTGCGAAGCGGCAAGGGTTCCTTGTACGAAGGCGGCATCCGGATTCCCACCATCGTCCACTGGCCGGGCATCACGCCCCCGGGGCAAGTCTGCCACGAGCCGATCTCCACCGTGGACTGGTTTCCCACGCTGCTGAACCTGCTGGGGCTGGAACGGCCCCAGGGGGGCGAACTGGATGGGGTCGATATTTCCCCCCTGCTGAAAGACCCGCAGGCGAAACTTGAACGCAACACGCTCTACTTCCACTATCCCCACTTCTACCCCACCACCACGCCGGTTTCGGCCATCCGCCAGGGCCGGTGGAAACTGTTGTGGTACTTTGCCGATTCCCGGGCGGAACTGTACGACCTGGCAAGTGACCCGGGCGAGCGGAACAATCTGGCCCAGGCCCAACCGCAGCGAGTGGAACACCTGCTAGGCCAGTTGCGCCGCTGGTGGCAGCAGGTGGGAGCCGAACTTCCCCGGCGGGAAAAACCGGCCACTCGGTAAGCTGGCTTCACACCGGGTGCGGCAGTCGGGGTGGAGCAAAACGCCGCGGCGACCCGGAGACAACTCCGCTTACCGGCCGGCTTTCTGGATTTGGCCGAGGATTTCTTTGCGGGTACTGCGGGCGTCGAAAGTTCGTTTGGCCCGCAACAAAGCGGCTCGCAGCGACCGGCAGGGAATATGACTGTAACGCAGGATGGGTCGCACTTCGGTACGGAAGTACCGCTTGCTTTCCAGGGAACCTGGTCCCAGATCGTACAGCTCGTCGCCCAGCGCGAAGCTGCTTTCAATAATCTTCGTGTAGAGCACGTTGCCGACGCCTCCCCGAGCAAACTCGGGGTCGTAACCCACGAGCAGCCCGTAAAGTGATTTCTGAAAACGATAATTGTAGGCGAAGGCAACCGGTCTGCCGTCGAGCAGCAACAGGTTCATATCCAGCGCGCCCAGGGACGCTGCGGCCGCATGGGCGTCGCGAATGAACGGACGAATCGCTTCGTGGCAAATCGTTGTGCCGTCCCGGGACCGGCTCTGCCAGCTCGCTCGAGCCACCTGCTGGCACGCCTCGAAAAGAGACCACTGCGGATCGCCATCCCCGACAGCCGCCCCTTGCGGCCGGTAGCGCACGTGTTCTACGGCGCCAAGTTCGTTCAACCGCCGCGTCCAGCGGCGGTAGTTGTTGCGCCATTTGGATGTGCGGCTCTTCCAGTAGTCGTCCCAAGTCCCTTCGAGCCGGATGATGGCAGTATGGTCCAGAACCGTCACCAGGGGCGGAAAACCGCATTGTTCCATCACCAGGCGGAACCGTTCCGCCTCCGGCCTGCTTCCGTCCACCCAACGCAACTCCAGCACGTCCCAGTCGTCGGGGAACGCCGGGAGAGCCTCCAAGACGGCCTGGAGAACCACGTCCGCCTTGGGACCGATGGGACCGTAGAACGAACCCCAGTAGTCCAGCGGATAGGTAAGGAACCGCACCTTTCCGACCTTGGTCGGTTCGGTGGTGACCATCAACGGCAGAATACCGGTCAGTTCGTCCCCGTCGTAAACCAGGAACACGCGCAACTGCTTGCCCTTGCCGAAGTGTTTCCAATAAACCTCCAGCCATTCGAGACTCTGGAAAAACGTGGCCTGAGGCGTGGCCATCAACAGCGTGCGCCAGGCGCTGCGATAGGGCCGGAGTTCTTCGATTTCTTCTACGAGCGTTACGCGCATCGAACAAACCTGTTCGAGCAGTTCCTTGTTTCCGCGTTTGGGCGTTCAACTTCCGCGTTTGAGCGTTCAACGACCGGGCTCCACGACGATTCTTACTCGGCCGCATTCACGTTGGAGATAGTCCAGGGAGAAAAAGACCATCATCACCACGCCGGTCATTTCCATGAACTCCTCGACCGTGGCGAGCATGGCATAGGTGGCGTTTTGCTCGCCGTGGAGCGAAGCCTGGATTCCGGTAAGCATTTCTACGCCGATTGCGCCGCCCACGAACACCGCCCCCGAAAGCACAAACCCACGGCGAGTCCGCGGCGGCAGGTGCCGCAGAAATCCCCACAAACAAAGCCCCACGACCAAGACGAACAACGCTCCCAGGACGACCCACGGGTAGTACAACGCGCCCGTTGTATGGAACGTGGCGCGCAACGGCGCAATCGGCAGTTCGTGAATCATGGCAATCTCGTCCATCGACAACAGCCAGAACAGGGCGCTTAGCAGCAACCACTGGCGGCGAAACGGGTCACGCCGCACATGCTTCACGGCGGCAATGAGTCCCAGCACGGTTGCCGCCAGCGCAAGCCCCAGGGACGAGTACCACGTCGGCACGTTCGACTCCAGATCGACGTAGAACAGCGGTACAAACCCCTTGAGGTTGGGATGCCCGAACCAATACGTCGAAATCTGGCCCAGCGTGCTCAGGACCGTCAGCAGCACGACGATTCCGAACAACCCCTTCGCCACCCAGTGCGCCGCCGGCAAACGCAGTTCCGTAACTTCCGGCGACTCGTCCGGAGAGGAGCCGGAAGTCCGGAACCCGTCGTCGCACAAAAGCTGCGACTGATTCGACGAGGGGGACAAGTTCATGGAACCTATTGAATTTCGGGAATAGGCAGCTTCGCAGGACCATCCGGCCAATGGCGCTGTTCGGCCAGGGCGCGCTTTTCGCCCCCTTCAAACGACGCCGGCACACGTTCTGTGAAAGACTAGGTTGCCCCGGGATTGCCGTCAAATAGCGAAAGGTCCCTATTTTCCGACTCGCAGAACCAAAGCTGCCAGCGACTACCCGAAAGCAGCCATGCCTTCCGGAAGCCGAATTCGGCGGCTCGCCGAAGTGCCGGTTCGCAACGCAGCCGCCGAGAACAAGCTGCCGAGTACGAGGACGAATGCGAGCACGAGGACAAACACTTGCTTTTCCACCGGAGCGGCAGCTTCCGCGCAAGCCGCATGGCGCAAGCCGCAAGCCGATACTAGTTTGGCGAGCCCGGACTTCAGTCCAGGGAGGTCCGACGTTTCTTGGCTTACTTCTTGCCCTGGTGCGGAAGCACCCAGTCGCCGGCGGCCGTGCCGCCCTCCGGGAGCTGACGCTCCCGGCTCGCCGATTGCGAAAATCGGCGCTTGTTCTTGCATTGGAGCGGAAGCTCCTGCCCCATCGCCC
>WFOE01000155.1 GCA_015488215.1 Planctomycetales bacterium
GGTAATTGAATTCGGGTGCCAAGAAGATTCTCATTAACATCTCCCCCTGTCCTTGGGGAAGGGTGGCGCGCCGTTCAATCACTTCGCAGAGCGTTGCTCCCACGCGGGCCATGCCTTGTCTTGTGACATTGATTTTCAAATTGGGAGCACCGCCGGTGTTGATCGGCAGGAGATAGTCAATCAGCTCTCTCTCGGCGATGCCGAATCCCAGCTTTTCGATATCGAGCGTGTAGACGTCCAGCGGGCGTTTCTGGTCCGAAATCGTTAGATGGTTATTGCTGCGCATTCGCGACTGGACGCCGTCGTATCCGAACAGGATTCGCCCGTCCTCTTTTTTCTCGCTGCCGATCCATTTTTCCCGATGAACGCTGCAATAGAACCAGTTCCCTTGTCGGACAACATGGACGCGGGCGGCGACCCGATCCGCGCGGATCGTCCCAGGCAGGCGGAATTTTTCGGTTCCAGGAGAGTCCCTGCTTTCTATCGAGTATACGTACTCGACATTTCGAAACAGCACAGGATGTTGCCGGACCGCCTCTCGTATATCCTCTAGCGACGCCCCGTGGCCAGACGATGGAACCATGAAATGCCACGTAGTCAATCCCACCAAGAGCATGCAAAGGCGTAGCGAAGGGGACATGTTGTTTCCTCGGCCTAAGTACCCGAACACTGGTATTGGCATACGCCGACAACAATGAGTCTAAGTACGTTACACTTTGTTTTATGATCAGTCCCGATGGCAGCTCGCCGAAGCGCTGGGTAAAATCGTCTCCGGGATGCTCAATGAGTATTGGCTGAGGATTTAGTTCTTTGTAATTTAAGCTTCAAAGGAATTTCATAAGTGCTTCTCTGCGAGTCGGGTTATCATCCATTGCACCTGTCTATTTGTGCATTCATGCCGTTTGGGTCTCCTTTGCACGAATTGCCAAACTGATTGGGGCAAAATATTCCAATAGGTCGGCATTCACTGCACTGCCCCGCCGGTCGTCCTGTATAAAAGCAACGAGAACCTGTTTGCCAGACACACACTGGTGCATTCAACTGACCGGAACCGCAGCAGACCATGTTTGTTTCATTCAGAAAAGAGGTAACCATACACTTGCCGTTATTGCAGGATGTCATGGTACACTTAAAATTAGGAATCCCTCCAAGGTTATCATATCCCTCTAAAGTACTGGTATGTATGGAGAATACATTAAACCCCGCCAGGGCAACCAGGATGAGTGCCATTTTGGTACGCATGGTCTGGGTCTCTTTGATCTAAGGGGAGGGGAGGCGGGCCGGGAGAACGACGCGGCCCTGTTCAAACTCGAACGTGCACTCGGCGGATTTCTTCTTTGTGTCTGCGGTCTCGGGGCGGTATTCCAGCTCCACGGCCAGGGTGCCGGGGGCGCGGCGGGGGTTGCCGCGGGCCAAGACGAGCTTCACGCCCGGTGGGAGCTGCGCCGTGCGCAGTTGCAGCGGTTTGCTCTCGACGTGTTTGAAGAGAACCGACACTCGGCGGCTTACCGTAAAATCCAAGCGGGCCGGCAGGGCGGTAATCGCCGGCAGGATGTAATAGCTTACCGGCACCCGCTGGCGCTTGTCGTTGTGAAGAAGCACCAGGTGGCTGCGGTAGCTGCCCGGGGGCTGGGCCGGCGAAAGCTCCAGGATCAGCTCGCCGGGGGAGTCGCTTGCCGGGATGACTTTCAGCCCGGGGATGGAGTGTTCTACCCGGGGCGGAGGCCCCTGCCAGGGGCGACCTTGGGGGGTGAGCAGACGGAGCCGGCGGGTGGCCCGCTGGGAGCGGCCCAGGTAACCGAAATCGATTCTTTCCGGGGTGACCCAGGCGACGGTGTCGGCCGCGACGAGGATCGTAGTTCGGGAAAGGACTTTGCGGCCCGGGCCCAGCAGAGCGAGCGTAAACCGCTGCACGCCCTGGGCGGGAGCGGAAAGTTTGAGGCGGACGTTGCAGTCGCGGCCGGGTGAGAGTTCCAGAGGGACCTCCGGTCCCAGGACCTGCCCCCCTCAGCAAAAATAAATGTCTTCGATGCGGATGCTGCGCCAGGAGTCGTTGCGTACGGTCACGACTGCCTGGAAGGTACTGCCCGGGGCCTTGGGGCCAAGCTGGACTGCCGGAGGTGCTTCGAGGCGACCGGGCACGGTGGCCCAAAGATACGCCCCGCCGCCGGCAAGTCCGGCCAGCAGCACCAGGACGGCAACGGTAGCAAAGCGTTTCATGTTTTCCTCCCAAGGAGAGGGGGACGTTGCGGTAGAATCTCAGCGGCCAAAGACAGCAGCGAGAAAGCCAAACTTGCCAGGTCGATGGGGAGCATCAATGCAGGTGAGGCGGGCAACAGCCCTAGACACGCGCAGTGGGGCACCTGGTGCCAAAGATAAAAGGCATTGATAAGACTAAAGGCGGAAAACAGTATGGCCGCCGAAGCGGAAACCCAAACAACGGCAACACCTAACACCAGTCCCATGCCCAGGCACAGTTCGACTGCTACCAATAGCCACCAAAAGGGCGAGATCGCCCCGGTGAGCAATTGAGGCAATTTCAATACCGCGGCCAGGGCCAGCAACAAGCCGACACAGGTGCGTCCGCAGTCGATGAGCCGGGCGGGGGATTTACCGGACATGCTCGTCTCCGAAGATCGTCTTGTCGTTTCGTGCTGCCAGGGCCTGGTGGACCAGGGAGTAGATGGAGTAGCTGATGGATCGCACATGCCCGTCGCAAAAGGCGACGTTCCATTCGTCCGGATGGGCGCTGCCGAAGGAGAAATGGCCTACCCGGGGATCAGCCGTGCCGTCGCGTCGGGGGCGCCAGTAGCCGCTGCGATGGGTGTCGTCCTGGTAGCCGGTGTAAAGGTTCCAATCGTCGCCGTGGTCGCGTCCGGAGTTGTAATGTTGGGGATCGACGTATTTTTCGCCGAACAGATAGGTACGGCTGAGTCCGTTGATAATCCGAGCCGCCGTGACTCGGGAGCGGAGGTAGATCACGCCGTTGTGGTCGGAGGTGTCGGGCCAGCGGAACTGGGGGTCGCGGGCCTGCTGGAGGGAGTCGGGACCGCCCCAACCGGCGATTTCGCAGCGAGGCTGGCCGCCGGCGTTGGCCGCGTAGTCGCTACGGGGGGCTGCCGAAACGCGAACGCCGGGTCGAAGATAGCGGGCATAGGGTTCGGCGACCGGATAAAGCACGGCCGGGCGCCGGCTGGGGCAGTGGAAGACCGGCAGGGGCACTTGCAGCAGCTGGGCCAGGTCTTTTTCCCGCTGGGAACCTTGCTTGTCCCGACCCAGGTCGGCAAGATCGTTCCGGCCCAGGAAGCGCAGCAGCGAATAGGGCCAGCCGCCGGGCTGGTCGGGCCCGAGGCCCTGTTCGGGCACTCCGATCCACCATGCGCCCCAACCGCCGCTGGGAAACGCTTGCCGGGAACTTTCGTAGCTCAAGGCGGCCAGGGCCAGTTGTCTCAGGTTGTTCTGGCAGGTGACTCGGCGGCCCCGCTCGCGGGCCGAGTGCACGGCGGGCAAAGTCAGGCCCAACAGCAGCGAAAACAGGGCGATGACCACCAACAGTTCCACCAGGGTGACACCGGTGCGGCGCGCGGGCCGGAAAAGCCGGGGCACGGTTCTGCCCGACATGGCAAGCCCCTTTGCCTTGGAAAGAGGTGCGACCACATCCTGCCCGAAACGTGACGTCCTGCCCAAAGCTGCCAAGTCCGAGATGCTAAAGGGCAATATAACGCGCCCCCCGTCGGGCGTGTCCAGTTTTTTCCGGCAACTTGTGGGAAAGCAGCTAGGTGGGTGGCAATCACTTTTCGAGCGGATGCGGGCGGCGTAGTTCCCCGGTGTTAAAGAGGTCTTGCGTCCTGGTTTTGGGTGCGAACTTCCGCTTTAGGGCGAGAATGGTCTTGCAGCTTGCGGCGTGCGTCTCGCGCGAGGAGCTTCCGTTCCAGCGGAAGAATAGACGTGGATTCATGCAATCGGCTCTCCCCGGACTGAAGTCCGGGGCTCGCCGAAGCGACGAGTCGAGTCGTCGGCTGATTTATTCAGGGACTAACCGAGTATTCAGGTGAGAGCAGAGAGAGAAACGAACGCGGAAACGGCGAACCGGGCAGTGCCCGGGCGCGGCGAGCGCCGAAGGCGCAAGTCCTCAAGCTACGCGGGGCAGTGTGGGAGCGAGGTCAATCCAGGAAATCCCCGGCGGCGATCCGCTCCGGCACGTAGACTTCGGTCACGTAGGAGATGTCCTTGCTGATCAAGGCTTCCACTTCCAGCTTGAAGTCGTTTTCTAAAAGCTGCTGGATTTCCTTCTGCCACTTTTTCTTGTGGGCGAACCAGGGGTATTGGGCGATCTGTCGGGCCCGTTTACGGTCCGTGTCGGTCAGGGCGATCTTTACGCTGTCGGACAGTTCGCACTCGCGAAAGTCCTTGCTCCGCAGGCCCAGGTAGCGGGCGTCGGGCACGGCCATCCGCTGCGATTCGAAAGCCAGGTTGATCGACCCCTGCTTAATCACGCTGTAGATGTAGTATCCCCAGGGATCGTTATCCAACAGGCAGTAGATGGGCAGGCCCAGTTCGTGGTGCAGCCGGTACAGCAGCCGCCTTACGCCGCGAGGGGGCTGGCCCCCGCCGTGGGTGAGGATGCAGTTGTGTTTTTTCCAGAACTTGTCCTCGTTGAACCGCTGCCAGACCGTGTCTTTTTCGACGTGAAGAACGAAATCGGCCGTGCACTTTTTGAACTGGATACGTTCCGGTTCCACGATGGAAGGGATGCCGTAACCGCCCGAACCCATCCGGGAACAGTCGATCTCATCGCCGTTGTCCACCAGCACCAGGGGGCCGACCATGTCCCCTTTTTTCTGGGCGTAGAGGTGCAGCTCCTCGCGGAGGCAGCGGACCAGCACTTCCAGGTCCTCGATCACCGGATCGCATTCGGACTGGTCGTCGAAGGTTTCTTCCTTTGTTCCCTTGATCGTGTGTTTGAGCATGTAGTACAGGCCCCGGATGCTGGTCGTCTTGCCCTGGTCGATTAGTTGCTTGCAGCCGGCGGCGACCAGCAGCGTTTGCATGTAGCTTTTGGCCTGGTTGAGATTGAACAGGTGGCGGCGGTTCGTGTTGCGGCCCATCTCGATGATCCGCCGCGACTTGTTGAAGCGGACGTTCGAGAGGCTCCGGGCGGGGATGTCCAGATGCGGATCGCGCTTTCGCTCCGCGGCCCGAACGACCGAATGGGCAAGCTCGGTCAGTTGGGCAAGCGTGTGGCGATCCTGCTTGGAAAGCCGGGCGGTGCCGTTTGACTTTTTCGAGGTACGTTTGGCCATGGGAGTTTTAGAAAATTGAGATTTCCAGGGTGGAAAGGTTGTGTGTTCTAGATTCCAGTGTCCGGGGATTTGAGTTTTGGTTCAGCAGACGTTTTTCCGGCAGCTGCTTTGCCGGGTGATGGGTCAATCTTCTGTTTCGCTTGTTTCGCCGTGTGCTTGTTGTCCGTTGGAGCTTCGGGTGATCCAAAGCTCGGGGCGGTCTTCAACAATCAGCACGCTTTCGTCCTGGAGTTCTTCTTCCGGGCCGACCAGGCGTCCGCTGCGGTCGAGTTTCATATCGGCTTCGGCCGTTTTGCGTTTGGCCACTTCCAACAGCAGTTGGTACAGGTGATCTTTGTCGGTGTTGTCGAGGATGCTGACGGCAGTGGCCACTTCGTCCAGGTAGCGGAGGAACAGGTTGCGACGGTCTTCCTGTTGTTTGACCCGGGCGCGGCGGCGCAGGTACATGCCCAACTTGCGGCCCACGGCCTGCAAGGCCAGCCGCAGCTCGCGAAGGATTTCCGGATAGGGGGCGATGGCTTCTTTCGATTCGCTGGTAAAGGGGACCCAGACGCTGGCCACGTGAACCACCACGGTTACCGGCCCGGCGGGAAGCGAGCCGCGGGAGTGGGACAACCCGTAGCTGCGCCAGTTGACGTTCATCACCGCCTGAGTGATGGCACAGGCGGCTTGCTGGAACTGCAACGGCACGCGGTTGGCGTACCGGATGAGGGTCATCGTCTGGCCTTCGTCTGGATTGACGTGCTGCATGGCCTGGTGGAGCTTGTCGATTTCGGCCTTGCGCAGCTTGGCCGGCACTTTGCGCACGCCCAGGCCGCTGGCCTTGAGGATGCGTTCGGCCCCGTCGGCGCCGATGCCGTTGAAGGTGTGGATGAGGAACTGCCGCAGGGTGCGGGCGTCGCTTTCCTGGAGCAGCTCTTCAAGCAGCTCGCGGGAGACTTTGCGCGTGGGTGCGGCCCCGCCGTAAGCCAGGGCCACTTCGATCTGGAACGGATTGCCGCGATACACCGCCGGGGGTCGCGTATGGGCGGCGTAGAACTGGCCGGGCACCACGTGGTGCAAGCCTTTGAGCAGTAGTTGTTCGCCGATGGGGGCCAGGCAATCGGTGGCCGGGGCCTGGATGCGCGTCTGCTGGATGGCCTGGTAGAGCCGTTCCGCCTCGTGGCGTCCGATCCGCCCGGGGCGGGCTCGCGTGGAAAGCCCGGCCGTCTCGCATATCTTTTTGGCCACGCTCTGGCTTACCCGGGAAAACGACCGGGTGAGGAACTGGCTTAGCGTCTGCTCGCGGCTCTGCTTGAGCATGGTGGAAAGCATGCCCAGTTCCACTCCGTAGGGGTGCGGCTTAATCTCCTTGGGCTCCGGCGGCAACACCTCGGCGGAACGGGGAATGGTGCGCTGCTGGCCGTCCGGATCGGTGTAGTGGATGGTCACATGCGGGTTGGCGATGGCCGTCTGTTCCAGATATTCCTCCACCGAACCACGGCCGCGCTGGTGGCGGGCTTCCAGCTCGATGGTTACGCGGGTTCCGTGCGGCACATCTTCCCAATGGATGCCGTGCTGTTCCATGTACTGCCGCCCTTTTTCGCCCGGGGGGATGTCCACTCCCTGGCCGCGGCCGTTGAGGATTTCGGGCTTGTTCCTGCGGGTGTCAATCTGGATTTCGTAGTAATGGGCCGGGCGGCGCGGTCCGGTCTTGGAGATAATCTTCACCGGGCGTCCGGTGGTGAGCATGCCGTACATTCCGGCGGCCGAGATGCCGATACCCTGCTGGCCCCGGCTCATCCGCAGCCGGTGGAACTTCGACCCGTAGAGCAGCTTGCCGAAGACCAGCGGGATTTGCTTTTTCAGGATACCCGGTCCGTTGTCCTGCACGCTAACCCGGTAGCGGTTGCCGCCCAAGGATTCGATCTGGACCCAGATTTCGGGCAGGATGCCGGCTTCTTCGCAGGCGTCCAGGGAGTTGTCCACGGCCTCTTTGACCGTGGTAAGGAGGGCTTTGCGCGGGTTGTCGAACCCGAGCAGGTGGCGGTTCTTGGCGAAGAACTCGCTGACGGAAATATCGCGTCCCTGGGCGGCTAGTTGCTCGGCCGAACGGCGTCGTTTTCTGGAACTTGCAGCAGCGGTGCTCATCGGAGGCGGGGGATTCTGCGATCCGTTGGGAATAGACTGGTTCGGGGGCATCCGTGACCCGGGACGGCCCGCCGCTTGGTTTTCAGATGGGCGGGCACGGTGCGGGTAAACTTTGACGATTGCACGGTTTGGGCGGATTATAGCGACTCTCCGGCGCCGCTCCCAGCGGAGTTTTCGTTACGACCGGACCATCGCGCGTAAACCGCGCTTGCTCTGCGGCAAACGGTTCAGTGCCGGAGGATGTTCCGGCCGAATTAATTCAACGGGGAGTACGGGTGGCACAGGCTCCGACAGGACGGCCTGACCACGCTTCCCCCCCAGTGGGTAAAACGACCGCGGCCGTTCCGGCCGCCGGAATCCTGCCGCAGCGGCGCCGGTGCCGCTGCCGGCAAATTCGTGCGATTGGCATAGGAGCCGTTGATATGCTTCGCTTGCTCTGGTTGGCTGCACTCGGGCTGGTACTGGTAGCCGGGACCACGTTGGCCGAAGAGCCGCAAGGGGGACATCGGGCTCCGCAGCCGGTGATGGATGCCCCGGTTCCCTACAACTATTATTACCCGGCTCAGGCGGCCGGACAGTGGCCCGCCCGGCTCTACCTCACCCCCCGGCCCGTGCCGCCCTATGTGGGATACACCTACATCACCAACGGGGCGTTGGCTCCGCACGAATACTTGTACCCGCACATGAACGTCTATATCCGCAACCACGCATCGGGCGGTTACACGGTCACCTGGGTTCTGCACCAGTAAGCTGTGTGGAACGAACCCTGCCTGACTGACCGCTTTCGCCGCCCGACAGGATAAGGAACCAGACCATGCGTTGCTGCATTCAAGGATTGCTCGTAGCCGCCGTGTTGCTGGCCGGCGCGGTCGCGGCACCGGCCCAGCAAAAGGGAAACAAAAAATCCGCCCAGGCTCCCAAAGCCGCCGGGAAAAAGCAGGAAGCCGCAGAAGAGACAGCGGCCGTCTATCCCTACAACCGGCAATGGCACGCCGGCTATGCCGACGTGCTCTGGGGCCGGCCCGTGCCGGTCGTCGTGCCTCCGGTGGCCACGTGGCAGACGGTCTGGGGGCAGGGTATCGGCGCCACGCAGATCGTGCCCGTCTATGCCCAGTTCCAAGGCCCCAGCGGCGGCGAGCCGAACGAACAGTTCCGCCGCTTCCGCCCGGTGCCTTACTGGCCGCACGATACCCGGCAGTTGGGCGCCTATGCGATTCGCGGCCCGTGGCAGCCGGTTCCCGGCGTGCCCGGCATTCCGCCCAACATGCAGGGCGAGTACCTTTCGCCGCCACCGGTGGGCGAAGTGGGCATCCCGCGGTCGTTCGGCCCATTGGGCAAACTCTGGCGCCGGCTCTGGCACATCGACTATTGATGAAGTTGCCCAGCCCAGCCGAAGGTCAGCCGCGGGGGCGCGGAGGGCGTCCCGGGGCGTGCGGCCATCGGCTCGGCTGGTAGGCCAGGCGTTCCAGCTCGGGCGTGGGGACTTGCTTCCCCCCGGCGGCAATCGAACGCATGGCCGCATGCAACACGCCGGTGGTAAGCAGCGTCCGTTCCACCGGATAGGGTGGCTTGCCGGTGCGGATCAGATGTTCGATGGCACGCACCAGGTAGGCGAAGTGGAGGTACGGCTTGCCCTCTTGCAGGGCGAACCAGGTGGCCACCGGTTCGGACTTGCCGGCCAGGCGGGCGGCAAAGGCGAACTGATTCACCCCGGCGGCGTTCATCGCCACGGCGGCCTGGAAACCGTCCGTGTATTGGACGAGGTAGTACCAGTGGTGTTCCGCTTCGGGGGGAACGCGGCGCGGCTTTTGTCCGGTGATGCCGACGGCTGCTTTGGTCAATCGGGGAACCCAAGCCCACCTGTCGCGTAGCGCATCGCGACGCACCGCCTGCACCCAGCGCACGCCGGTTTCTCCGCCGCGGCGGTTTTCGACCATGCACTGAAGCATCTCCAGGGCGTGAAAGCCGTAGCTTTCCAGCCCTCCGTATCCGTAAGCTACCGCCCGCTGTAGCGGCACCGGCTGCTGCCACGACAGTGCGGGCACGCGCCAGGCCACCGGCAAACTGGAACCGGCCAAAAGCGGCACCTTCATTTCTCGGGCCGTACGGTACATGGCCCAGGCCCCGGCCCAGTCGTAGGAAAGGTGCTTATCGTTGAACACCGGCACCACTTGTCCGGTGCGGCGGAACACTTGCACGATCTGGTCGAAAAATCGCTTGCGCGGATACATCACCTGGCCGGTTCGCGGTTCCCGGGGATAGCGTCCGTGCTCGCCGATGGAAAGCACGCCGCGGACTTGCAAGCGGCCCTTTCCCAGCGTCAGAGCTTCTTCGATGGAACGAGCCAGGCGGAAACCGTGCCTGCGGGCCAGGGAACGGCTCAGGTCCTGTGGCGGCACCTGGTCCACGTACAGAGCCACCAGCTCCAGGTCCGGCCCCGGCCCGCCGTCTTGCTTGTATCCTTCCAGAATCTTGCCCACGATCACGTCGGCGTGGGAGTTTTCGTGATACACGGTTACCACGGCGGCCACAGGCAGTTTCTTTTTCGGGGCGGTAAACAGCCGGTATTGCCAGGCCGGCAGCAGACAACCGGCTCCGGCCAGCAACGCCCGGCGGCGGGTAAGGCGGGACATAGCAAGTTCTCCTGCTTGCGGGGCGATCCCAGGCAGGAAAAGGGCAGCCGGGTTCAGCGGGCCCGGTCACGCTGGGGCAACCTCGCTTCATTCTCACCGTCTGGTTTGCCGGTGGCAAACGCTTCGGCGCGGCCCCGGCTTCCTGCCCGAAATGCTTGCCAGAGGCGCCCTTGGGGCGATATGGTAGAGGATGCGGGGGAAGAGGTCGGGAACCCCCCGAACGAACACGTCCTGCTGAAGTTCACCGGCCCACTGCTGGTGTTCCCGGTAACGAACCGGGGTGTCGGAGTTCGCTGCGGACAGGTGGCCGTATGCTCGCGTACCTGGTGATTCGTGACGGTGCCCATTGGACCGACGTGTTTCGTCTCGTGCCGGGCCAGCCGGTGCGGATCGGGCGGGCGCCGACCAACGACATCGTCATCAGCGACGAGCGATGCAGCCGCAACCATGCCGAGCTGCTCTACACCCAACGGGGCTGGATTCTCCGCGATCTGAACAGCCGCAACGGCACCCTGGTCGGCGGAAAACCCATCGAACACGATTACCCCCTGCAGCCGGGCGACGTGATCCGCATCGGCCGCAGCCAACTGGCCTACGTGCACGATCTGAATACGGCGTTTCCCGATTCGGCCGGGATCGGGCAGCGGGTGGCCCAGCCCGCTCCAGCCCACACCAGCCAGGACACCGAAGATTCCCTGGTGTTCCACGAACCAGAACCCACCACGATTACCCATCGCCGGGAGGACACCAGTTTCTTGCGCGAAGACGGCTCGGCTTCCCGCGATTCCGGAGGAGCGGTCGGCACGCAGCTTTATCAGCTTTCGTTCCAGCTTGCCGTGCGGCTGGCCCGGGCCGAAGCTGTCGAGTCCTTGTGCCAGTTGGTGCTCCAGTGGTTGTTCGAGAAAATCCCGGTCGATGCCGGAGCGGTGCTCCTTCTGCCCCGAAAACCCAGGCAAACCGCTTCGCCGGACGATCTGACCGTGGTGGCCCACCAGACGCGTTCCGGGCAGAACTACCATCGCGTGTCGGCCTTTCTGGCCCAACGCGTCCTCCAGGAAGGAAGCGGCATCCGCGCCTGCAACGTCCAGGGCGACAGCACGCTAAGCAGCCGCGACAGCCGCGGCAACTTGCCGGCCGATACGGTGCTCTGCGCCCCGGTACGCCACCAGGGGCCGGTGCTAGGGCTAATCCACCTCTACACCACCGATCCCAACCACGCCTTGAGCGACGAACATCTGGACGTGGCCCTGGCGGCGGCCAAAACCCTGGCCGTGGCCCTGGAAAACGTGGAGCACGTCCGCCACCTAAGCGAGAACCTTTCCCAGATCAAGCTGGAAAACGAGCAACTGCGCCAGCAACTGGGCGTGGAAAGCGAGATTGTGGGCCGCTCGCCCGTAATCCGCCAGGTGACCGAAAAAATTGCCCGTGTCGCGCCCACCAAATCCACCGTGCTCATCCGCGGCGAAAGCGGCGTGGGCAAGGAGCTGGTGGCCCGGGCCATTCACTTCTCCAGCCCCAGGAAGAACAAACCGTTCATCTGCCTCAACTGTGCCGCCTTGAGCGAAACGCTGCTGGAGAGCGAACTGTTCGGTCACGAACGCGGCGCCTTCACCGGGGCCACCAGCCGCCGCCTGGGCAAGTTCGAGCTGGCCGACGGCGGCACGTTGATGCTGGACGAAATCGGCGAGATGAGCCCCCAGCTTCAGGCCAAGTTCCTTCGCGTGCTGGAAGGGCACCCGTTCGAACGCGTAGGCGGCACCGAGCTGGTGAAAGTGGACGTGCGCGTCATCGCCGCCACGAACCGCAACCTGGAAAAAGAAGTGGAACGGGGCAACTTCCGCCGCGACTTGTTCTTTCGGCTCAACGTGGTGGAAATCTACATCCCCGGACTGCGCAAACGGCCCGAGGACATCCCCATCCTGGCCCACTATTTCCTGGAAAAGTACAACGCCGAACTGGGACGCAAGATTAAGGGGTTCACCGACGCGGCCCTGGAACAGATGCTTCGCTACCGCTGGCCGGGCAACGTGCGCGAGCTGAAGAACGTGGTAGAACGGGCCTGCGTGCTTTGCGAAGGCGACTACATCGACGTGCACAACCTCACCCTCTCCAAGCTGGCCACCGCCGGAGAGACTTCCGAGCTGATTGTCAGCAACCCTAAGACCTACGTGGCCATGTCGCTGGCCGAGGTGGAAAAACGGCACATCGAAGCCACGCTCCGGGCCACCGGCTGGAACAAAAGCCAGGCGGCCGCCATCCTGGGCATCGAGCGTTCGACGCTGGACCGCAAAATCCGCCGCTACGAAATCCAGCGCGAACACCCGCTGATGAAGCAGTCGTAAGCCGCGCTTGGCAAAAGCAAGCCACCCATCTTCAGTGCAGCCAGCGGCTCGCCGCCTGTGAGAGCCAGCACGTTGTCGCGCCCCCCAGCGAGCCGCGAGTGTCAACTCGCGGAGCAACCGGAGAACCGGCGTTTGCTTTTTCTTTTAGGCTCCGGGGGCGAACGCTGGCGGCTCGCTGGGTGGTCTGCAGTGCCGCGTCTCCGGTCGCCCACCAAGCGCCTTGACTCGGAACATACCCGTTACAAGCACGAGTAGGAGTACGAGTACGCGTACGAGCGTTTGTTTTTCCACCGAAGCGGAAGCTCCCGGTGGCTGCGGCGGGAATGCTGACGCTCCCGGCTCGCTGCCGCCTCTGCCAACTCAAGTCGGCAGCTCGCCGCGTGCAAGAACCTGACCTATCCCCACTTTTCACATTCCTCCAGGATGGCCTGACAGACGGCCCGAAGCATTGTCATTATTTGGAGTTGGATCCGATCCAGCATCCGCTGCCCGATGATGAAGTAGCTATAATCGTCCGCCCGGGCGAGCTGCCCCAACTGGA
>WFOE01000156.1 GCA_015488215.1 Planctomycetales bacterium
CGCTTTCACGCCCCCGGTGAGGTTATCTCTTTGGCAATTCCTTCCTGCGAGGGCTGGCGTTGCCGGGGTTTTGGTACACAATCGACCGTGCCGGTTTTTTCGTTTCCTTGCCGGAATCCCTACGCGATGGAAGATTACCTGGCTTCGTACCTGGGGATCGTGGTCGTATTGTTTTTGACCGGCTGCGGTCTTCCTCTGCCCGAAGAAGTGCCCATCGTGGCAGCCGGGATTGCCGCCTCGTTGGGCAAGCTCGACCCGGTGATGGGCTACGCCGCCTGCATGGTCGGCGCCCTGGCTGGTGATACGGCCATGTATTCCATCGGGCGGGTGTTCGGGCGACGGTTGTTCCGCCGTCACGGTTGGTTTGCGAGGATTGTGAACGAGCAGACGGAAGCCCGGGCCGAGCGGATGATCCGCCGCCACGGGCTCAAAGTGTTCTTCCTGGCCCGGTTTCTGGTCGGCATCCGCGGTCCCATGTACATCGCCCTGGGGGTGCTGGCTCTGCCGCTGCCGCGGTTTTTGCTCATCGACGCCATTTCGGCTGCGGTCGTGGTGGGGCTGGGTTACTGGCTCAGCTACTTTTTCGGCAAGAGTTTCAAGCGGTTTCTGGAAGACGCCCACGACGTGCAAGTGGTCGTAACCGTCACCGTGCTGGTGCTGCTGGTTGCAGCAGGGCTGATTTGGTGGTGGCGATACCACCGACGTAAAATGGCCGAGCTGGAATCCGAAGACGAAGACACTACCGACAAACCGGCCACACCCGGCAAATCCGCCGAGCCGAAACACCCCACTCCCGAAGAAAGCTGACCCTTCCGACCCCAGTCGGCCATGGTGGACCTGCCCTCGGCCCGGCGTGCCTGGCTGTTGAACCTCCCTCCTGGAATGGGGGTGCCCGTGATGAAATCTCCCTGCTCCCGCTCCCGACGCCGCTTGCTGCAAGCTGCTGGGGCCGCTGCGTTTTCGCCCTGGCTGGCAGCGACGGCGGCCGCCACGGGGCGGCGTACCGACTGGGCCGTAGCTCCTTTTGCCGCCGATGTGACCATCCCGATTGGCCATCGCTGCATGGGCATTCTTCCGACCAAGGCCCGGCGGGTGCTCGATCCGCTCGAAGCCCGCGGGTTCGTGCTGCTGGGCCCGGAGCGGCCGGTGGTCGTCGTGGCCGTGGACTGGTGCGAGATTCGCAACCGCTCCTTCGAGCTTTGGCGGCAGCGGTTGGCCCAAGCGGCCGGAACGAACCCGGCCCGCGTGTTCGTCTCCAGCGTGCACCAGCACGACGCTCCCGTCGTGGACCACGGGGCGCAGGAACTGCTGGACGGAGTGGGACTGAAAAACGAACTGTTCGATCCCCAGTTCCACCGCAAGGCGCTTGCCCGCGTGGTGGCCGCGGTGGAGGAGAGCCTTCGCCACCCTCGGCCCGTGACCCACCTGGGCCTGGGCCGCGGCCGGGTAGAAAAGGTGGCCTCGAACCGCCGCGTGGTTCACCCGGACGGTCGGGTGGACTTCAGCCGCGGCAGCGGTTCCGGCTCGGTCGCCTTTTACCGCGAAGCGCCCGAAGGGCTGATCGACCCGGACCTGCGCACCGTCAGCTTCTGGCACCACGACCGGCCCGTGTTGGCCCTGCACATGTATGCCACGCACCCGATGAGCATCTACGGCCGGGGGGAGGTCAGCGCCGATTTTCCCGGCTTGGCCCGGCGTTTGCGGCAGAAAGACCAGCCGGAAGTGTTCCATATCTACGCTTCCGGCTGCAGCGGGGACGTAACGGCCGGAAAGTACAACGACCGTTCGCCCAAGATGCGTCGCGTGCTTGCCCAGCGGCTGCACCAGGGCATGGTGCGTGCCTGGGAAGCCACGCGCCGGGTGCCGCTGGCCAAGATGCGTTTTCGCACGGTTCCGCTTCGGTTGCCGTTTCGCCGCGATGAACCTTTCAGCGAACCGGCCCTGCGCCGCGTGCTGGAAAATCCGCAGCAGCCGCAGCGCAACCGCATCCTTGCCGCCATGAGCCTGGCCACCCGCCACCGGCTCCGGAAAGAGCCGGCGCTGGATTTTGGCTGTGTGGAGCTGGGCCCGCTGCGGCTGCTTCTGTTTCCTGGCGAAACCTTCGTCGGCTACCAGTTGGCCGCCCAGCGGATGGCCCCGGAACAGTTCGTCGTTTGCCTGGGCTACGGGGAGTGCTGGCCAGGTTACATTCCCACCCGGGAAGCGGAACGGGACGGGTTTGTGCGCCATTCCTGGCAGTGGGTGGCCCAGGGCAGCTACCGGGCAATGACCGAAGCAATGGAGCAACTTCTGCTACGCAAAGGGTAACACCACGCCCCGGTCCCGCGAGTCGCTTTGCCAGGGCAGTGCTCCGGGAAAAACTTCCTGCTCCCGGCGTTGACGCTCTTGGGAGGCTCTGGTAGCATCAAGTGCTTACCAGCCTTGGCTTTGCTCTGGCATGGGTTTCGCCCCCTCGGGCGAAGCCGCCTCCCTGGTGAAAGCTCCCAACAACTACCGGATTCCACCGGCCCGCCTGTGCCCGGACGGCGCGGCCGGCAAGGGCAAACCCCGGTTCCGGGCAACCTGCATGTAAGCTGCGACCACAACACGAGGAGAACATGGTGACCACCCCCGTTCTGGTCAAAGAGTTGATCGAAGCCGGCGTCCACTACGGCCACCGGGCCAGCCGCTGGAACCCCAAGATGCGGCCTTTCATCTACGCCAAGAAGAACCTGATTCACATCATCGACCTGCGCGAAACAATCCGCGGCCTGTTGCGGGCGCGGAAGTATCTGGCCCAGGTCGCCGCCGGCGGGGGAGTGGTCCTCTTTGTGGGCACGAAACGCCAGGCCTCGGAGATTGTCAAGCGCGAAGCGGAACGCTGCGGCATGCCTTACGTGAACGACCGCTGGCTGGGCGGTACGCTGACCAACTTCCGCACCATCCGCAGTCGGTTCAGCCGTCTGGAAGAGCTGGAAGAACTGCTCAACAGCCCGGAGATTTCCCAGTACTCCAAAAAAATGCAGGCGGCGCTGCAACGGGAATACCGCAAGATGTACCGTAACCTGAACGGGATTCGCACACTGGACCGCCTGCCGCAGTGCCTGGTGGTGGTCGACCCCAAAAAGGAACACAACGCGGTGCGCGAAGCTCGGAAAATGGGTATCGTCTCCATCGCCCTGATCGACACGGACAGCGACCCGGACGAAGTCGATCTGCCCATCCCCGGCAACGACGACAGTATCCGATCCATCCAGTTGATTCTCTCCAAGCTGGCCGACGCGGTGCTGGAAGGAAAAGCTCAGGGCACCGAGGGAGCGGCCACGGCGGCTCCGGCCGCGACGATCCCTTCGGCCTAAGTGCCAACCAAGAGTCATTGGGCAAATCAGCAGACGACTCGACTCGGCGCTTCGGCCGGCCCCGGCCCAAAAGGTCCTGCGTCTTGCGTCTTGAGTCTTGGGCCGGCAGGAACCCGCGGCGATTGGCCACGACGCGCCGCGGCAAGATTGCCGGTGGTGTCCCGTCGTGTCGTTGGCGAGAGCCGGACTTGACGGAGAGCCGGACTTGACGGCGAGCCCCGGACTTCAGTCCGGGGAGGTCCGGTTGCAAAAAACGCTTATTCCTGCATCGGTGCGGAAGCACCC
>WFOE01000157.1 GCA_015488215.1 Planctomycetales bacterium
CCCATCATCGTGGAATTGCTCCAAGACGAGCGGCATTCGGCCGAGCTTCGCAAATGGCTGGCCAGGGATTTCTTGAAGAAACTCCGCCGCTGGCGGATCGACGATCCTGAGCTTCGCGCCGTGGGCGAGCGATACGCCCAGCTTGACTCTTAATCGGCTGCTTGGACGGCTCAGCGCCCAGTCAAGAGTCTTTGAGTAAATCAACAGACACTCCTGCTGGTGTGTCGTTGAGCCCCGGAATCGAGTCCGGGGAGAGCGGATTGCAAGAATACACCCTACAAAGGAGCGGAAGCTCCCAGCGGCGTTTGGCAACGGGCCCCTTAGCACTCGGTTTCGGTGGGAGCCAGCTCGCGTTCCATCTTGGCCAGCGCTTCGTACATCCGCCAGCGGTCTTCGATGTCGCGCTGGGCCGCCTGGAACAGCTCTTCGGCCCGTTCGGGGCTCTTGCGGGCCAGGACCGCAAACCGCCCTTCTTCCTTAGCCAGCTCGGCAAACGCCACGGTGGGCTTGCGGCTATCCAACTGGAACGGATGGTCTTCGGCCTTGCGGGGATCGTAGCGGTAAAGGGGCCAGTAGCCGGTTTTGACCAGTTCCTTCTGGTGGGTCATCATGTGGCCCATTTCAATCCCGTGGGCGATGCACGGGCTATAGGCCAGGATGAGCGACGGGCCGCAGTAGCTTTCGGCTTCCTGGAAGGCTTTGAGCGTCTGGGCCGGGTTGGCTCCCATGGCCACCTGGGCCACATAGACGTTGCCGTAGGAGATGGCAATCAGGCCCAAGTCCTTCTTGCGGCCAGGCTTGCCTCCGGCGGCAAAGCGGGCCACGGCCGCGCGCGGCGTGGCCTTGGAAGCCTGGCCACCGGTGTTGGAGTACACCTCGGTGTCCAGCACCACCATGTTCACGTCGTAGCCGGCCGCCAGCACGTGGTCCAGGCCACCGAAGCCGATGTCGTAAGCCCAGCCGTCGCCGCCGACGATCCACACGCTGCGGCGCACCAGCACGTCGGCCAGGGCTTCCAGTTGCCGGGCGTCCTGGCTTTCGAGCGTGGCCAGCCGCTGCCGCAGCAGCGCCACCCGTTCGCGCTGGCGGCGGATGTCGGCTTCGGTTTCCTGCGGGGCGTGGATCAGCTCATCGACCAGTTCCGGCCCAATCAGGTCGGCCAGCTTCCGCAGCAGCTCGTGGGCGTAGTCCAGCTTGCGATCCAGCGCCAGGCGGATGCCCAGCCCGAACTCCGCGTTGTCTTCAAACAGCGAGTTGTTCCAGGCCGGACCGCGTCCTTCGGCGTTGGCCGCCCAGGGCGTGGTGGGCAGGTTGCCGCCGAAGATGGACGAACAGCCGGTGGCGTTGGCCACGATGGCCCGATCGCCGAAAAGCTGCGTCATCAACTTCAGGTAGGGCGTCTCGCCGCAGCCGGCGCAGGCGCCGGAGAACTCAAACAGCGGCTCCAGCAACTGGCTCCCCTTGATGGTCGAAGCGTTGACTTCTTCCCGGGGCGGTTCGGGCAACTGGACGAAGTAGTCCCAGTTGACCCGTTCCACGTCCAGGTGGTCCAGCTTCGGTTCCATGTTGATGGCCTTGATGCCCGGTTCCTTCTTGCTCTTGGCCGGGCAGACGTCCACGCAGACGGTGCATCCGGTGCAGTCGTCCGGGGCCACCTGGATGCTCATCAGCTTGCCGCGGAAGTCCTTGGTCGTGCATTCGCGCACCTGGAAGGTTTCCGGCCGCTGTTGGACTTCCTGCTGGTCGAAGAGCTTCATGCGGATAGCCGCATGGGGGCAGACCAGGGCGCACAGGCCGCATTCGATGCACAGCTCAGGCTTCCAGATGGGGATTTCCAGGGCAATGCTGCGTTTTTCAAATCGGGCCGTGCCCACCGGGAACGTCCCATCTACCGGCAGCGCGCTTACCGGCAGCAGATCGCCCTTTCCGGCAATCATCATGGCAGTCACACGGCGGACGAAATCCGGGGCCGTCTCGGGCACCGGCGGCCGGCGGCGGAAGCGGCTGGTGGCTTCCTGGGGCACGGACACTTCGTGCAGGTTGTCCAGCGCGGCGTCCACGGCGGCGAAGTTCTTCTCCACCACGTCCTCGCCCCGGTGGCCGTAGGTCTTGCGGATAGCCGTTTTGATCCGCTCGATGGCTTCTTCCAGCGGCAGCACTTTGGCCAGGGCCAGGTAGCAGGTCTGCATCACGGTGTTAATCCGGTTACCCAGCCCGGCCTGGCGGGCCACGTCGTAAGCGTCCACCACGTAGAAGCGCAGCTTCTTGTCGATAATCTGTTGCTGCACTTCCCGGGGCAGGCGGTCCCAGACCTCCTCGGGCCCGAAGGGGCTGTTCAACAAGAAGGTGCCACCGGGTTTGGCCAGGTGCAGCACGTCCAGCCGCTCCAGGAACTGGAACTGGTGGCAGCCGACGAAGTGGGCCTGGCGAATCAGATAGGTGGACTGGATTGGTTCAGGGCTAATCCGCAAGTGGGAGATGGTAACCGCTCCGGCCTTTTTGCTGTCGTAAACGAAATACCCTTGCGTATGCAGCGGCGTGTTTTCGCCGATAATCTTGACCGTGTTCTTCGTGGCGCTGACGGTGCCGTCGCTACCCAGTCCGTAGAAGACGGCCCGTTTCACGTACTCCGGCTCCTGGAACTGCTCTTCGTCCCAGGCCAGGCTGGTGTGGGTTACGTCGTCGTAGATGCCGATGGTGAAGTGGCGTTTGGGTTCCTGTTTTTTCAGCTCCTCGAAGATGGCCAAGGCCATAGCCGGGGTGAACTCCTTGCTGGAAAGCCCGTAGCGGCCCCCGATGGTGGTGGGCAGTTGGGCAAGCACCTCCTTTTCCCTTTGCACCCGCGGAGCCCCGGGCCCCAGGGCTTCCACCAGCGCAGCCACCACCTCCTGGTAGAGCGGCTCGCCCAGCGAGCCGGGTTCCTTGGTTCGGTCCAGAACGGCCAGCGCTTCGACCGTGGGCGGCAGCGCGGCCAGGAACCGCTCGGTATCGAAGGGGCGGAAGAGCCGCACGCGGAGCACGCCTACTTTTTCGCCCCGGTTAGTTAGCCAGTGGACGGCTTCTTCCACCGCCCCGGCTCCGGAACCCATAATCACAATCACCCGCGTGGCATCCGGTGCGCCGGTGTAGTCGAACAGGTGATAGCGCCGCCCGGTGATTTCGGCAAAGCGGTCGAACTGCTCCTGGAGCACGTCGGGCACGGCCAGATAAAACGGATTGACCGCTTCGCGGGCCTGGAAGAAGACGTCGGGGTTCTGGGCCGAACCGCGGAGCACGGGCCGGTCCGGGTCCAGGGCCCGTTCCCGGTGGGCTTTGACGGCTTCCATGGGCATCATCCGCCGCACCTGGTCTTCGTCCAGGGCGACTATTTTGTTCATCTCGTGCGAGGTGCGGAACCCGTCGAAAAAGTGCAGAAACGGCACGCGGCTCTCCAGCGTGGCGGCCTGGGCCACCAGGGCGAAGTCCTGCGCCTCCTGCACCGAGCCGGAAGAAAGCATGGCCCAACCGCAACTGCGGGCGGCCATCACGTCGCTGTGGTCGCCGAAGATGGACAGGGCGTGCGTGGCCACGGTGCGCGAAGCGATGTGAAACACCGTGGAGGTCAGCTCCCCGGCGATCTTGAACAAGTTGGGGATCATCAGCAACAGCCCCTGCGAGGCGGTGAACGTGGTCGTCAGCGCCCCGGCTTGCAACGACCCGTGCACGGCCCCGGCCGCCCCGGCTTCGCTTTGCATCTCGATGACCTTCGGCACCACGCCCCAGAGGTTCGGACGCCCAGCGGCCGACCAGGCATCGGCCAGCTCGCCCATCGGGGAACTGGGCGTGATGGGATAAATGGCGATCACTTCGTTGGTCAGATAGGCCACGCGGGCCACCGCTTCGTTGCCATCGACGGTCACGTAGTTGACGGCCGTTCGGGGAGCAGTCTCGACGCTCATACTGGCACCTTGGTATTTGCGGAATCAGGGAATCAAAGCGCAAAGGGAGTGCGTAGAATCAACCAAAGAGCAAGCCTCATACCACGACTGCAGATATGCTCAACGTGCAGCTAATGTCGTGCGTGGTATGGGGTTTTGAAGATATTGCCAGGCGGTATGCCGGGGTTGTCGTGCGCGGTGCCCCACCGCACACTTGTGCCCATCCAGCGCGCCGTATTTGCTCTGTGAAGGATCGGGAATCCTTTCGTCCGGGCGAGGAGGCAATTGCCCGACTGGACAATTTGAGCTTATCGGTTCGGACCGCTGTTTTGCAACTTATTTCCTGCGAAAACGGCGATTCTCGGTGGGGTTCAATACCGGGACGGCCAGAGCACTGGCGGCCTGACCGGCCTGGGAGCCCCTTGTGGAACCATACCTTGACCCGGGGTGAAAAGTCCAGTCCCGTACCGCGGCACAGCCCAGATCCCTAGCCCCGGAGTCCCCGACCGGGGAGCGGCTCCCCCCGGCCCCAAGCCGCCTGCTCCGGGAACCAGCACCCGCGTTTGCGGCTGACTTGGATAGCGTTTGCCCGGCGGAAGTGGAGTGGCCGGCACAGACCCTTGCTTGGGCGGACCGGGCGGGGGTTGCGGTGTTGCGGGGGCCGCAGCCACCTGGGCCGGAGCCAACGGTTCCACTTGCACGTCGTCAATCCACGCTTCGCCCAAGCCGGTCAGGGCGAAGGTAAGCTGGACCGGACCCGGGGAGCTGGCCGCGCGGTAAAGCACCACCTGCTGCCAGCCGTCGGTCCTGGTCGCCCGCCAGGCGAGGGCTTCGCCTCCCAGGGAATCGAACACCAGCAGGCCGTCCACGCTGCCGGTGATTTCCCGGTCAACCCGCACCCAGAACCGCAGGCGGAACCGCTGTCCGGCTTGGGCCTGGACCGGAGCGGTGGTGACCCAAACGGGTACGCGCTCTAGCACCGTCGGCGGCTGATCGGGCTGCTGCGGCCAAACGCGCAGCCGCAGCGCGTAGCGGCCCGTGTGATGCCGCTTCGGCGAAAGCTCGGCCAGCGAGTGCACACCGGGCACCTCGTCGCGAAAATGCCGCCAGCCGGCCTGAAGCATCCGTTGCAGCTCCTCGCAATCTCCGCCGGGCAACTGGTTGGGCCCCCATGCCCCCTGCCGCTGCAGGTGCTGGAACTCGGCGGCCAGCGGCAACAGGTCGAACGAGGCGGTCATCGGCATGGCGGTGGGCCAGGGATTACTCCGCAGCAACTGGTCCCAGTGCGCCCGTTGCAGCAGCCGCACGATGCTGGCTGCGCGGGCGGCCTGGTCCCAGGCGGCTTCGTAATTGCGCGCTTCCAGTTGGGCCTGGGCTTGCAACAGAGCCGCCTGAGCCTGGGCGGCCAGCTTTGCCGTTTCGCGCAGCTCCAGGCCGGTTCGCTTCAGCGCAGGCAACTGCCACTGTAGATGCTGCCATTTGGCCGCCGCCCACTGGTACCGGAGCCGGGCTCCCCGGGAAGCTAGCCCCCGGGCAAAGCGGCTCAGGCTGTCGATGACCAGCGGGTCCTGGGTCAGCACGATCAGCGTGCCGGTGTCCAGCCGGTCCGCGGTAACTCGCACGCCGCCGGTTACGCGTTGCCTTTGCAAGCGGCGCAGCCCCACCGGGGAGAGTTCGAACGCGTCGAACGTTTCCGGCACGCCGGGCACCAGAAAGCTTACTTCCCGGGCCCGGTTCCGCCCCGGCACGCATTGATCCCCCGGAACGAGCCACATGGGCACCAGCAACATTCCCCGGGCCGTGCGCAACGCCGCGGCGAACACCTGGGAACGGTTCGCGTTGCCGGTTCCCGTTTCCTTAAGCCGACCGGGCAGCACGCCGGCCGGTTGGCCGTTGCGCATCCACGGCTCGGCCAGCCGCAGATAGGCCAGGCACAGCTCAACCGCGGCGGCTCGCTGCCGGGCGGCCACGTGCGGAGCGTCCAGGCGGCTTTGCGAATCGAACACCACCCCCCGGGCGCCGCTTCCGGCGGCCATCAAGGTTTGCAACAGCAGATGTTCCGGTTCCAGGTCGGCAAGCTGGGGCGGACGGCCCAGCAGCAACTCGCTCTGGCGAAGGAGCACAGGATCGTGCTGCGTTTGCACCGTGACCCAAAACGGCGTGCCCGGCAAGCTCAACTGGCGGCGCTGAAGCAGCCAGCGGAAGAACTCGCCCGGCCCTAAGCTCGTGCCCGCCAGTTTGCGTTCCAGATAGAGCACATCCAGGTGGCGGCTGTAGGTGCGAAACTGCTCCTGGGGCGAAGCGACCACCAGGGCCGCTTCATCTCCCCCGGCGGCGCGAAGCTGCTCGCTCCAGCGCCGTACGGCCGGATACTGGGCCTGCCGCAGACCGCGGCCCAGGTCCCAAGCAATCACGCGGGAATACCGCCGGGCCAGATCGGCCGGGAGCCGCGGAGCTCCTTGTCCGCTCTGCTGCCAGGGGGGCGGGGCCACCAGATAAAGCCCGTGCCGGGCGGCTTGCTCTTGAAGCGACGCATCGGGAGGGCGGTCCAGCCACAGCGAGTTGAAGCCCAACTGCTTTAGCCACGCCAGGGACTCGCCCCGGTAGCGGAGCGCCCGCAGGACGAACGGCCGCCCCTGCACAAGCAAATGGTCCCCCTGGCGCCGTACCTGCGGTGGCGTCTGCTCCGGCGGGGACGGGCCTTGCGTCGAGCCGAAAGCCGCAGGACGCACCGCCGGTGTGGCCGAACCGGCCGCCACGTATCCGGCTACGGTCAAATCGTCCAGCCACAGATGCGTGGTGCCCGGCCCGCCGTAGATGTTCACGCGCAGTTGGACCAGTTGGGCTTCCCGCACGTCCACGTCCCGTTTCCACTGGAGTCGCAGCAACCGGGCCTGGCGCTGTAACAGCAACGGGAGATTGCGCACGTGCAACTGCTGCCAGCGTCCTGGGGTCTGATAACTTTCGCCGGGCAGAACGACCAGGGCCGGCCGGCCCGTCTGCGGATTGGGCGTGCGCGGCAGCCGCACTACGGCCAGCAGTTGCAATCCCTGGCGATTGGCCCGCAACCACAGGGCGGGCACCAGTTCTTCGATCACTCGGGCGGGGGCCAGGTCCAGCGCGGCATGGATGAGCGTGCCGTTGCCGGCGGTGAGCTGGAACTCCTCGCACCACTGGCCCTGGCGGGGCTGCTGCGTGCTGCGGCGGTGGAGCTGAAGCCGGTAGTGTGTGTCGGCCTGGACGATCCGCCAGGAGGGCTGAGGGCCTTCGAACCCATCGCGCAGCATCAACTGGGCCACGCCCACCCCGGGCGCAGCACCAAGCAGTAACAACGCGGCAAGTATTGGGCGCAGGAAGCGGCTCACAGGGTCCAGGGTCCCTGACCACGGATTCGCCGCACCGGGGGGCGTTGCCCGCAAGCAACGGTGCGGCCCCAGGGAACAGCCAAACGCAACTAAGCGTTGTAGCGAGACTTGCGCCCGGCGGCCAGATCAGCTTGTTGCCCGAAAGCAACACGGGGCATTTCTTGCCCCGGCTTGGGACGCTTTTTCTAACTAATTGGAACCGCGGCAGTTAGAACGTAAAATCGGCGCATCCCCTACGATTGGCACCCGGTGTGCTTACTAGCAATGGCAGCACGGCAACGCCCCTGGGATGATGCCCCCGAAGAGAAACACCCGCGCCGAAAGGAACCACCATGTCGCAACGATCTCGACTCCGCCCCCTGCAACCGGAAGAGCTGCCTCGGGACTTGGTGGAATTGCAAGGGTTAGTAAGCCAACTGCCTGAGCAACACCGCCAGCGGCTGGAACCGGTGGTCCAACGCGTGGTGGAAAGCACGATCCGCCGCCGCCGCATCTTGCAGTTGGTGCAGGAGGCCCTGAGCCAGTTGCGGCTGGACGTGAAGTACTTGATGTTCGACCTGGAAGCCACGCGGCGCGAACGGGACAGCTACCGCCAGCAGTTGGAAGAGCTGGAAGGGAAATAGCCCCCCCTGCCTGGAAGCGAACTCCCC
>WFOE01000158.1 GCA_015488215.1 Planctomycetales bacterium
CTTGCGGCTTGCGCCGTGCGCCTTGCGCGAGGAGCTTCCGCTCCGGCGGAAGAACAACGCTCGTACTCCTCCTCGGTACCCCGTAATCTGCTATCGCGAATCGACACTCAGCGAGCCGCCCACTTTAGTCGGCGGAGGACGGCACACCGAGCCGGGGACGTCAGTCCCCCGGAGTCCAGAAAAAAGCGAACACCGGTACTTTCGCCGCTCCGCGAGTTGACACTCGCGGCTCGCCGGATATGCGAACAAACGCCGATTCTTACACTCGGCGAGCCGCCAGCTTTAGCTGGCGGAGGACGGCACGGCCGTCGGCGACTGGGAGCTTCCGCTCCAATGCAAGAATGAGCGTTTCTCTTCACAATCGGTGAGCCGGGGGCGCAAACTCCCGGAGAAGAAATCACAGAAAAGCTTTTCACCGGTCCTCCCCGGACTAAAGTCCGGGGCTCGCCAACAACGGAACGTTACGAACGCGTTTGGTCAGTGACCTGCACCAACACTCTTCCTGGCTCCATAAAACTTCCGGTCGCAAGCACCATGCCTGGGGATTGGAGCGACGCCGGGGAGTTTTGTGACACGCTCTTAGCTGGATACCTGCTTGTCAAAACGGTGGCGATTCGCTCTGTTTGCTTATCGCAGGCGTCTCTTCGGCACATGCGCGCCTAGTGCCTCGGCCCGGTCCGGCCCCACGCCGCGACGGTCAATCGGCCGTGCCCAGCTTGTGGAGACGTTCCGGCCCGGGGGGAACCAGCTCCACCAAGTGGTTCGGTCGGCCCGGGCGCTTTTGCAGCAGGAACGCGTCGTACAGTCGGCCGGCTGCGGTGCGGGCTTCGTAACGCAGGTGGTATCCGTCGATGCGGATAATCTGATAAAGCTGCGTGTTTTCGGCCGCGCGCCGCATGTAGGGGCGACGAGCCAGGCGGTACATCTTCGGTCCACTGACCGAAACCACATACACCGTTCCGCCCGGGCTGCGGGCAGCCGCTCCGGTGGGCACGTTCCGTTCCGGTTCCTGAGGCGGTTTGCCTTGCAGCGTGTCGGCCGCAGTCATCTGGCGGCTTCGGGCGTAGGTGTGGTCGTGGCCTTGGAGCACCAGGTCCACCCCGTAGCGATCAAATATCCCTTGCCAAAGCCGCCGCAGGTGCGGATTGTCCCGGCCCCGGCTGGCCGAATACATCGGGTGGTGGTACGTGATGATGGTCCATCGGTTGGGATTCCGCGCCAGCACTTTCTCCAGCCAGGTGGCTTGTTCCTGGTGTTTTTCGTTGCTGTTGAGCGAGATGATCCGCACGCCCTGGTAGTCGATGTAATAGACCGTCTCTTCCAGCCCCGGCGGGCCGTGTTCGGGAAAAGCGAACTGGGGGCGCCAAAGGGGCGTTAGCCCCCGGCCGCCTGGCAGTCGCACGTATTCGTGGTTGCCCGGCGTGGCCACCGTGGGGATCATCCGCATGGCAAACCCGCCGGCGTAGAACCATTCGCCCCATTCCACGTCGCGGGCGCCACGGTTGACCAGATCGCCGGCGTGGAGGAAGAACGCCGCCCGGGGAGCATCGGCGAACGCCTCGCGAACCACCCGGGACCACATGCTGCGGAGCAGGTTCTGAGCGTCGCCGAAGTAAACAAAGGTGAACGGCTTCGCTTCGGCCGCGGCGGTGCGGAACTGGTTCCATTCGCTCCAGTTTTCGGCCCCGTCCCCTACCCGATAAGCGTACTTGGTGGTCGGAGCCAACTGCTCGAATACCACGGTGTGGTAATAGACCGGCCCCCGGTCGGTTTCGACACGCTGGCTGACGGCCTTCACCTGCCGGGCCTTTTTGGTGAAGGTGGGACCATCGCCCGCCGGGGCCACTTGCCCCCAGCCTTCGGTCACGTCGGCCGAAGTGCGCCAGGTAACGGCCACGCTTCGGGCCGGATCGCCGGTCCAAGTGAGCACGATGCGGTCGGGCAGCTTCCCCGGGGCAAACGGTCCCGCCACGGGCGGCTCGGCGGACTCCTTCTTTAGCGATTCCGGCTTGCCGGGCCGGGAAGCCGCTTTGGCCGCCGGTTTCTTCTCTGCCGGGTGATTTGGATGGGCCGACAGCGGCAGAGCCGCGCCCCCCATCAGCACAAGAACCAGTACTCCACGCCAGACACCGCTCAGAACAGGTCGCAAGCTCACTTGTCGGATTCCCTTCTGTTTTGCTGTTGTTGTGCTGCGGACCGTACGAACCGCGGGTCATTCTACTTTACGATGCTTGGACCCGACAGCGCCCGTGCGGCTTTCGTACCGGCAGCAATCCTGCCACAACAAACACATGCCACCAAACGGGAGGTGTGCAGCCAGTTTCCGAAAGGAAAGGCACCAAGACCACACCGGGCAAAAGCCGCAACTTTCCCGAGCGCTTTTCGACACGCAAGTCGGTAGAATACAAAATAGGAGTTCCCGGCGCCGTAGCTTGCAGCGCGGCAAGACGAGGAGACTAAGAGGCTATCACACCCCCCTCCGGCCGCATGTGCCACGCCCGAGCATTGGAGCAAATCGGAGGGGTTTGTGACACGCTCTAGGTAGTTCCCCCAATAGTCGGTTCAACTGGTCCATGTCGTCCCTCTGGCCCGCGAGTGCCCTTGCGATGAGCGTGCCGCTGCTGGGCTTTGGCTTTGGCAGTTCGGGCATGCTGTGGTTTCTGCTGGCCGCGGGCATTCCGGTGCTGATTCACCTGTGGAATCGGCGGCGTTTTCGCCGGGTGCGTTGGGCGGCCATGGAGTATCTGCTAGCCGCCATGCGCCGCAACCGGCGGCGGCTGCTGGTGCATCAGTGGTTGCTGCTGTTGCTCCGCATGGGGATGATTGTGCTGCTGACGCTGGCCGTGGCTGAGCCGTATCTGCAACGCCTGGGACGCCCCCTGGTTTCTCGTACCCGGACGCTGCATTTGTTCGTGCTGGACAATTCCCTCTCCATGGGAGCCAAAGCCGGCGAAGAAACCGCCTGGAGCCGTGCCCTGGCGGCCATCGAACAGCAGACGGCCAACGCCTCCCCCGGAGACGGCTTTGCCCTGGTGCTGTTGGCTCGTCCGGCCAAGGCCCAGGTGGCCCTCCCCGTGTTCGACCGTACGGCATTCCTGGCCCAACTGCGGCAGTTGCAACCGGCCACCACCGAGGCGGACCTGCTAGTGGGGTTGCAACGCAGCGTAGAAGTGATTGCCCAGGCCCAAAAACAACAGCCCCGTTTCGACCGGGTGCAGGCGGTGTTTCTGACCGACATGCAACATCGCACCTGGAGCACCGCAGCCGGAGAAAACCTGCTGCCGTTGTGGAACCGGCTCCAGCAGCAAGCCACGCTGGTGCTGCACGATGTGGGCGTGCCCCAAGCCCAGAACCTGAGCATTCTCGCTTGCCAAAGCGACCAGCAGGTCCCGCTGGTGGGCCGGCAAATCGACCTGCAAGTGCGACTGCGAAACTTCGGCGACCAGGACCGCCGCCAGGTGCCGTTGCGGTTGCTGGTCGATGGAGTGGCGGTGGCCACGCAGGAAGTGGACCTGCCCGCCGGAGAGGAAGTGAACGCCCCGGCGTTCCGCTATGCGTTTCCCGATCCCGGCGACCATCTGGTGGAACTGCGTCTGGGAACGGACGATCTGCCGGCGGACAACCATCGCTACCTGGTGCTGCCGGTGCGGGAACAGTGGCGCGTGCTGTGCATCGACGGACGCCCTTCGACGCGCCCCTACGGGGGAGCCACCGGATACCTGGTGGCGGCGCTGGAGAGCCAGCCGGGCGGAGGCACTTCGCCCATCCAGGTGGAAGTGGCCCCGGAAACCGCCCTGAGCGATCGCCCGCTTGCCGGTTACGACGTGGTGTTTCTGTGCAACGTGGCCCAGTTCACCCGGCAGGAAGCCCGCCTGTTGTCCGAATACGTTCGCGGCGGCGGAGGGCTGGTCATCTTCCTGGGCGACCAGGTGCTCGGCGATAATTACAACCAGATGCTGTACCGCCGGAGCGACTGGCCCGAACGATTGCTGCCGGGAAAACTGGAAGGCGTGCAGCAGGTTCAAGCTCCCTCGACCGGGTTTGTGCTGGACCCGCTGGATTACCGGCATCCGATCCTCCGCCCGTTTCAGGACAACGAGGACGTGGGGCTGCTCAGTTCGCCGATTTATCGGTACTTTCGGGTGCAACTGCCCGAGGAGAGCACCGCCCGCGTGGCCCTGGCCTTCACCAACGGCGACCCGCTGATTGTGGAAGAGCGCCGCGGTTGGGGCGAAGTGATTCTGGTAACCACCAGCGCCGAACCCGGCCCCAGCCAGCAACCCTGGAACCTGATGCCCCTGTTGCAGAACTACCTGCCGCTGGTGCGGGAGATTGCCGCTGCGGCCGTCTCCGGCCGTGCGGCCCGGCGAAACCTGCAAGTCGGCCAGCCGCTGGAACTACCGGCCGCGGTAGCCATGCGGCATCGGAGCTTTCGGGTGCGATTGCCCGACGGGCGGCAACTGGCCCGCCCGGTCCAGGCCGGTCAGGGGGAGGCTCGCTGGTCGTTCGACGAAACCTGGCAGGTGGGTTCCTACGAAGTGACGCCCGCCCCGGACGAGCCACCCTGGCGGTTTGCCGTCAATCTGGACGCGGCCGAAGGGGACCTGCGCCGCCTGAGTCCGGAACGGTTGCAGCAGGAGATTCTGCCCGAGGTGCGTTGGAACTTTTCCGTGGCCGAATCGGTCCCAGGTTCCAACAAGGTCGCCCCCAGCACACGCCACGGTTTGCAGGGATGGCTGCTCTGGGGCGCGTTGGGCCTGTTTTGTGGAGAATTGGTGCTGCTATGGTACTGGGCCGGCAAGGGCCGTTAGCGGCCGGCGAGGTGCCGCTGTGGTTGCAGCGGCTGCTGGGAGCCGATTCCGGCCCCGCCGGGGAAGGTACGCGCTGGAGCTGGGAATCGGCCTGGCCGCTTCCGCCTTGGCTTTCGGTGTTGCTCGTGCTGGCCCTGGTGGCGCTGATTGTGTTTTCCTATCTGCGGCAGCGTCGGGCCTGGGGAGCCAAAGGCACCTGGGGACCCATGTTGCTTCGCACAGCCGCGCTGGGCGTGCTGCTGTTCATGGTGGCCCAAATCGTTCTTTCGCGCACGCGTACCGGTTTACCCTATCTGGTGGTGCTGCTGGACGATTCGGCCAGTATGCAGTTTGCCGATCAGGAGTTCTCCTCCGGAGACTCCGGCTCCCGCTGGGCCGGGCTGCTTAAGGCGATTCAGGAAAACGAGCCGACCCGGTTCAATCTGGCTAAGGCGTTGCTGGTTCGGGACCAAGGAGCGTTCCTCCGCTGGGCTGCCCGGCATTACAAGCTGAGGTTCTATCGCGTGGCGGCGGCCGCCCGGGCACTGGAACTGGACCCCGAGCGACCACAACAGGCCATTGTACCGCTTGAGGCCCAGGGCAACGCGTCGCGGCTGGGCGATGCGCTGCTGGCCGTGCTGGAACAGCATCGGGGCAACCCACCCGCGGCAGTGGTGTTTTTGACCGACGGGATCGTCACCCAGGGAGCCCCGCTGGAAGAAGCCGCCGCCACGGCTCGGGGGCAAGGGGTGCCGCTGTTTATCGTGGGACTGGGCAGCCAGTCCCCGGTACGCAACCTGGCCGTGAGCGATTTGCTGGTCGATGACGTGGTGTTTCGCGACGACGTGGTCAACTTCCAGTTCCGCCTCAGCGCCCAGGGCTACGCCGGGCGCGAAGTGCGGCTGGTGCTTCGGGACGCACAGCGCGACACCGTGCTGGCCGAAACCACCGTTAAAGCCCCCGAGGACGATCAGCCCAAACGATGTCAGATCACCTACCGTCCGCCGCAGCAGGGGCGATTTCGGTTCCAGGTGCGGGTCGTTCCGCTGGAAGACGAACAAACCACTAGCGACAACCAGGTCAGCCGCGTGGTGACGGTTCGCGACGAAAAAATCAAAGTGCTGCTGGTGGCCGGATACCCCAATTTCGAGTTCCGCCACCTGAAAACGATGCTCGAACGCGACACCACGGTGCAACTGCACACGGTGTTGCAAGAAGCCGACTGGGAGTACGCCCAAATCGACAAGACCGCCTTGTCGGCCATTCCGCTGGACCGGGACGAGCTGTTCGCCTACGACGTGATCATCTACGCGGACGTGAACCCTCAGCAGGTGCCTCCCAGCACGATGGAGCTGCTTCGGGAGTTCGTCGTCAACCGCGGTGGGGGGATGATTTTCGTGGCCGGCCCTCGCTACTTGCCGCTGGAGTATCGCAACACCCCCCTGGAAGAGCTGCTGCCGGTGGACTTGCTGGAAGTGCGCGTGCCGGAGCCGAACCAGCCGCTGACCGAACCGTGGCGTTTGCAGCCCACGGACTTGGGCCAGGGAAGCCCCTTTATGCAACTGGGCGATTCGCCCCAGCAGAGCCGACTGCTCTGGTCGCGTCTGGCTCCGTTGTACTGGTACTTGCACGTGGACCGGCTGCGCCCAGCCGCCCGGCCGCTGGCTGTGCATCCGACCCGGCGCACGGCCGACGGGGCACCGCTACCGGTGGTGTGTTTGCAGTTCGTGGGAGCAGGCCGCGTGCTGTTCCACGGCACCGACGAAACCTGGCGGTGGCGGTTCCGCGTGGGCGATGTGCTCTTTGCCCGATACTGGGTGCAGGCAATCCGGTACCTGAGCCGTTCCAAGTTGCAGGACGACCAGTTGGGGGCCGAGCTGACCGTGGCCCGGCGGCGATTCCGCCTGGGCGAGTCGGTACAGTTCCGCGTGCGTTTTCTCAACCGGCCCCAGGACGCTTCGGGCGAAGTGGTGGTGATGGTCCAGCAGGAAGGAGGCCCAGCCCGCCGCGTGGTGCTGGCCCCGCATAGCAGCGTTCCGGGCGTGTACGAAGGGGGCCCGGGCCCGCTGCCGCCGGGCAACTACCGGGCGTGGATTGTTGCTCCGGTGCTGGCCCGCCAGCAGGACCCGGTGCAGTTCCAGGTTCAGCCTCCGCCGGGGGAACGCGATCAGCTCCGTTGCGACTTCCGCCTGCTGGCCCGAGTGGCTCGGAGCACCGGCGGGCAACTGGTGCGGCCGGAACAGTTCGACCGGTTGCAACGCATGTTGCCGCGCGGGCATCAGGTGGCCCTGGAGCCCTTGCCCCCCTGGCCGCTGTGGAACCACTGGCTGCTGGTACTGCTGGCCTTGGGACTGCTCAGCGCCGAATGGGTGTGGCGCAAGTGGCTGGGGTTGCCCTGACCCCCAGGAAGAGGCAAACCGGAAAACTCCCAGAGGCAATGGGAGCCGGAAGACGATACAATGGAGTTCGCCTCGGTCGTGTGAGAGAGCTCCGATGACCCATCCCATTCTGGACCAACTCCAACGCCTGGGCCGCCGCGCCGTACAACTGCTCTGGTGCCGAGCCCTGTGCCGCTTGCTGGCCGTGGCGTTGGCGTTGCTGCTGGCCCTGGGCGGGCTGGACTACGCCCTGCGGTTGCGAGATCCGGGCCTGCGTTGGCTGCTTTCTATCGGCTTTTGGGGCACCCTGGCTTGGGCCTTCTGGCGCTGGGTCCGGCCGCTTGGGCGGCTACGGGCTGATCCGCTTACCGTGGCTCGCTACGTGGAAGAACAAATCCCGCAACTGAACGACCAGTTGGCCTCCACCGTGGCCTTTTTGCAGCAGGCCGAAGACGACCCTCGGGCCGGATCGGCTCAGTTGCGCCGGGTGGTAATCCACGAAATGGAATCCCAGTTCCCCTCGTTGGACTTGCGCCGGGTGCTCCAACTGCGGCGGCTGGCCGCTCCGCTGGCTGTGGCCTTGGGATTGCTAGTCGTGGCGGCGGTGCTGGCCTTCTGGCAGCCTCGTCTGGCGCGGCTAGCCGTGGTGCGGCTGGCCGCTCCTTGGGCCGAAGCCCCCTGGCCGCAACGCTATCATCTGCGGCTGGTGGACCCGCAAACCCAGGTGGCCCGCGGGCAGCCGTGGCAGGTGGTGGTCGAAGCGGCCGACGGCGGCTCTCTCCCCTCGCAAGTGTGGCTCCACCTGCGTTACCCCTCGGGCGAAGAAGAACGGGTGCCTATGCGGCAGGTGGAAAACCGCATGGTTTATCACAAGCCGCGCGTGCAGCAGCCACTGGAGTTCCGCGCCACCGGCGGCGACGACGAAAGTATGCCCTGGCACCGGCTCCGGGTGGTCGATCCGCCCCAGGTGACCGGCGTCGTCTTTACCATCCGCCCGCCCAAGTACACCGGCTGGAAGCCGTCCGAAACGCCGCGTCCTTCGCGCGTTCTGTCCGGTAGCCGTCTGCTTGTTCGGGGAGAAAGCAACGTGCCGCTGCGGCAAGCCTTCCTGGTGCTGCAGGACAAAACGCGGCGCGAAGTGCCGCTGCAACTGGACGATTCGGCTCGCCGCTTCCGGCTCGCCCCGGACCAGGAAGCCAACGCGGTGCTGGAGAAAAACGTCGCGGTCACGTTGCGGCTGGTGGATCGCCAGGGCGTGGAAACCCTGCACCGGCCCTCTTGGCACGTGCGGGTGGTGCCGGACAACCCGCCCCGCATCACCTTGCAAGAACCGCAAGGGGCGCTGCTGCTGACCCCACAAGCGGTCGTGCCGCTGGCAGCCCAGGTGCAGGACGACCTGGGCGTGCATCAGGTGGCCCTCCGCTATCTGGCCAGCGAAAACTCCGACCAGGGGCACCAGGACCAGGTGCTGTACCGCGGTCCCGAGCCGCCGAAACCAGCCGGTCCCTCGCTGGAGCAGCGCAGCTCTCCCCCGCCGGTGAACGTGCGTCATCAGTGGGCACTGGCTCCGTTGCGGCTTGCTCCCGGCACCCAGCTTTCCTGGCAACTGGTCGCCCGGGACTACCGCCCGCAGCAGGCCGCCACACCGCCGCTACGGATTACGATCATCACTCCCGAGCAGCTTCACGACCACCTGGCCCAGCAACAGCAGAAGATTCTCCAACACCTTTCCCGCGTGCTGCAAACGCAGCGGCAGGCCCGGGAACAGGTCCGCGAAGCCCAGGTCCATCTGGAACAAGCCCAGCAACTCCGGGCCAGGGAACTGGACCATCTGAAATCGGCCGAAGTGAACCAACGCCAGGTGGACCGGATGCTGGCGGGCAAGAGCGGTTCGCTGCGGCAGATGATTGCCCGCTACCGCTGGATGGTAAAGATCAATCGTCTGGACCATCCGGAAGCTCTCCGGCGGATGGACGCCTTGGACCAGATGATCGACCAGCTCCGGCAGCGTCACCTGGGCCCCATCGGCCGGGAGTTGGCTTCGGCGGTCAAGGAGCTTCAATCGGCGTTGGAGCAACGGGCCGACTCGGCCGATCCGGTCGTTTCGGCTCAGGAGGCCCCGGCCCAGCAAATCCAACTCGCCGCCCAGGAACAGGAGAAAGTCATCCAGGCGCTGGAACGCCAATTGAGCCAACTGACCGATTGGGACAACTACCGGCGTTTCTTCCGCGAACTGAACAAGCTGCGGCGGCGATTCCAGGCCCTGAACGAAGAAACCCGCAAAACGGCCCGGCAAACCCTGGGCAAGTCGGCCCAGCAGCTTTCCGGCCGGCAGCGAGCCCAGTTGGCCCGCATGGCCCAGCAGCAACAGCAACTGGCCCGGCAACTGGACACTTTGCGAGCCCGTATGGAACAAATGGCCGGGCACCTGGCCGCCAAGCAACCGCAAAGCGCCCAGGTACTGCAAGACGCCGTGGACCTGGCCCGCAGCCGCCAGCTCTCTTCGCGGATGCGCAGCGCCGCCCGGCACACACAAGCCAACCGGATGGGGCAGGCGCTGAACCAGCAACAGCAGGTGCTAGAACAACTGGAGCAACTCATCGACGTGCTGGCCAACCGCCGCCAGCAACAACTTGCCCGGCAGTTGCAAAACCTGCGGCAAACGCAACAGGAACTCCGCCAGTTGCACCAGCAACAGCTTCGCCTGGCCAAACGACTGAAACAGTTGAGCGGGCAAAAGTCCGATCCCCAGGCGAAACAGCAATTGCAGCGGCTCCGGCGGTTGCAGCGGCAACTGGCCGAACAAACCAAACGCCTAGCCCGGCAACTCCAACGCTTGCAAGCCCAACGCGCCGGCCAGACAGCCCAGCAGGCGGCCGGCAGCATGGAACAAGCCGCCCAAGCGGCCGCAGAGGGCCAGACCGAACAGGCAGCCGCCAAAGCCCAGGAAGCCGAACAAAAGCTGGCCGATCTGCAACGCGAACTGGGCCAGCAGGCAGCCCGGCTCCAGCGGCGATTGGCCGAAGAACAACTGGCCCAACTGACCGACTTGCTCCAGGCGCTGCACCAGCGGCAGCAAGAACTGTTGCAGCGCACGCGTCGTATCCAGCAAAAACGCCTCGGTCCCGGAGAGCTGGACCCGACGCAGTGGCTTACCCTCAACCAATTGGCCGAAGACCAGCAATTGCTGGCCCGAGAACTGGAACAGCAGACCGCCCGGCTCCAGGCAGCCAAGGTCTTTCACCAGGCTTTGCAAGGAGCGGTGGACCAGATGGAAACGGCCGCCGTCCTGCTGGCACGCCGCCGTACCGACGCGGCCACTACCGAAGCCCAGCAACAAGCCCTGACCCGGCTGGCCCAGGTGCTACAAGCCCTCAAACCACAGCAGCCGGACGGTCCCCAGGGCCAGCAAGCCCCCTCCGGAGGCGGAGCGGGCCAACCGGGGCGTTCCGGCGGTCGGGGACCGGTGGCGGTCCTGGCCCAGTTGCGATTGCTCAAGCTGTGGCAAGAATCCCTGAACGCCCGTACCGAGGAACTCCACCGGCGCTTGGCACGTCAAAATCGGTGGACTCCGGAACTCCAGCGTCAGTTGCAGCTTTTGCAGCAGGAACAGGGGCGTCTGGCCCAACTGCTGCTGGACCTGGCCGCCACGGATGACGAAGCCCCGGAGGAAAAACTGCCCGAGGAGTTGCAGTTGCCGCTGGAGGAACTGGAATCCCCAAGCCCCTCCCCTTCCCCGATGGAGCCTGCCCGACCATGACCCACAGCCCTCTGCAACAGAAGACCAGCTTGAGTTTCCCCAGATGGAAGCTCGCCACCGCCTTGGCACTGGTGGCAGGGGCAGTGTTGTCCTGGGTTCCTGGGGCCGTGGCCCAGTCGTCAGGTCCCGGGGCAACCGGTCCGGTTGTCGCTCCTGACAAGCCGGTGGTTGCCCCCGAGAAGAACGATCCCCAGACCGCGAAAACTCCCGCGGCGCCCAAGACGGAAAAACCCCACACCCGACCGCAAGAGGAAAAATCGCCGAAGCAAAAGCCCTCTTCTGCCGCTGCCGGTTCCGGAAGCGCAGCGACTGAAAAAAGCCTGGACGACGAGCTGTTGGGCGAATTGAGCGACGGGCTGTTCGGCCCGGTGGAAGACGAGCTGTTCCGCCAGGGAGTGAAAAAATCCCCCGGCAAGAAACGCCCAGAAAAGCCCTCCGGAGACGGGAAGCCCTCCCCTGCCCCGCACAACCCGGAGAAAGAATCGCCACCGGCTGCGGACGAATATCCCGAACTCAACCAGCCCGAAGGGGAAGACATCGGCCCGCAGGACAACCCCCTGGCCAGTATCAGCCGCCAGATGCAGCAGGTGGAACGCCTGTTGGCTTCGCGTCGGGTGGATGAGCAAACGGTGCAGATGCAGCGGGAAATCGTCAAACGGCTGGAAAAACTGCTCCAGCAGGCGCAGCGTCGTTCGCCCCGAAGCGGCAGTGGACAACAGCAGCCTCAGCGACAACAAGCGGCTTCCCGCCCTGCTTCGCGGCGCGATTCGGTCAAGCTGAAGCCCAGCTCGCAAGCGGCTGCCGGACAGCCCAAGAAAGGCGGGGCCCAAGCGGCCCAGCAGCCGAACCCTCGGGCCGAAAAAACGCAGGAAAAAGGTCCTCGTACTCCCAAGCCCAAGGAAAAGAAACGCAACCTGGTACAGGACCTGGTCAAACGAATCTGGGGCCATCTGCCCCCGAGGATGCGGCAGCAGATGCTGCAATCGGCCTCGGATCGTTTCCTGCCGCAGTACCAGTTGGAGATTGAAGAATACTTCAAAAGGGTTTCGCGTGCCCGGGCCGACCAACCATAATGGATTGACGTGCCCACCCGACGGGATTCGGGTGGTTTTGCATTGCGGCACCCAAGGGTTTCCCCTTTTCTGAGATTCCTGCCATGCGCACCGCGAATCGGCGTACCCTGCTTCGGTGGAGTGCCCTGGCCTTGTCGGGGAGTTGGGCGCTGCGGCCTTCGGCCCTGAGGGCCCAGATGGACCCCGAGCAGTCGGCCGCCGAGATGCTCACCCCGGCCGCTTTGGCTGCCATCCAACGCGGTTTGCAGTTTCTGGTGCGTCGGCAGCATCCGGACGGTGCGTTCGGTTCCGGCGGCTACCCGCGCAACGCGGCCATCACCTCGCTGGCGGCCATGGCGCTGATGTCCTCGGGAAGCACTCCCCTGCGCGGCCCTTACGGCGTGCAGGTGGATCGCGCCCTGGGGTTTATCTTGCGGCACGTGCAGGAAAGCGGGTTCATTACCGTGCCTGGCTCCGCCAGCCACGGGCCGATGTACGGGCACGGATTCGCCACGTTGTTCCTGGCCGAATGTTACGGAATGACCCAGCGTGAGGACATCCGCCCCAAGCTGCGTAAAGCGGTGGATCTCATCATCCAGACCCAAAACGAAGAAGGCGGCTGGCGTTACCAGCCGCAGCCGCGCGACGCGGATATTTCGGTCACCGTCTGCCAGGTGATGGCCCTGCGGGCGGCCCGCAACGCCGGACTGCACGTGCCCAACGAGACGATAGATCGGGCCGTGGACTATGTGAAACAGTGTCAGAACCCGGACGGGGGCTTCAGCTACATGCTGCGGGCGCGGCAGAGCATGTTTCCGCGTTCGGCCGCCGGGCTGGTGGCATTGTTTTCCGCCGGGATTTATGAAGGCCCCGAGATTTCCAAAGGGCTGGAATACCTGATGCGTTTCCTGCCCCGAGGGCAGTTCCGCCGCGAAACGCACTACTTCTACGGCCATTACTATGCCGTGCAGGCGATGTGGCACGCCGGGGGGCGCTACTGGCGGCAGTGGTACCCGGCCATTCGCGACGAGCTGCTGATGCACCAGGACCGCAGCGGCTCGTGGATTGATCCGTATTCCCGCGAATACGGCACGGCCATGGCGTTGATTATTCTGCAAATGCCCAACAACTACCTGCCCATCTTCCAGCGATAGAAGGCATGGAGCGCTCTTCCGGCGGCAGTGCGAACAGCTCACCTCGGCAGCCCTCCCCTACCCCGACAGCAAGCCTGCTGCGGCTTTCCCGGCGGCGGTGGCTTGCCCGGGCCGGAGCCGGAATGACCGGTTGCCTGCTGCTGGGAACGGGCCGGCTGTTGCAAACGCCTGCTGCCGGAGGCCCCCCGCCTGCGGCGGCTCCGCGGCTCCATCTGCTGGATGGCACCTCTCAGCCGGCCACCTCCCTACGGCTTGACCCCCAAGGGCGCCTTTTCTGGCAAAGTGCGGGTGCGACCAAACAAGGATTATGGAGCAAGGTGTGGAGCTGGGGCGCGCCGCTCGACCCTTCGCCGCCGCTTCGGCTGGAAGTGAGCGAATCGGCCTATGTGCTGCTGCCTCACGGAGGATTGCTGGTAGCCGATTTGCAAGCCGCCTCGCAAGGGAACCTGGGTCTGGAGAATCTGCTTCTGGGCAAGCTGGAACTGGCCTGGTCGGAAGTGGCTGGCGTGCTGGTCGCCCCCACGGCGGATCCGTTGCAAGCGGCTCGCTGGGAAGTCCGAGTGCGGGATCACCAGGGCCCCCGGGACCGCTGCCTGCTTCGCAACGGCGATCAGCTTCAAGGAACCGTAGTGGCCTTGGACAAACAACAGGTCCATCTGCGGCTGGCCAGCGGCCAGGTAGCCGTGCCGTTGCAGCGGGTCCGGCTGCTGGCTTTGGACCCGAAACTGTTCCCCCCGCTGCCGGGCGAGGCACCGCGACAAGCCTGGCTGGGGCTGGCCGATGGAAGCGTGTTTTTCGTTTCGGAACTTGCCATCGACCAGGAAACCGTCCGCTGCCGGCTGTTGGGACAAAAGCCGCTTGTGTTTCCCGCCCGGCACCTGGTTTGGGTGCAACCGCGGCACCAGCATGCCCCGTTCCTTTCGGACCGGGAGCCGACCCGCTTTCGACACGTGCCGCTGCTTCGCGCCGCCTGGCCCCTGCGGCGGGATCGCAACGTGGCCGGGGGGCTCTTACGGGCGGGAGGACGGCGTTGGCTCAAGGGGTTGGGAATGCACTCACTGGCCCAGGCCAC
>WFOE01000159.1 GCA_015488215.1 Planctomycetales bacterium
CGGAAGCTCCGCGCAAGGCGCACGGCGCAAGCCGCAAGCCGATTCTTGCCCGGAGCGGAAGCTCTCCCCCCATCCCCCCAAGCCTCCAAGCCCCCACACCTCCGCCGACTGAAGCTGGCCGCTCGCCGGGGGCGGCGCCGTCGCGGCAGCACGAAAAGGAATCGCTACCCACCTAGTCCTCCGGGTCCAGTCCCAGCTCCTTCAGTCGCCGATAGAGCCGGGGACGCGAGAGTCCCAGCAGCCGGGCCGCTTGGGTTTTGTTACCGCGGCAGCGAGTCAGCGTCTCTTCAATCAAACGGCGTTCAACGGCTTGGAGTACGGCTTCGAGGTTGATCGAACGTTCGGGTTGCCGAAGCGGTTGCTCCCAGGTGCGTAGGTACCGGGGCAAATCGTCGCGGGTAAGCGCCGGGCCCTGGGCTGCTTCGGCCCCCTGGCGGATGACCTGACGCAGCTCGTCCCATTGGCCCGGCCAGTCGTAGTCGGCAAAAAGTTGCAACACCTCCGGCTCGATCCCCTGGAGCGTCTGCCGGGGACGAAGCTCGCGGAGCAGGGCCAGGGCCATCTCCGGCATGTCTTCGCGGCGGCATTGTAAGGGCGGCAGCTCCACGCGTAGTACCGAAAGCCGCTCCTGGAGTTCGCCGGACCCACGGGGGGGTGCTTCCCTGGAAGTGGATTCCGTTACCGTGGCTCCCCAGCGGATCGACTCCCCGGCGGCGTGGAATTGCTGGAGCAGATACTGCTGCGTGGCTGCGGACATGCGGTCCAGTTGATGCAGAAGAATCATGGCCCGGGCCGTGTCGCGGGATTCCGTCCCGGGCACCCCAGGCGTGTTGAGCGATTGGTAAAAGGCCGACAAACTGCTTTGGATTAGCTCCGGGCTGAGCAGCCCTCCGTCCAGAACCAGCAGTTGGCCGCTTCGGTTCGCGGGCTGGGACCATCGGGAGTATATCCAGCGCAGCAGTTCCAAGCGGCCGCTCCCGGCCGGGCCGCAGACCACCACCGGAGCTTCGCTGGCGGCGGCCAACTGGAGCTGGTGTCGCAGTCGCTGGGCGGCGGCCGAAGGTCCCAACGCCACCGCCGGCAGGGGGACTTCGCCACCGCGGAGCCGTTCTTCCAACTGGCACCGGAGCCGGTCCGACTCGCGGGTAAGCCATCTCCAGGGTTCGGCAAGTTGCTGTGGCACATAGAGTACGGCGGCCGTGGAGCTTCCGGTCGGAGAACCCGGCACGTGGAGCACCACCGCCCCAGGAGCGTCCCCGGTGGCCGAAACCACCAGCAGGCGCAGCTCGCCCTGGTAGCAACAAGCAGATGGCTGGGCCCAATGTGGTAACTGTTCCAGCCCGGGGAGGTCGGCCCCCTCGGGCAACTCCACCCCCCAGTACCGCCGCATGGCCGGATTGGCGTACAGGACTCCTTGCTCCTGGTGCACCAGCAGCAGGCCCACCTCGGTGTGTTCCCACCAGCGACGCTCCCCGTGCCGGCGTTTTGCCATGCGAGAGCCCGATCCAAATCTGGAAAGCGAGAAGAACTCGGCGAACCGTCCGGCCCGCCCCAATCATAACGCCACGAAGGGCCGAATGCGATTGGCCGCCCCTTCCTTTGAGACAGAGACGTTCCCAGCCCGAACAAGGAAAATCATGGACAAAAAACGCCAAACTTCCCGCTGGGTGTCAGACAGTTGTCATACACCCGTGTTATGAACTGGTAGAAACAGGCAATTTTCTACGGCCCCCGGAAACTCGCCGGGCATTTTCCGGGTAGCCGTATTTTTAGCAACGGTTGACCTGCGCGTTTGCCGGCGCGGCAGGAAGAACCGAGGGCTGGGTAAGAAAGGGGAAGCCAGTGTGCGGCCCCTGGGCGGCACACTGCCACAGGCTTCGGACTCTCTGCCCAGCCAGAGAGCCGAAGCTTTTTTCTTGCCGCTGGTTCATGTCCGCTTTTGGCTAAGGAGTGGGGCTGGGCAAAGCCCAGAGACTCACTCGGCCAGGAGCCAGCGGACCACCTCGACCACCCCGTCCGAATCGTGGCAGGGAGCCACGCGGTCGGCCGCTTGCTTCACCTGCGGCAAGGCGTTGCCCATGGCCACGCCCAATCCGGCCTGGCGGAGCATGGGCACGTCGTTCACATCGTCGCCCACGGCGCAAATCTGGTCTGGCTCGATTCCCCAGTCCCGAGCCAGATGCAGGATGCCGGACCATTTCGACACCCCGGCAGGCATGATCTCGCAGATGAACCCTTCGTACCGGGGCGAACGGAGCACGTGCAGCGCCAATTGCCCGGGAAACTGGCGGTAAAGCTCCGCTTCCAGTTGCTGCATCTGCCGGCGGGTGCCCATGGTGAACCCGCAAAACGCATCTTCCGGCGGGCTGTCGATTAGCCGAGGCAACAGGCGGTGGCAGCCGGGGTTTTTCTGGTAGAACTCGGCCAGTTGCGGGTTCACGCCTTCCAGCCGGGGGCAGTAGTAGTCAAACCCTTGCAGGAATGTGTCGCAGCAAAGCACCGGATCGAATCCGCGCTGCCACAGCCAGCGAACCAGCCGCGGCAACACTCCTTGCGGGAAACGGGCCTGGTACAGCGTGCGATGGTCCCGAGGATCCTTGATCAACGCCCCGGTGGAAGTCACCAGCGGCACGTTTATCCCCAGCGGCTCTACCAGCGGAAGCACGCGGCTGTAGCGGCGCCCGGTGGCCAGCACCACTTCGATGCCGTGTTCTCTGGCCTGCCGCACGGCCTGCCGCGTGCCGGAGGTCAGCTCCATGCGGCTGTTCATCAGCGTGCCGTCGATATCCAGAGCCAGCAACCGAAACCGGGGCATGGGCAGCGAGCCGTTTCTTCCAAACAAGAATCGCCCGGCACCAACAACGCCTGTGCCCGGGCAAGAGGTGCGGTCGGGGAGCGTTCCACCGGACCTGCTTGCGCAGGTTATGCCGATCCTGCCGCGGGGGCAACCGGGGTTGCAGCTTCGGGCCGCCAGGGAGCGAAGAAAACCCCGGGGGCTTCCCGCTCTTTGTGCCTTGTCCAAGGGGGTGCCGTCATGCCCCGAGCCGACCGTTCCCCGCTGCCTGCGGCCGACACGCCCGCTGCCCGACGGTGGCTGCGACCGTTCGAGCAGTATCTGCGGGCGGAATGCCATCTGAGCGAAAACACGGTGGCCGCCTACAGCCGGGACCTGCGGCGGTTTTTCCATTGGGCAGGCACCCGAGCCGTGGAACGACTCACCATTCAAGAACTGGGCGACTATGCGGCTTATCTGGCCACCGAGTGCCAACTAGCTCCCAGCTCCGTGGCCCGCGGCCTGGTGGCCCTGAAGATGTTTTACCGCTTTCTGCAACTGGAAGGGGTAGTTGGGGAGAATATGGCCCAACTGCTGGTTACGCCTAAGCTGTGGCATCGCATTCCGCAGGTGCTCTCCCCGCAGCAGATCGAACAGTTGTTTGCCGCCCCGCGGCCGGAGCAGGATCGCTGGTGGCAGCGCGATCGGGCGCTGTTGCACTTGCTCTATGCCACGGGATGCCGGGCGTCAGAAGCATCGAGCCTGCGGTTGAACGACCTGCACCTGCAAGAACGGTTCTGTCTCTGCCAGGGCAAAGGGGGTAAGCAACGGGTGGTGCCGCTTAGCGAGCAAGCTATGGAGCAGTTGGACCAGTATCTCCAGGGCCAGCGTCGCCAGTTGGCTGCCCGGGGCGACAATCCGCCCTGGGTGTTGCTCTCGGCCCGGGGCAACGCGTTGAGCCGGGAACGCATCTGGGAACTGGTGAAGCACTACGCGTTGCGGATCGGGGCGCCCGAAGACGTCAGCCCGCATACGCTTCGCCACAGTTTCGCCACGCATTTGCTGGCTGGTGGGGCCGACCTGCGGCAGGTGCAAGAAATGCTCGGGCATGCCCGCATTACCACCACGCAGATCTACACGCACGTGGATCCCACGCGGCTGCTGGAAGTGCACCGGCGTTTTCACCCGCGGGCTTAGACGCGGATTCTTGCCAGTGCGAGGCCGCGAGAACAACGAATCGCAGTAGTGGCAGTGCGGGGCAATGCGTGGTGGCCTTTGCAGTCAGGCAGCGGGTGGGGTTGGCAAACGCTCTGTTCCTCCGGGAAGGACTCATTGCAGCGGAACAAAAGCATTGAATCGGTGCGCTGCGCGTCGAAAGGGATGTGTGTTTGATTGAAAACGGCAACACGAGTCAAAAAATAGTGTTGCAAGTTTTTAGGACATTCGTACAAATTATAGGCGAAGTCACTTGGCGGGCGCACCTTGGCAGTGAAACCCATGGAGGGAATCACACGGCCAAGGCCCACGATAGGAAGTCGGTTGGTTTCTGGAGTTCGGGAAAGGCAGCCAGCTTTTTGTCCGTTGTGGAAACGGAGACGGGACCTGCCTTTCCGTGCCCCTTTGTACGGAGGACGTGCCGTGGCCAAGAAGACGGCGAAGAAGACGGCCAAGAAAGCCGCCAAGAAGGCGGCCAAGAAGGCCACCAAGAAGGCAGCCAAAAAGACGGCCAAAAAGAAAACCGCCAAGAAGGCGGTGAAGAAGGCCGCCAAGAAGACTGCCAAGAAGAAAACCGCCAAGAAGACCGCCAAAAAGAAAGCTGCCAAGAAAAAAGCAACCAAGAAGAAAGCCACCAAGAAAAAGAAGTAACCCCGACTGAGCCCCACTCGGCCGGTTTTGCCACGACGAGAAAGAGCCGCCAGGAGCAAGTTTCCCGGCGGCTCTAATTCTTTTTCGGCCCAGACTGCGGCGCTTGCCCCGTGCCTATTTGCCCAACAACCACGCCACCGCTGCCGCTTCGGCTTCCCCGGCCGAAACGCCTGACCAGACCACCCGACCTGGAGAGCCAGCGGCGCGGTACACCTGGTTCACCAGCGGGCATCCTTGTTCCCCTTCGCCTGCCACCCACGTCGGATGCGGCGCCGAAAGGGCCAGCAGCGCGGGCAAGTCGCCGTACTTGACGATCCCTGGGACAAAATGCGGGTGGTCAATGCGATTGATCTGCCGGAAGCGGAAGCCCTCGGTGCTCACAGCCAGGCGGTCCACCTCCTTGCCAGCCAGCACGCGGGCCGCGGCGGCCCACAGCGCTCCGGCCCCCAGGCCGACCAGGTGCACCTGCTCGGGCTGCTGTTTGTGGTGGCGGACGAAGGCAATCAAAGTCAACAGGTCGCCCACGCGCTGCGAGAAGACCGGCAAGTTGTAGCCGAAGGTGTAGCACGCGCAGTACTTCCACTTGCCCCGGCCCGAGCCGACCAGACGCGTCTTCTGGAACTTTTCGCCGGGAGAGAGGAACTCGCCCTGGTAGAGCAGGTCGGCCGCCGCCACGCAGTAGCCGGATTCAAGCAGCCGCCGCACGCCGCTTCGCCAGCGGCCCTGGTCGTCCAACAGGCCCGATTTCCCCTGGTCGGTAACCCAGACCACCACTTGCTTGTTCCACTGCTTGGGCAGCAGGAACGCCACCGGAAGTTCCGAACCGACCGTGGTGTTGCGCAGCAATCCGGTAAAGAGGAGAAAATCGCCGCGGTCTTTCTCCTGGACCTTTTTGAACTCCAGCTCTTCCTTGTCCGGGAGCCGGTGGCCCAGCAGCACTTCCAGGGCCCCGCCCACCACGCGGCGATACTCCTGGAGTTCTTTGGCGTCATGCGGCACCAGGGCGGCCAGTTGTTTTTCGGCCGTGGTGGTCAGGTAGCGGACCAGGCGGCGTTCGAACTGGTCGCCGCGTTCTCGAGGAGCCGGGTGGTCCTGGTCCCAGACGGTCAGCTCGTCCCGGGTTAGGAACTGGTAATCGCGTTCCAGCACCGGCTCGGGCAGTCCCAGCTTCAGATGGCGATTGAACCACTGGTACATGAAGTGCCGGCTGACCGAGTTGTAGTTGTGGCCGAACTGCAAGAAGGCCCCCAGCGTGACGTTCTGCGGGGCTCCCAGCAGGCGGTAAAGCCGCTTCAGTTCCGGAAATCCCTTGGTGGGCATTTCGCGGGTCCAGTCGTTGGCCGCCGTCAGCGCCAGCGGGCGGGGAGCGAACAGGGCGGCAATCTCCACGTTGCCCGTACCCACCCGCAGGTAAGGGGCGTTCTCGCTGCTACAGCCGCCCTGCATGGCGGTGGAAACCATCACGGCGGGACAAGCCACCGTGGGGCGATCGTCCACCGCACAGAGCATGAACGTCTGCGTTCCACCGCCGCTTGCCCCGGTAACGCCGACTCGCTGCGGGTCCACTTCAGGCAGCGAGAGCAGAAAGTCCAGCGAACGAATCGAGTTCCAGGTTTGCAGCCCCATCATGTTTTGCAGCCGCAGCTCGGCCTGCGGGCTAAAAAAGCCCCAGTTTTCCATCGTGTTCATGTGCTCGCGCACACCGGGCCGGTGAGCCAACTGCACGCTGTCGGCATAGCCAATCATGTCCCAGTGGAACACGACACAGCCCATCCGGGCCAGTTGCACGCAGCGGGCTTGCAGGGGGCTGCGGCCTCCTTGTTCAAAACGTTCTTCGCCCCGGGCGATCTGCTGCCGCACGCGTTTCAGGCCGGCGTCGTGAAACCGCCCATTGGCCCAGTGGCCGTGCGGGCAGGCCACCGCGGGCACTTTGCCGCGGATGTTCTTGGGCCGGTAGAGATTGCCCGTCACGTAGAAGCCCGGCAGGCTCTCGAAATAGACCTTTTCAATCGTGTAATCGCCCATGTCGCGCCGGCCGTGGATTACTGCGTTGAGCGGGGGCTTGGGCGGCAGCGGCCACAAACCCTGGGAAACCAACACCTGCCGCCGCACGTATTCGCGCCGGGCTTTCCACTGCTGAGGGGTCTCGGGCACCTGGAACGGGAAATAGCCGTTCAAGTCCTTCAGTGGGCCAAGCCGTCGGTCCTGCGGCTTTTCCCCGGGAGGAAGCACCCGCAGGGATTCGGCCCACGCGGCCGCGTGGCCCATTGCCACCAGCACGCCGGCCAGAACCACCGTTCGAACAACCACGGCAGCAGTACGTTTCATAAAACCAACCTCGCGGAAAGCGTAGAAGGCAAACAGGCGTGTCCACCAAAGTACCGGGCGACCCACCGGCACCACCGGGCGGATTTTTCCAGGCTGTTACAAACCTCCAGCGGGCAAACACCGCGCCAGAAGATGGGAGCGGCGGCGGAAGGTTTTGTAAAACGCTCTTATTGTGTACACCGCACGGGCCGGGAGCAAATGTTTTGCCGTCCCGGTGCCGCGCGCCTTGTTTGCCCCGGGGGGAGCGATTTGAATAGAGAGGCAACATCTCGTTTGCTCCCATGTTTCCGTGGCCGTGCCGCCGGAAAACCGCCATGAACCAGGCCGCCCCTTTGCTTTCCATGCAGCGGATTTCCAAACGCTTCGGCGCAACCCAAGCGCTACAGGAAGTGTCGCTGGAACTTCACGCCGGCGAAGTGCTGGCCCTTATCGGCGAAAACGGGGCCGGCAAAAGCACGCTGATGAAAATCCTGGCCGGAGCCTACCAGCCGGACCAGGGTAGCATGACCCTGCTGGGGCGTCCCTACCGGCCGGGCGGACCGGGCGAAGCGCTTCAGGCCGGCGTGGCCATGATTTACCAGGAACTGAACCTGGCCCCCGACCTCTCGGTCGAAGACAACATCATGCTGGGCCAGGAACGGCGATGGGCTTGGCTGGGGCTTTCCCGACGCGGAGCCCGAGAAGAAATCCGCCGCGTGTTGGCCCAACTGGGGCACGAGGAACTGGACCCGCGAACCAAAGTGGGCCGCCTGCCCCTGGGAGCACAGCAAGTGGTGGAAATCGCCCGGGCGCTGGTCCGCCGCGCCCGCGTACTGGTGCTGGACGAACCCACTAGCTCCCTGCCGCAACGGGACGTGGAACGCCTGTTCGACGTGGTGGCCCGGCTGCGACGCACCGGCGCAGGCATCATCTACATCAGCCACTTTCTGGAAGAGGTTCGCCAGATTGCCCAGCGCTACACGGTGCTCCGCGATGGGCGTTCGGTGGCCTCCGGCTCGCTGGACCAAGTGAGCCAGGACGAACTGGTTGCGTTGATGGTGGGCCGCCAGGTGGAAGAACTCTTCCCCCACGTGCCTCACACGCCGGGGGAAGTCGTACTGCGCGTCGAGCAGTTGCAGGGGAACCCCTTGCCTCGGGAAGCCCAACTGGAACTGCGGCGAGGCGAAATCCTGGGCATCGCGGGGCTGGTCGGCTCGGGCCGGACCGAGTTGCTGCGGTGCCTTTACGCCCTGGATCCGGTCCGAAGCGGTCGGGTGCTGGTGGCCGGCCACGTGCCGGGGGCTTCGCCTGCGGCGCGGATCCAAGCCGGCATGGGCTACGTAGCCGAAGACCGCAAAAGCGAAGGGCTGGCTCTGGACCAGCCACTGGAAGACAACCTGACCTGGAGTCGCCTGGCCCCCTACAGTCGTTGGGGAGTGCTTCGCCCCGGGCTGCGGCGGCGCGAAGCGGCCCGGTGGATGCAACGCCTGCAGATTAAGGCTCGCGATCCCCGGCAACCGGTCTATCAGCTCTCCGGCGGCAATCAGCAAAAGGTGGCCTTTGGCCGCGTGCTGCACCAGCAGGCCGACGTGCTGCTGCTGGACGAGCCGACCCGGGGAATCGACGTAGGCACCAAAGCCGAACTGTACCGCTGGATGGGCCAACTGGCCGCCGAGGGTAAAGCGGTGCTGTTCGTCTCTTCCTACATTCAGGAACTGCTGGAAGTGTGCGACCGGGTGGCCGTAATGTGCCGCGGGCGACTTTCCCCTGCGTTGCCGGCCCGGCAGTGGACCGAGGATAAAGTGCTGGCCGTGGCCCTGGGTTCCGCCTGGCCCGATTCGCCTCCTTCCAATTGAGTTGTTTCATTCGTCTACGGGCTTCCTCCTGTCCCCTTGAAAGCAACTGCACGACACGAACCATGAGCCGCTCCGAGAACAACACTCCCCGGCAAATCGTCCCCGGGGGCCTGGGCCGCCACCTGCGCGATCTGTTGGGTCCTTTCATCGGCATTGCCCTGGTCGCCTTGGTGTTTGCCGTGCTGGACGCCCAGCGGGAGACGGGCCGTTCGCTGGTAAGTTGGGCTAGCGTGCAGACGGTGTTGGCCCAGTCGGTCATCGTGGGTACGGCCGCCTTGGGCATGACGCTGATTATCGTCGCCGGCGGGATCGACCTTTCGGCCGGCACAGCCATGGCCCTGGTGGCTACGATTACTGCCTGGCTGTTGCAGCAGCAATTCCCCCTGCCGGTGGCTTTCCTCGGCGGCGTGCTTACCGGTGCAGTGGCCGGAGCGGTCAACGGCACGCTGATTACCTCGCTGCGAGTGGTGCCGTTCATCGTTACGCTGGGCACCATGACCATCTTTCAGGGAGTGGCCCGGGTCATCGCCGGGGATGTGCCCATCCGCGTTTACGAACTCACACCCGCCTGGGTACCGGCGATGGTGGCTCCGTTGCCCTCGCAGCCTTGGATGGTGTTCTCCCCTGCGGTGTGGCTTATGTTTGTCCTGGCTTTGCTTGCCGCGGGCTTGCTGCATTTGACCGTCTTTGGCCGCCACGTGTTCGCCCTGGGCTCCAACGAGGCGACCGCCAGGCTGTGCGGTATTCCCATCCATCGCACCCGCATCCTGGTGTACACGCTAGCCGGGCTGTTCCTGGGGGTGGCCGGCCTGTTCCGCTTTGCGGAACTGGGGGGCGAAGGCCATCCCACCGGCGGCATGGGCGTGGAGCTGAAAGTCATCGCTGCCGTGGTCATCGGCGGGGGCAGCTTGAGCGGCGGCCGCGGCTCCGTGCTGGGCACCCTGGCTGGAGCCGTGCTCATCCAGTTGATTCAGTACGGGTGCACGCGATTGGGCGTCTCCGACCTGTACCAGGACATTATCGTCGGCGTAATCATCATCGCCGCCGTGACGCTGGACCAATTGCGGCTGCGGCGAGTGTTGTAGCGAAGCCCCCGCAGGGCATACTTCCCCAGAGAACACATCGTTCGGCCGCAAAGTGGTGCGGGCGTCGGACTGTTATTTTTCTACAATGGGGGCAGTCAGGTCGCCTTCGGAAAGAGAGTTTCGACGATGGCTGAAGCCTATCTACTCGGCGGAGTGCGCACCCCGATTGGCAAGTTTCTCGGCTCGCTCAGCTCGGTGCCGGCTCCCCGGTTGGCCGCCGTGGCAATCCGCCGACTGCTGGAACAGTTGCACCTGGACCCGGGCGAAGTGGAGGAGGTAATCGCCGGACAGGTGCTTACGGCCGGGGTGGGACAAGCCCCGGCGCGGCAGGCTGCTTTGGCCGCGGGACTGCCCGAGAGCGTGGCCGCCGTGACAGTGAACAAAGTGTGCGGCTCAGGGCTAAAAGCAGCCATGCTGGCCGCCCAGGCGATCCGCTGCGGCGACTCTTCGCTGGTGGTAGCCGCGGGTATGGAATCGATGAGCCAGGCCCCGTTTCTGCTGCCCCGGGTGCGGCAAGGGTGGAAGTTTGGGCATCAGCAAGCGGTGGACCACATGCTGCACGACGGGCTGTGGTGCGCGTTTGAAGACCAGGCGATGGGACTGGTGGCTGAATACACCGCGTCCCGGTACCAGGTTTCCCGCGAAGAACAGGACCGCTTCGCCGCCGAGAGCCATCGCCGGGCCGTGGCCGCCTGGGAGCAAGGGGTCTTCCAGGCCGAGGTGGTCCCGGTCCCCCATTCCAAAGAGCCCGAGCAGGTGTTGCTTGCCCGGGACGAAGGCCCTCGGCCGGACACCACCCCCGAAACCCTGGCTCGGCTCCAGCCGGTGTTCTCCGCCCAGGGGACCGTCACGGCCGGAAACGCTTCGCAACTCAGCGACGGAGCAGCGGCCGTGGTTCTGGCCGATCGGGAGACGGCCCACCGTGTCCGTTCCCCGCTGACGTGCCGCGTGGTGGCTTCGGTCACCGTGGGAGCCAAGCCCCGCGATCTGTTCATCGCCCCGGTGGAAGCGATTCGCCGCGTCGTGGCCAAAGCGGGCATGCAACTAGCCCAGGTGGACCTGATTGAACTGAATGAAGCCTTCGCCGCCCAAATGGTGGCCTGCCTGAAACAGCTCGAACTGGAACCGGACCGGGTCAACGTCCACGGAGGAGCCGTCGCCCTGGGACACCCAATAGGAGCCAGCGGCACCCGCGTGCTTGTTACCCTGATGCACGCCCTGGCCCGCTACGACAAACAATTCGGCGTCGCCGCTCTGTGCCTGGGCGGAGGCAACGCGGTGGCTATGCTCATCCAGCGAGTGGGTCCTCCGAGCGGATGAAGCGGCCCCAGCAAGCCAAAGTAATCAATATGCAGTACTGCTGTTCCTCGCCAACTACAATATGTTGGCTGTGTAATCCAATTTGGGACAGATTCTGGCCCCATCCGTCGTTTTGGGGGTTAGTACGGCTGGAATTGTTTGTCGGTTGTATTTTTGTGTTCGGTTCTACTGGACGAAATAGTTGTGCTGATTAGAATTAATCGGACCACCAGCGGAACCGGATCCTACAGCTCTAGGCGAGATGGGCGTCGTTTGGACGCAGGGCTTTCCCCCTCGTTGACACACCGCGCCGTATCCATGCAGTCCATTGCCCTGACCGGCATGATTCTGAAGCCGTTGTTGCGGATGTCGTCCGGCGGGACGACCAGGGGGGCGGAAAGCCGCACGATCTGTTGCGCCTCGGTAGAGCTTGCTGGCCGAGCCGTTTTCTCCGGTCCGCAGAAAGTCCTTGCAGGAGGACACCGCTGCGGAACAGTCCCCTGGCGCGAAACTAGTTAACCCAGGGAAAGCGTTCGGGAGCCATAAAAGTTTTGTCACCGTAATTTATTACCAATCAAGGCTTTACGCGCCTCGGCGGCTGCCAGCGGTGTTACACTCCTGAATAGAAGGCCCGGCCCCGGGAATTGCCTCCGGGGGTTCCACCGGGCCGGCAAAACTGGTGTGCTGATCCTGTGGTCGTTGGCGGTCGATTCGCCCGCTTGTGGGGCGACGCGGCCGGCAGAAAGTCCGTAAGCTGAACCCTCCCCAAGGTGGAGAGCTGGTGCCCATGTACAACCCACTGCTGGAGGAACTGGAAGACGATCACTCTCCCAGCCCGGAAGAAGTCGTCGAAGAGCTGGCCGAAGCCGAAGAGCTGGACGAGCTGGAAGACGACCTCCCGGTGGAAGACCCCACACCGGTGGACCTCAATGAAGCGGCTGCGGATACCGAAGAGCTCCTGGCCGAAGAAACTGAAACCTGGTCCGATGATCCGGTGCGGATGTACCTGACCCAGATGGGCGAAATCCCCCTGCTGACCCGGCAGCAGGAAATCGCCCTGGCCCGTCAGATCGAAATGTCCCGCGCCCGCTTCCGACGCAAGTTGTTGGAATGCGACTGGGTGCTGCAACAGGCCGTGCGGACGCTCATTCGAGTTTACAAGAACGAGCTCCCCTTTGACCGCACGGTACAGGTTTCAGTGACCGACCGGCTGGAAAAAAACCAGATTCTCCAGCGGTTGCCTCATAACCTGCGCACGTTGCGGGCGCTGTTGCGGCAGAACAAACGGGACTATCGCCTGGCCACTTCCAAAAAAGCCCGCAAAGCCCAACGCCTGGCTGCCTGGCGCCGCCTGGGGCGTCGTCGGGCCCGGGCCGTCCGCCTGGTCGAAGAGCTGGGCCTGCGCACCCAGCGGATCGAAAATCTCATCGACGCCCTGGAAGGTTTCAGCCGCCAGGTGGACGAACTAAAACGCCAACTGGACGAAATGAAGCGGCTGAAAATCCCGCCCCAGCAGCGAAAGCCGCTCTGGGACCAGTTCCGTCAGATTTTGCAAATGTTGCAGGAAACTCCGACCAGCCTCCGCCGCCGGGTGGAGTACCTTAAAAAGGCCTATGCCGACTATCAGGAAGCCAAACGAGGGCTCTCCGAAGGCAACCTGCGGCTGGTTGTCTCTATTGCCAAAAAATACCGCAACCGCGGCTTGAGCTTCCTGGACCTGATCCAGGAAGGAAACGCCGGTCTGATGCGGGCGGTGGACAAGTTCGAATACCGCCGCGGCTTCAAGTTCTGTACCTATGCCACGTGGTGGATCCGCCAGGCCATCACCCGAGCCGTGGCTGACCAAAGCCGCACCATCCGCATTCCGGTCCACATGGTCGAAACCATGTCCAAGGTGCGCAACGTGGCCCGCAGGCTCTACCAGGAATACGGCCGCGAGCCCACCATCGAAGAGATCGCCGAAGCGGCCGGCACCCCCGTGGAAGAAACCCGGCGGGTCATGGCCATGAACCGTTACCCAATCAGCCTGGACCGCCCCGTGGGCAACAGCGAGGACAGCCAGTTCGGCGACCTGCTGCCCGACCAGGAAGCGGAAAACCCGGTCCAGGGAGCAACCCAGGACATGCTCAAGGAGCGCATCAACAAAGTGCTCAAGACCTTGAGCTATCGGGAACGGGAAATCATCAAGCTCCGCTACGGACTGGGCGACGGCTATAGCTACACGCTGGAAGAAGTGGGCACCATTTTCAAAGTGACCCGCGAACGCATCCGCCAGATCGAAGCCAAGGCGGTGCGCAAGCTCCAGCAGCCAAGCCGCAGCCAGGAACTGGCCGGATTTTTGGACTAGCAAAAGTGGCGTTGCTTGGCCCTGAAGGCCCAAGCAACCGATTCGGCGCCCCGGCTCCGACCAGCACCGCCCGGGCGGCCTGCCGTTTCGGAAATCCCCCGGCTGCCCGGGCTGCTGAAGGAGCCTTCCGATTGTGGCCCGAACGACTCGCCGAAATGCAAGCTTCCTTCCGGTAACGTGAGGAGGTAAGGCATACGGTTTTTACTGGTGCTTCAGAATGGAATCCGGTGAGGGAAAGATGAACTGAACTGGCCCAGCAACGCTGTATCGGGCAATCCCCTCAGATATCCACGGGAACCGCGTCCAAGAGTCGTTTCGGCTGTGAAGACTGCCGCTCGGCTGTGCCCCGACGAAAAACTTTCGAAAAATTCCGGCGTTCCTTCCGAGAAAGTTTTGGCTTCTCCACCTGCAGGATTCCGAAAAGTGGAGGTGTACCCACCGGACCCTGACTTGTTTTTGTCCCACTTACGAATACACTGAATGCACCCAAATCAACTGCCCCGGCTCCACCCAGCGGGTGTTCCTGAGCCAGCGGAGATAAGCCCTTTCCTGCCAGGGAGTTACAAACAACAAACAGGTTGCTGAAACAGGTATTTCCTTGTCGAGGCTGTAGCTCAGTCGGTAGAGCAACGGACTTTTAATCCGTAGGTCCGGGGTTCGAGTCCCCGCAGCCTCACTGAGAATCGCCAAGACAGCTCGTGCCAAGTAGCGACAAACAAAGCACTTCCGACAACCCATCAAAAACGGCTTATCTGTCAGCTTGTGCCGTAAAAAGCCCCCAAAAGACAGAAACAGGTGCAACCATAGGTGCAACCACAAAAGACAAGCAGCTTTGGTTTGGTTGCATCAGCCCTGCACGGCCCGCCGGTCTTTGTCTGCCCCCCGCAGCCGAATCCCCTGGACCGTACCGGCCAGGTCGGTGATGCCTAGCTTGGTGTAGGTGCGCGCCGTCAACTTGGGATCACTGTGCCGCAGTAGCGCCTGGGCCGTTTGCAAGTTTATCCCCTGCTGTCCAAGCAGCGTGGCATACTGTGCTCGCAGCGCGTGGAAGTCGAACACCTGGCCGTCCAGCTCGTAGGGGATGCCCGCTTCGGCCAAGTCCGCCCTGAGCATTTCCGCGGCCCGCTTGTGCCACGTGCCCGGCCAAAGCCTGGTCTGCCGATCCAGGGGAACCGCCCCCCGGCTGGCAAGCCACTGCCGCAAGTAGTCGGCCACTTCCACCGGCAGCGGCACCGTATCGTCCCGCCTGTTTTTTGCGTAAGCGGCTTGCACCTGCACCCGGGGCGGTTCGGCCTCAAGCAACAGCGTGGCGCGGGTGACACTTGCCAGCTCGCTTGCCCGCAGCCCGCTTCCGGCAGCGAGCATGTAAAGCGCCGCCCGGTCCGGCCCGGCAAGCCCGCGAAATACCCGCGGCGAGTTTTCCGCCGCTTCGACCAGCCGGGCAAAATCCGCCGGGGAAAGCACGCGCCGCAGGTGGCGGCGATCCACGTCGGCGTTCTGCCGAGAAAGTCCCACAAGCGGATCGCTTGCCAGGCGGCCTTGTTTCCAGAGCCACCGGGAAAACGTCTTGATGGCCGTCAGGTAGTGGTTGACCGTTGCGGTGGCCACGCCGGTTTCGCGGACCGCTCGCAGGGCAGCCCGCACCCGGTCGGCTTGCAGGTCGGCTAGTCGGCCAATGCGGCCCAGTTCCAGCACCCGCCGGATTCGGGAAACGGTGTTGGTGCGGTACATGGAATCCCGGTTGCGTTCCAGCAGGTAGTCCTGGAACGCCTCAACGTACTGGTCCACCGGATCGGTCAGGTAGGCATCCGCCGGGGTGGCCAGCCCAGCGGCTTCCCGCTCAGCCTGCCGCTCCAGCTTGGCCGCCAGGGCTAAGTGGGTAGTTATTGTTTTAGTTATTGAGCAGAAGAGAAGATTTCCCGGCGAGCCGCCAGCTTTAGCTGGCGGAGGACGGCACGGCCGGGAGCGGCAGGGTGCTTCCGCACCGATGCAGGAACAGGCGTTTATTTTTGAAACCGACTCTCCCCGGACTGAAGCCGGGGCTTGCCGAAACGCCGAGTCGTGCCGTTTGCAGGTTGGCTCAAAGACTTATTGTGGGTAGTTAACAACTGAGTGGGGAGCAAACTCTACATGCCTGGAGCCTTGCCCCAAATCCCGGGACTGGGTTTATCCCACGCCCCTGGTGCGGCTTACTCAAACTGGACCACCGCCTTGATCGTTTGTCGGTTGCGGCGATGAAACAGCCCCAGCGAATCTTCTAGCGCGACCCGCTCCGTCATCAATCGCCGTAGCAGGGAGTCGTCTTTGGCGGCCAGGCGTTGCAGCACCTGCAAGGCGTCCTGGAAGTCCCGGGGAGCCGCGTTCACGCAGCCCAGGTGAATGTGGTTGCGTACCAGACCGATTCGCACCAGTTCGGTTACGACCAGCTCCGGCCCGTTGAACTGTTGGCGACTGCCCAGCCAGACGATCACGCCGCAGGAAGCCACGGCCCGGGCCATGCGAACGATCACCTCTTCGGCCCCGGTGCAGTCCAGCAGCAGGTCGAAACCGCCGGCTTCGACATTCTCAATCCGCTCCGAGGGCAGCTCCCCGCGCAGGTATTCGGCTCCCCAGTCCTGGGCCAGGGTGGCTCGCTGCGAGTCCGGCTCATCGCGCCCCCAGACCGTACAGGGCCAGTTTCGTGCCCGGGCCATCACCAGGCAGGCAAAGGCGATGGGGCCCAGTCCGGTAATCAGCACCCGAGGCGGATGTTCCTGCCAGGCATCGGGGCCGAGTCGTGCCTGCTGGAGCAGCAGCGCTTCGTTAATCGCTTTGGCGGCCACGGCCAGCGGCTCGGTCAGCACGGCCACGTGGCGAAGCTGCGGCGGCACTTTCCACAAGTGCTGCGGTTCGTCGAGCCACCAGGGACAACTGAGTCCGTGCTGGTGGACGATTCCCCGTTCCACGTAGCACCCAAAAGGGAGCATATCCACGCGACGCCGGATCCACCGCGGAGCGTGTTCCGGCAACGCTTCTTTCTGGTCGGAGCGATACTTGGGGCGGCGGACTACCGGCACGACTAGGTCGCCCACCTGCAGGTGCTCGGCCGCCTGGGAGCCGACCGCTTCGACCCGTGCGAGCGACTCGTGCCCCAGCACCAGGAACTCTTCCCCCGGGGGGCAAAGCGGCTGGGCAGCGGCCAGGATTTCCCTGTCCGTGCCGCAGATGCCCAACTCCAGCGAACGGCAAAGCACCTGGTGGGGCTGGGGCTCGGGCGGATCGGGCAGTTGGACCATCTGCGGCTGGGAACTGCCCGGAAACGCAGCCACGGCTTTCATTGCATCTCCTCAAGCGGTGCTAGGGACGAGGTTTACCAACACGGAGCTGCCGGCCGGTTTCCTGCAAAACTAAACTCTGCCGGGAGCTTTGCCAATGGGCGAGCTGGTGCCCGCGGTTGGTATTGACCGCGCCTGCGGGTCGCAATAAGGTGCCACCCCTTTGCAGGGCCGTGGAGAGTCCACGCGCCGGAGTTGCCGCCTTGGTAGAAGATGTTTCGCTATGCCAGCAATGCTTTCGGTTTGCCGCGGTGCGTGGTGCGTGCGGGTGCTTGGCTGCGCGGTGCTAGGGCTGCTGCTGGTCGCAGCCGGCGGCTGCCAGGTGCTCGATTTGTCGTTGCCGCCGTGGGATGCCGACTCGGCCGAAGAAGCAGTTTCCGGCGGCGGTTCTCCCCGAAAGAAAACGCGCCTGATTGGCGACGTGGCTCTCGTGAGCGGGCGGAACCAAATCGTCGTCGAAGGCGTCGGGCTGGTTGTGGGGCTGCCCGGCACCGGCAGCGATCCGGCTCCGGGGGCTTATCGGGCCATGCTGGTCGATGAGATGCGAAAACGCGGCGTGCCCCATCCGGGCAAAGTGCTCGCCCGGCCCGATACGGCCCTGGTCATCGTCCGGGGGATTCTTCGGCCCGGGATGGAAAAAGGGGACCGCTTTGACCTGGAGCTGCGCGTGCCGGGGCGGAGCGAAACCAAAAGCCTGCGCGGCGGCTACCTACTGGAAACCCGCCTTACCGAAAAAGCCGTGCTGGGCGGAGCCGTGCACGAAGGACGCCTGATGGCCCTGGGAGCCGGCCCGGTGATGGTCGATCCCGGGGCGGACGAAGCCGGCAAGGAGCTTGCCCGCCGCGGGCGCGTCCTGGGCGGCGGCGTGGCGGTCAAGGGGTACTCGGTGGGGCTGATGCTGCGGCCCGGCTTTCAAAACGTGGCCTACAGCGCCCAGGTGGGCCATGCCATCAACCAGCGGTTCCACGTTTACCACCGTGGGCTGAAGAAGAACATGGCCACGCCGAAGAACGACGAGTGGATCGAGCTGAACATCCACCCCCGCTACAAACACAACGTGGACCGCTACCTGCAAGTGGTGCGAGCGATTGCCTTGAAGGAATCCAGCGTCCAGCGCACCGCCAGGTTGGATCTGTTGCAGCAGCGGCTGCTGAACCCCAAGACGGCCGCCCAAGCGGCGCTGGAACTGGAAGCCATCGGACACGAGGCCGTGGAAGTGTTGTTGCGAGGGCTGGAATCCTCCGACGCCGACGTGCGGTTCTACGCGGCCGAGGCGCTGGCCTACCTGGACCACGAACACTCAGGCAAAGCCGCCCCGGTGCTGGCCCAGGCCGCTCGCAACGACCCGCTCCTCCGCCCCTTCGCCCTGGCGGCGCTGAGCAGCATGAACACCCCGGAAGCCTACGAGCAACTCCGCCAGTTGCTCCACGTGCGCAGCGCCCAGACCCGGTACGGGGCGTTCCGGGCCCTATGGGCCATGAACCGCCGGGATCCGCTGGTTCGGGGCGAGCTGCTCAACAAGCAGTTCTACCTGCACGTGTTGGCCACCACCGGGCCAAAGATGATTCACCTGGCCCGCTCCTTCCGGCCCGAGGTGGTGCTGTTCGGAGCCGACCAGCAGTTCCAGACGCCGCTGTTGCTGGAAGCGGGCAAGCACATTCTGGTCAAAGCCCCGCCGGGGGGACCAGTTACAGTCAGCCGTTTCGAGCTTGGCAAACCGCTGGAAAAGCGGCAGGTTTCGCCTCGGGTGGACGAAGTCATCCGCGCCGTGGCCGAACTGGGGGGCACTTACCCGGACGTGGCCCAACTGCTCCAGCAAGCCGCGGTGAAGAAAGTGCTGCCAGCCGATTCGCGTTTGGAAATCGACGCCCTGCCCCGGCCCGGACAGATTGACCCGGACGATGATACCGAGTCGGCCCAACGGGCCTCGCGGCGCATCAGGAGTCCGTTGCCTTCGCTGTTTTCGTCCAAGAAAGGGCGTTCCTGGTCGCGGGCAAGCTCCGCCGCGGACGAAAAACCCTCGGGGCCGCCAGAGGCCGACGCCGAGCAGTCCTCCTGGTGGCGGCGCCTGTGGCAGCAGGCGCTTGGCCAGTAACGCGCCGTCCCCAAAGTGCAACCGAGGGCCATTCGGAGCTGGCCGCCGCAAGCCGCAGGGGCCGAAACGGCTTGTTTGCCTGCGGGCCGGGCTAGTCCAAGCGCCGGACCACGCCCACGACTACCCCCAGCACACGAGCGTTCTTCACGTAAATGGGCTGCATGGCCGCGTTGGCCGGTTCCAGGCGAATCCGCCCGTTTTCCGGTTCCGGATACCAGCGTTTGAGCGTGGCTTCGCCCTCGTCGGTCAGAGCCACGACGATCTGCCCCGGCTGGGCCGTCTCCTGGCGGCGGAGAATCACATAATCGCCGTCGGCAATCTGGTCTTCAATCATCGAGTCGCCCCGCACGCGCAGGGCCACCAGGTTGTCGCCCGAGAACAGCGAACTCAGGTCCAGCTCTTCTCGCTGCTCGATTGCCTCGTGCAACACACCGGCGGCAATCTGACCCACCAACGGCAGCCCCGTCCCGCCGGCGGTGGCCGCTTCCCCGGTGAGCATGATGGCCCGGGACATGTTCGGCTCCCGGGTAATGAGTCCCTTGCGCTCCAGCGCCCGCAAGTGGCACATCACTCCGTTGGGCGAGCGGATGTTAAAGTGCCGGCCGATTTCGCGCACCGTGGGTCCATAGCCGCGAGAGCGAATCTTCTCGCGGATGAACTCGTAAACTTCCCGCTGCCGCCGTGTGAGTTGGGAAAGATCGACCATGGCCACGTTTTCCTGCCGAGGGACGAGTTCCATCACGCTTCCCACACTCACAAATGTACATTATACGGATGTACACAGTCAAGCCGATTCGGAGCGGTTTTTCTTTTTTTCCGGGTGGAGCTGCGTCGTGGAATCGGGGTGTGGAGCTTCTGTTTCGCGGGGCACCTGGGCTAGGACTCGGGCGATTCCCAGCCCAGGCAGCGCTTGACCGCCTGGTGCCAGCGGGCGCGGCGTTGTTTGCGCGTATCAGGGTCCATCTCGGGCTGAAACTCCCGGTCCAGTGCCCAGTGCCGCCGGAGATGGTCCAGGGAGTCCCAAAACCCCACAGCTAGTCCAGCCAGATAGGCGGCACCCAAGGAAGTGGTTTCGGCCACTCGCGGGCGGCGCACGGGCACGCCGAGCAGATCGGCCTGCATTTGCATCAGCAGGTCGTTGGCCGCCGCCCCGCCGTCGACTTTCAGCGACGAAAGCCGGATGCGGGAATCGCGCTGCATCGCCTCGGCCAGATCGGCCGACTGGAACGCAATCGACTCCAAAGCGGCCCGGGCCAGATGGCCCGCCGTGGTGCCGCGAGTCAGCCCGATGACCAACCCTCGGGCATAAGGGTCCCAGTAGGGGGCACCCAGGCCCACGAAGGCCGGCACCAAGTACACGCCGCCGGAATCGGGCACGGTTCGAGCCAGTTGTTCCACTTGGGCCGCCGACTCGATCAGCCCCAGCCCGTCCCGAAGCCACTGCACCACTGAGCCGGCGACGAACACGGCTCCTTCCAGGCAGTAGGTGGTTTGGTCTCCCAGTTGCCAGCCCACGGTGGTCAGCAGTTTATGGTCCGAAGCGACCGGCTCGGTGCCGGTGTTCATCAGCATGAAGCAGCCGGTGCCGTAGGTGTTCTTGGCTTCGCCGGGCGAAAAGCAGCCCTGGCCGAACGTGGCTGCTTGCTGGTCCCCGGCGCAGCCTGCTAGCGGAATGGGATGCCCGAACCACTGCGGATCGCATTGGCCATAAACGCAACTGCTCGGACAGACCTGGGGCAGCATGGCCCGCGGCACTTCGAGCACTCGCAGCAGTTCGTCGTCCCACTCAAGCGTATGAATGTTGAAGAGCAGCGTGCGCGAAGCGTTGCTCGGATCGGTCACGTGCAGCCGCCCGCCGCTTAACCGCCAGAGCAGGAACGTATCCACGGTGCCAAAGAGGACTTCGCCCCGGGCGGCCCGCTCTCGCAGGCCCGGCGTGGCGTCCAGCAGGTGTTTGATCTTAGTGCCGGAAAAGTAAGGGTCGAGCACCAGCCCGGTCTTGCGGCGGAACAGCTCCTCCAGCCCCTGGCGGCGGAGTTGCTCGCAGATGGGGGCCGACACTCGGCTTTGCCACACGATGGCCGGAGCGACCGGCCGGCCCGAGTCCCGTTCCCAAAGCACCGTGGTTTCCCGCTGGTTGGTTACGCCCACGGCGGCCACTTGTTGCGGCTCCACTTGGGCCCGAGCCAGCGCTTGCCGGGCGGTTTGCAGTTGGGACTGCCAGATATCTTCCGGGTCGTGTTCCACGTGGCCTGGCCGGGGCAGAATCTGGCGGAACTCCTGCTGGGCGGAAGCGACGGGCTGGCCATGGTGATCGAACAGAATGGCCCGGCTCGAGGTGGTCCCCTGGTCCAGGGCGAGGATGTATCGGCTCATGGCAGGCGTTCCCCGGCGGAAACGAAACGGGCATCAGCCCCGCAGCAAGACAAAACTGCCGCGGGCGGTCTTCGTCCTGGCAGCGGTTTTCTTCGTGGTAAACGACAACGCGGCCCCAGGCAAGTAAACCTGGCGAGTCGTACAAGGGGAACACGCCAAGGATCGTGGTACGCTCCGAACCCGATTCCGGGGGGGCGGCTACACGCCCCAGTGGGAAAGGACCAGTCCGGCCAGGTCCAGGTCCGAAAGCACGGGAGCAAATAGCACGCCCGGGGTGTTGGTCCACAGCATGCCCTGTTGCCGCGGCGTTTCGGCACTCCGGCCGTGGGTGGCTTGCGGGCAGGAAAGCTGCCCGGATTGGGGTAGCCGCAATCCCCAACGCCCAAGCCAGCGGCCAAGCTCCCAGCAGCAAACGCGCAGCCGAGGCGAAGCCGCCTCGGACGTGTCGCCGGGCTGTGCCGGGGGGAGAAACACCGCTTGTTCCGGAGCCACGAACCACAACTGCCGCTGCGCCGCGGCATGGCTCCCGGGCTGATGCAGGCCCAACTGCTCAGGCTCCAGCGGTTCAACGCCTGGTGTGGCCGAGGCCAGTTGTTCGGCAAGCTCCGCTGCATCGAGCGGAACCTGGGGCGACCAGCTCAAACAGGCCACCTGATGTTCCACTCGCAGCGTAAACAAGGCGTGCTCCGCCGGAAGCGATTCGGTCGGGAGAGTTCGGGCCAGTTGGTCCACTTGGGCGGCAAGCGGCTCCAGTTCCACGCAAGCAGCGGCGCGTTCCAGCCCCCAGGGATCAAGCAGGAAGAGCACCTCTTCGCCCGTCAGTTCCCGGGCAAACTCCAGCAGGTGCTGAGTGCACTGTTCGGCCACGGCGGCAAAGGAAGGTGAGCTGGGGCCGAAAAGATACGCCGCCGCCAACACCGCGGGCACATAGATTACGGCCAGGGCCACCTCGTGTTGCCGCAACGCAGCGGCAGCCGAAGCGAATACCCAGCGAGAAAACTCCGCTAAGTGACACTGCCCTTCCG
>WFOE01000160.1 GCA_015488215.1 Planctomycetales bacterium
GTAAAAGGAGTTACCATGCGTTTTTCCGCCTGGCGCAAAGCCCTCGCACTGCTGGTGCTGGGAACCGCCGTGGGCTGTGCCACCACGACCGAATCCACGTTGCCGTCGATCTCGCAGATCGGTACCGGCAAAAAGGCCTTGGTGCAACGGCCCTCGCCGCGGAGCGACAAAGCCGCCATGCAGGCGTCCGTTCCGGCCAACCCAAAACAGTACGAGGCCGACTTCAAACTGGCCCGGATCCTCGAACGCAGAAACCAACTGGATCGGGCACGCCGGGCCTACCAGTTGCTCTTGCAGCAGAACCCTTCCGACGGCCGCGTGTACCATCGCCTGGGGGTGATGGCTGCCCGGGAAGGCAAGCTGGAACAAGCCGAACAGTACCTCCAGCAAGCCTACCAGTTGGGCCAACGGTCGCCCGATCTGTTGGCCGACCTGGGCTACCTGTACTACTTGCAGCACCGCCTGGATGTGGCCCAGCAGTATCTGGAACAGGCCCTTCAGGCCAACCCGGGTCACAAGCGGGCGGCGGTGAACCTGGGCCTGGTGCTCGGTTCCCAAGGCAAGTTCGACAAGGCTCTGGCCATGTTCCGCCGCACGGGCGACGATGCGGCCGCCTATGCCAACCTGGCCTACGTCTGCACGCAGTTGGGTGAGATGGACCGGGCGATTCACTATTACGACCAGGCCCTCTCGCTCAACAAAAACCTTCGCCCGGCGGCCGAAGCACTGGCTCAACTCGGCGAGCGAAAGCGGCTTCTCAAGCAGCAACGCCAGAAACTGGCCCGCGCCGCCCGGCGGAAGAGCCGACCGACACGGGCTGGCTCGACTCCTGTGAAACAGGCCGAAACCCAAACCGCCGCAAAGGGAACTCCGGCGGCCAACACGGTGCTGGTGGGCTACACGCATAGCAAACCAGCAACCCGGCCCGCCCCAAAACACCAGCCGCCGCAAGTGGCTGCTGCCAATCGGCCTCGCCGGCTTGACGAACCGTTCCGGAAAGCACCCCAGCCCAAGGCAGCACAATCCGCGGCACAAACCAGCGTAACCGCCGAGCTGTGGGGCAGCAGCGCCACAAGCGACGTACCCACAGCGACCGATCTCCCCTTTAGCCTGGATCCGTAACCGGCGTGGGAAACCTGCGCCACGGAACGCATACGACACCCGGCGAGCCGCACCCGCTGCGGTTCGCCGTTTTTCTTTGGTTTTGCCCGGTGGCGTTTGATTGCAGTTGGTGCTTGCCGTTGGCCCAAGCGGGGCTCGTTCTGAACCGGCCCCGGTTGATTTACCGCCAGAGCCGGGGGAAACTCGGGGAAACGGAGGCACCGCTTCGGCCTCCGGATGGTTTGCTCCCCTTGCCCCGAGCCGGTAACGCATGAGTGCTTTGTCGCAAGTACCCGACGCCCGAGGCCGCTTCGGTCCCTTCGGCGGCCGATATGTGCCCGAGACGCTCACCTACGCCCTGGACCAACTGGCCCAAGAGTACGAAAAAGCCCTGGCCGATCCCAGCTTCCTGCATGAGCTGGACGAGCTGCTGCGGCACTACGTGGGCCGGCCTTCGCCGCTTTACCACGCCGAGCGGCTTTCCCGGCACGTGGGCGGAGCCCAGATCTGGCTCAAGCGCGAAGACCTGAACCACACCGGTGCCCACAAGATCAACAACACGCTGGGCCAGGCGCTGCTTACCGTGCGGATGGGCAAACGCCGCGTGATTGCCGAAACCGGCGCCGGTCAGCACGGCGTGGCCACCGCCACCGCTTGCGCCCGGTTCGGACTGGAGTGCGTGGTCTATATGGGCCAGGAGGACATCCGCCGCCAACGGCCCAACGTGTTCAACATGCAGTTGCTGGGGGCCGAGGTGCGCCCGGTCACCAGCGGTTCGCAAACGCTGCGCGACGCGATCAACGAGGCGCTGCGAGACTGGATGAGTTCGGTCGAAACGACGCATTACATCCTCGGCTCGGTCGTCGGCCCGCACCCCTTTCCGACCATCGTCCGCGATTTCCAGTCGGTCATCGGCCGCGAAACCATCCGGCAGTGCCGGGAGCAGTTGGGCCGATTGCCCGAGGTGGTGGTCGCCTGCGTGGGCGGGGGAAGCAACGCCGCGGGCATGTTCCATCCGCTGGTGCCGCACGAGGAGGTGAAGCTGGTGGGCGTGGAAGCCGGCGGTCGGGGCACGGCTCCCGGGGAACACGCCGCTCCGCTGTCGTTCGGTGCTCCCGGGGTACTGCACGGCAGTTTCAGCTACGTGATGCAGGACGAAGACGGACAAACCTGCGCGGTCCATTCCATTTCGGCCGGGCTCGACTACCCGGGCGTGGGCCCCGAGCACAGCTACTGGAAAGAAACCGGCCGCGTGCAGTACACGCACTGTTCGGACCAGCAAGCCTTGGAAGCCTTCGACCTGCTGGCCCGCTACGAGGGAATCCTGCCCGCACTGGAAAGCTCGCACGCCTTGGCCCAGGCCATCCAGCTGGCCCGGGAGATGCCGCCGGAGAAAGCCGTGGTGGTTTGCCTCTCCGGCCGGGGGGACAAGGACGCCCACGAAATCGCCCGCCTGCGCGGAGTAAGCTGGTAACGGCCCGCCGACCGCCGGTTTCGTCCTCCCCACGGCTTGTTTTTCGCCCTTGCAACTTTTGGGAAAGACCCACGTTGCCATGTCCGCCGTCGATGCCGCGTTTGCCCGTCTGAAAGAACAAGGCCGCAAGGCCCTGGTGCCGTTTGTAACCGCGGGCGATCCTTCGCTGGAGTTCACCGCTCGGGTGCTCCGGGTGCTGGACCGAGCCGGGGCCGGCGTGATCGAACTGGGCGTGCCCTACAGCGACCCGATTGCCGACGGGCCGGTGATCCAAAGCTCCTACACCCGCGCGCTGGCCCAGGGCGTGCGGCTGCAGCAGATCTTCGACATGCTGAGGCAGGTGACTCCCGAGCTACAGGCTCCCGTCGTGCTGATGACCAGCTATGCCATCTGCTACCGGCACGGGCTGGAGCCGTTCGTCGCCGAGGCCCAGGAAGCCGGAGCGGCCGGGGCCATTGTGCCCGATCTGCTCATCGAAGAAGCCGATCCCATGCGGCAGGTGTGCCGGCGGCACGATTTTTCGCTGGTGCAACTGGTCACGCCCACCACGCCGCCGGAGCGGGCACGGCGCATCGCCCAAGCCAGCACGGGGTTTTTGTATTACGTTTCGGTCACGGGCATCACCGGCGAACGCCAGCGGCTGCCCGAACAGCTCGCCCGGCAGGTGGCTCAACTCCGGCAGCACTCGCCGGTGCCGGTTTGCGTGGGCTTTGGCATTTCGGCCCCGGAACACGTCCGGCTGCTGGCGCCGGTGGCCGACGGAGTAATCGTCGGTTCGGCCATCGTTCGCCGCGTGGCTCGGGCCGCCCAGCAGCCTGCCGAGGACGTTTTGCAGGAAGTGGAAGCGTTTGTAAAATCGCTGGCAGACGCCCTGGCCGCTTCGGCCGCCCAGTGAAGCCGGTTTCTCGGGGAAGCATCGGGCCATGCCTGCGAATCTGACCCCCCAGTATCTCAAGGCCGAGGAGCAGTACCGCCGTGCCAGCACACCGGAAGAGGAGCTGAAGTGGCTCCAGGTGATGCTGAGCGAGATTCCCAAACACAAGGGAACCGAAAAGCTCCAAAGCGA
>WFOE01000161.1 GCA_015488215.1 Planctomycetales bacterium
ACGCATGGCCGTCACGGTGCAGAGCATCTCGTTGATTACGTAGGCGAAACGCCCGTTGGGATGAAACGCAAAGTGCCTGGGGCCCGAGCCGGGAGCCATTTTGACAAACGGCGGGTCGTTCGGCTCCAGTGTGCCGGCCTGGGGATCGAAGCGGTAGATGAGCACCTTGTCCAGGCCCAGGTCGGCAGCAAAGGCAAAACGGTTGTTGCGATCCAGGTTGATCGAATGGGCGTGCGGTCCCTTTTGCCGCCGGGGGTTGACGCTGCTTCCCCGGTGCTGGATGACGCAACTGGGCTTTTTGAGCCGGCCCAGTTCGTCCACCGGCAGCACGGCCACCGAGCCGCCGCCGTAGTTGGCCACCAGCACGTTGCGGCCCGTGGCGTCCACCACCAGGTGGCACGGTCCGGCCCCACCCGAAGGCTGGCGGTTGAGTTCTTCCAGCGAGCCGTTCTGCCGGTTCAGGGCAAACGCAGCCACCGCGCCGGTGCGTTTCTTCTGGTAGCTGCCGATTTCGGTTACGCAATACAGGAACCGCTTGCTGGGAGCAATGGCCAGAAACGAAGGGTTCACCACCCGAGCAGCCAGCACCGGCGAGGAGAGCCGTCCCGATTGCACGTCCAGGCGGCTGACATAGATGCCTTGGCTCTTGCCCCCATGGGTGTAGGTGCCGAAATAGACCCAATACTGGGCCGCTTCTTCCTCGGCCCGAACGCCGCGGCTGCGGTTCAGCTCGGGCATCCCAAACACGGCGGCCAGCAGAGCCAACAGGCCGGCAAGGCAAACGCAACCCGGTGGAAGCGGCCGCCAGAGACTGTGCTTGTTCAGGCACGCACGGGCAGACATGGTTTTTCTCTCCAGAAGGAAAGGGGCTGTTGGTCAACCGGTATGGTTCGACGGTGCTTCATTCTAATCTTCTGCCGCGGGCACTGCCCAGCAGGAAACCGAAGCTGCCGCCGGGAGGATGCGCCTCTTCCTTCCACCGCGCCCGGTCCCCTCAAGCTCAATAAATCCGGCGGCGGAACATCACCGTGGCCACCGCCAGCGTCACGGCGGCGATGCCCAACATGGGCCAGAACTGGTCGGCCAGCTCTTCCAGCGTGGCTCCCTGCAAGAACACCCCGCGAAGAATCACCAGGTAATACCGCATGGGATTGACCAGCGTGAGTTTCTGCACGGCCGGGGGCATGTTGGCAATCGGGGTGGCAAAGCCGGAGAGGATAATTGCCGGCACCAGGAACAAAAACGCTCCCAGCAGTCCTTGCTGCTGGGTGTTGGCCAGCGAGGAGATCATCAACCCCACCCCAATGGCCGAAAGCAAAAACACAGCCACGCCCAGGTACAGCACGCCCAGGCTGCCCACCAGCGGCACGCGGAACCAGAACACGGCCACCAGCACGATGAAGGTGGCTTCGACCAGCCCGATCAGAAAACCCGGCAGCGCCTTGCCCAGCAGCAGCTCGTAAGGGCGATAGGGCGTAACCAGCAACTGATCGAAGGTGCCTTGTTCGCGTTCCCGGGCCACGCTCAGGGCCGTTACCAGCATCGTCACCACCAGCGTGAGCAGGCCCACAATCCCCGGCACGATGAACCACTGGCTCTGCAAATTAGGGTTGAACCAGGCCCGGCTGACCACCTGAGCCGGCACCTGGGCCAGGCGCCCCCGGCGCCGGCGCAGTGTGGCGTTGAACTCCTCGATAATCCCCTGCGCGTAGCCCAACACGATGAGCGCCGTGTTGGAGTTGCGGCCATCGAGGATCAACTGCACCTCTGTCGTGCCCAGCGTGCTTAGCTTCCGCTGGAAGTCCTGCCGGATGTGGAGCACCAGCATGGCCTGCTGGCGATCCAGCACGGGGGCAATCTGGCCGGGCTGCTCCAGCCGGGCCACCAACTGAAAGTTGGGCGAAGCGACGAACCGGGCCGTCAGGTCGCGCGACAGGAGCGTGTTGCACTCGTCCAGCACGGCCACCGGCACGTTCGTCACGTCGAATGTGGCCGCGTAGCCGAAGACGACCAGTTGGATGATTGGCGGCCCGATAATCACGAACCGGCTCTGCCTATCCTTCAGCAGAGCCAGAAACTCCTTTTGCACCAGCGCCAACACGCGGAACAGCATACGCTCAGTCCAGCCGTTTGGGACTCTTGCGGTAGGAAAGCCCCAGAAACACCAGGGCCATCAGGGCCAGCACGCCCATGCTGGGCAGCAGCAAGGGCCACACGTCGCCGGCCAGAAACACGTTCTGCAAGATGGTGACAAAGTGCCGGGCGGGGATGATCGCCGTCAGGGCGCGGATGGGCCAGGGCATCGAGCGGATGTCGAAAATAAACCCCGAAAGAATAAACGCCGGCAGGAACGTAACGATGATGGCCACCTGGCCGGCGACGAACTGGTTGCGGGCCGTGGTGGAAATCAAAAGCCCCAGCCCCAGCGCCACCAGCAGAAACAACACCGACCCGGCCAATAAAGCCAGCATCGAGCCGCGAAACGGTACGTCGAACACCCAACGAGCCATGGCCACCGAAAGGGCCATGCCGCCCAGGCCCAGCCCGAAGTAGGGGATTACCTTGCCCAGCAGCACTTCGCCCATCGAAACCGGCGTGGTCATCAGCGCCTCGATGGTACCGCGTTCCCACTCGCGGGCCATGACCATCGCTGTTAGCAACGCCCCAATCAGGGTCATAATGATGGCCACCAGCCCGGGCACCAGATAGTTGCGGCTGCGCAGGTTCGCGTTGTACCACACGCGGTGTTGCACCTGAATCGGCGGAGGCGGAAACGCTCGGCGGCGCTGCTGCACGTCGGCCAGCCACCGGGCGTACACTCCCTGCACGTAGCCGGTGACGATGCGGGCGGTGTTGGCGTCGGTGCCGTTGACGATCAGTTGGATGGTGCCGCGGCGTTGCAGGTTTTCCCGGGAAAAATCGTCCCGCAGCCGCAAGATGGCGCTGACCTGCCGCCGCAGCATCGCCTGCTGGGCGTGGCGCATGTTGACGAAATAGACGGGACGCAGGTACTTCGAACGCTCGAAGTGGCCGCACAGGGTCATCGTGTCCGGGTTGGGATTGTCCACCACCAGGGCCAGGGGCACGTCCTTGGCGTCCAGCGACACCCCGTAGCCGAACAACAACAGCAGCACCACCGGCAGCAGGAAGGCGATGGCGATGCTGCTGGGATCTCGCCAGATTTGCAGCCATTCCTTGCGCACCAGGCCGCGCAGACGCATCAGCCGGTGTCGCGCGGCGGGGGCGAATGGCTTGGGGGTGGTCATTGCCGTTTCCGGTGAGCGAGAATCAGTTGGATGAACGCGTCTTCGATTGTGGGTTCGGGGTTTTCGGGGCTTTGGGCCATCAGGCGGATGTTTTCCGGGGTGTCCACCGCGGCCAGGCGGCCGTCGATCATGATGGCCATGCGGTCGCAGTACTGGGCTTCTTCCATAAAGTGTGTGGTTACCAGCACCGTCACGCCCTGCATGGCCAGCGCGTTGATCCGCTGCCAGAACTGGCGCCGGGCCACCGGATCGGCGCCCGAGGTGGGCTCGTCCAGGAAGACGATTTCCGGCTCGTGCATCAGCGCGCAGGCCATGGCCAGCCGCTGCTGGTAGCCCAAGGGAAGCTGGCCGCTGTCGGTCCCGGCCACTTCGGCCAACTGGAACTGTTCCAGCGCCCACTGCAACCTGGCCCGACGCCGCCGGCCGCGCAGCCCGTAGGCGCTGCTGAAGAACCGCAGGTTCTGCATCACGCTGAGCGTGCGATAGAGCGAAAACTTCTGCGACATGTAGCCGATGCGCGCCCGGGCCTGAGCCGGGGCACGGCGCATATCCACGCCGGCTACCCGGAGCGTCCCTCCACTGGGCGGAAGCAGCCCGCAGAGCATCCGGAACGTGGTCGTCTTGCCCGCCCCGTTGGCTCCCAGCAGCCCGAACACTTCGCCCCGGTGCACCTGAAACGAAATCCCGCCTACGGCCCAGAAGTCCCCAAAGCGGCGTTTGAGATCCTGCACCTGGATCACCACGTCCGAGTCAGCCGCTTTGGCCGCCCGCGACGCCCCGGACCGGGCCACGTTGATCGCCGCAGGGCGTTGCTCCCCTTGGTCGCGGCTGAGCAGCTCCATGAACGCGTCTTCAAACCGGGGCGGGATCGGCTCCACTTCCACCGGGTCCACGCCTGGGGCCAGATGTTCGGCCCGGGCATGCTGGGGCGAATCGACCACCACGCGAACCCAGGTGGCTTCCAGCGCCGCGTCGATCACGCCGGGGCGTCCCAGCACCTGGGCTTGCAGTTGCCGGGGCGTAAGCCGGGGCGAGCGAATCCGAAACACGCGCCCCTGGACCTGCTGCTGGAACCACTGCGGGGTGCCCTGGGCCAGCAGGCGCCCGCGGTCCAGCATCAGCACGCGGTCGCAGCGTTGGGCTTCGTCCAGATAGGCCGTGCTGAGCAGAACCGTGGTGCCCTCTTCCTGCTCAAAACGGCGAACAATGGCCCACAACTCCCGGCGGGACAGCGGATCCACGCCCACGGTCGGCTCGTCCAGCAGGAGCAACTCCGGCGAACGCACCAGGGCACAGGCCAGTCCCAGTTTCTGTTTCATACCGCCGGAGAGCTTGCCGGCCAGACGCCCCAGGAACGGAGCCAGGCCGGTCATCTGCATCAGCATCTGAAATCGCTCGGGCCGCTGGTGGCGAGGCACGCCTTGCAGATCGGCGTAAAGGTTCAGGTTTTCGGCCACGCTCAGGTCTTCGTAGAGCCCGAACCGCTGTGGCATGTAGCCGATGCGCCCTTGGATGGCGGCCGCGTCTCGGGTGATGTCCTGGTCCAGCACCACCACTTGCCCCCGGTCGCAGCGCATCAGCCCGGCGCAAAGCCGCATGAGCGTGGTTTTGCCGGCTCCGTCGGGCCCCACCACCCCGGTGATCCCGCCCCGAGGGATCTCTAGCGACAGCTCTTCCAGCGCCCAAACCGTTCGCTCCCCCCGGCCGAACCGTTTGCTTACGCCACGCAGGCGGATTGCCGTCCCGGGGGCCGAAGCGCCCGGGGAACCGCTTTCGTCCGGGGAAGCCAGGTGGGAACTCATCGCCACTTTCTCAAGGAGCTACAAGCGGCAGCGTGGACTTGGTGCGGTCTGCGCCGGCGGCGGGTTTGCTGCCAGAGGGTTTGGGCTGATTGGGTTTGGGCTGATTCAGGTCGATCCACACCGTGGCCGGCATCCCCAGACGCAGCTCAAACTCCGGGTTATCCACCAGCACCCGCACCTGATAGACCAAGGCGGTGCGCACTTCCTCGGTTTGCACGGTCTTGGGGGTAAACTCGGCCGTGGAGGCGATGAATCCCACGCGGCCGTGGTACTTCTTGCCCGGGTAGCTGTCGGTCGTTACCACGGCTTCCATTCCTTCCCAAATCCGGCCCAGGTATTTTTCTTCCACGTAAACGCGCACCCAGATCGGGTCCAGCAGAGCCATGGCGAACACGGGCGTCTGCGGCGTGCACATATCACCCACTTCCAGCAGCCGGGCCTGGATGATGCCCTGGCTGGGAGCGTACAGGTGCGCGTCGCGCAGCACGTGCCGGGCCAGGGCCAGCTCGGCTTCGTAGCGGCGCAGCAGGGCTTCGGCTTCCAGGATGTCCTCGGTGCGTGGCCCAGCCACTACCAGGTCCAGCGTGGCTTGCCGGGCGGCCACGGTGGCTGCGGCCGTATCGTAGGCCGCTTGGGCGTCGTCCACTTCCTGCTGGTTGACCGCCCCTTGGGCGAACGCCGCTTTCATTCGCTTGAGCGTGCGTTGGGCTTCGTTGCGGCGGGCGATGGCCGCTTGAAGATCGGCTCGGGCCTTGCGAATCTCCTCCGGCCGACTGCCGGCCTTGAGTCGAGCTACCCGCTGCCGCTGCGCTTCCAGCAGGGCTTGTACCCGCTGTACTTCCAGGGCGAACCGCTCCGTTTCGAGCCGGGCGAGCAACTGGCCGGGGCGGACCAGGTCCCCTTCGTCAACCAGCAGCTCGGCCACCCGTTCCGTGGCGTTCATGGCCAGATAGGCCTGTCGGTAGTCCACGTTGCCGTAGAGGACTAGTTGATGCCGTACCTCGCTCTGCTGGGCGGAACTCTGCCACCAGTAGTAGCCAGCGGCGCCCCCCAGCACGACGACGACTAGCAACCCAACAAACCGGGCAGACAAAGGTGCTCCCTCCCTCATGGAAGTGTGTTCCAGAGTGCGAACTGCATGGCAGGCATGAGTGCGATTATATCGCCAACCGTGGCTGGGGAAACGCACCGGCGGCCAAACTTTGTTGTCTGCGTGCGAGATTGCGGTATGGTAGAAGCACGGCCGCTCGCAACCCAGGGAGGTGGGTCATGTACCGCTTGGACCGCGTCAAGCTGCTCAGCTTCGATTGCTACGGCACGCTAGTGGACTGGACCTCCGGGCTGGAAGAAGCCCTGGGCGAATTGGCCGCCCGGCACGGACTGCGATTGCCTTCCTGGTGGCTGGCCCAGGACTGGGAAAGCGTGCAGTTCGAGCTCATCTGCGACCGATACCGGCCCTATCGGGAAATCCTCTGTGATGCCACCTGCCGGGTGCTGGCTCGCTGGGGGGTGCGGCTTTCCCCGGCCGAAGCCCAAAGCGTCGTCGAATCGCTGCCTCGCTGGCCCGTGTTTGCCGATGTGCCTCGCGTGCTTCCGGCCTTGGCTCGGCGGTACCAGTTGGTGGTGGTATCCAACATCGACGACGACCTGCTGGCCCGCACGCTGGAACACCTGGATGTGCCTTTCGCCGGAACAGTAACCGCCCAGCAAGTGCAAAGCTACAAGCCGCAACTGGAACACTTCCGCCAGTTGCTGCGGCAGTACGGCTTGCGGCCCGAGGAAGTGCTGCACTGCGCGTTTGGTTTCCGGTACGACCTGGCCCCAGCGGCGCGGTTGGGAATCCCCACCGCCTGGATTCGCCGCGGCACAGGTGAAGAACACCCGGCGGTGGCCGCCACGGTGGTCGTCGATTCCCTGGAAGAACTTGCCCAACGGCTGGGCGTGCCCGTCCCGGCCCAGGAAATGGCTTCGCGATGAAAGATGCCCCATCCCTTTGCCGGCGCGATTTTGTGGTTCAGGCCGCCTGCGGGGGCGCTGCCTTGTGGCTTGGAGGCGGCGCGATGAGCCAGGCGGCCCCACCCGGCTGGCCCGGCGGAGGCTACGACCGCCCGGGTCGCTACCCGAAGCAAAGTCGCTCCGTTTCCGTGGCCACCCAGGGCATGGTGGCCACTAGCCATCCGCTGGCGGTGCTGGTGGGACTGGACGTGCTCCGCCAGGGCGGCAACGCGGTGGATGCGGCCGTGGCCGTCAACGCCATGCTGGGCGTGGTGGAGCCGATGAGCTGCGGCATCGGCGGCGATTTGTTCGCCATCGTCTGGCAGGCCTCCACGGGCAAACTGCACGGGCTCAACGCCAGCGGCCGGGCTCCCCGGAACCTTTCCATCGAGGAGTTCCGCCGGCGCGGCCTGCGTTACGTGCCCGTCGAAGGCCCCCTCTCCTGGTCCGTGCCCGGCTGCGTGGCCGGTTGGGGCGACCTGTTGCAGCGTTTCGGTTCCAAACCGCTGCGCGAGCTGCTCGCCCCGGCCATTCACTACGCCGAGCAAGGGGCCCCGGTGCCGGAAGTCATCGCCGGCTACTGGCGCGGGGCAGCCAGGGCGCTGCGGCGCTGGCCCGATTCGGCCCGAACCTATCTCCCCGGCGGGCGTCCCCCGCGGCAGGGCGAAGTGTTCCGCAACCCGGCCCTGGCCCGCAGCTATCGCCTCATCGCCCGCGACGGCCCGGCCGCCTTCTACCAGGGCCCCATCGCCCGGCAGATCGTTGAGTTTTCCCAGGAACACGGCGGTTTTTTCACCCTGGAAGACCTGGCCCAGCACCGAAACCAGTGGGTCGAGCCGGTCAGCACCACCTATCGCAATCACCGGGTGTGGGAGCTGCCGCCCAACGGCCAGGGAATCGCCGCCTTGCAGATGCTCAATATTCTGGAAGGATTCGACCTGGCCCGATACGAGTTCGGCTCGCCCGAGCACGTCCATCTGCTGGTGGAAGCCAAGAAGCTGGCCTTTGCTGATCGGGCCCGCTACTACGCCGATCCGGCCATGGCCCAGGTGCCGGTCGAGCACTTGATCTCCAAGGAGTACGCCGCCTCGCGTCGCAAGCTGATTTCGATGGACCGGGTGCTGCGCGACGTGGAAGCCGGGCGCGTGCCGCCGACGGGCGATACAGTCTATCTGACCGTGGTGGACCGCCACCGCAACTGCTGCTCGCTTATCCAGAGCATCTACTACGGGTTCGGCTCCAAGGTGGTGCCGGGCGAAGTGGGCTTTGCCATGCAGAACCGCGGGGCGCTGTTTTCGCTTGATCCCAAGCACCCCAACGCCCTGGCTCCCGGCAAGCGTCCGTTTCACACGATTATCCCTGCGATGGTCACCCGTGCCGGGCGGCCGGTGTTTTGTTTTGGTGTGATGGGCGGGGACATGCAGCCGCAAGGGCACGTGCAGGTGCTGGTGAACCTGTTGGACTACGGGATGAACGTGCAACAGGCCGGCGACGCTCCGCGGGTGCGTCACGTGGGCAGCCCGCAGCCCACGGGAGCCCCCGGCCAGGGCAGCGGCACCGTGCTGCTGGAAAGCGGCTTTTCGGAGCAAACCGCCCGCCGCCTGGAACAGCTTGGACACCGCGTGCGCCGCAGCTCGGGCGGATTCGGCGGCTACCAGGGCATCTGGATCGACTGGGACCGCGGCGTGCTGCTCGGCGCCAGCGAAGCCCGCAAAGACGGCTGCGCTTTGGGGTATTGAGTTTCGAGGGTCCGCACGGCGCTGTTAGGCTGCGTGGTCCGCTATTCTCTTGACGCCGGGTGAGCTTCGCCGAGGCATCGGCAGTGGATTGGTTGAAAATTGCGCTTTCTTTGGTGGGACAGATAGCCAGTGGTGGAACATTTACGAACAAAAAATGACAAAACGGGCCACCGACAAGCAAATAAAGCTTTCTTTTTGTACGTTCTCCCTATCGCGTGGCGACCAAGTTCATCCGCTGCACATATGGTATAGCAGAGTGGCACCAAGCATCAATTATTTTCCACTCAGGGATCCATGAGGACAAATAGCATACCAGGCACACCAATTATCGGGGAAAAATAGCTTGTAACAGAAAGAACCACCCCAACAAAGAACTTAGTTGCTTTACCACCGTGGAAGTCAAACAGTTGTCCTGTAACCTTTTGTTTTCTTAGCACAATGTCATCAAGCTTTCTTGGCAATTCCAAGGCAACTATTCTTTCCCTTACCAGACTTAAAAGCCTTCTCGTTTTACTTAGGATAGCTATACTCGTCTTTTTGCTAAAACAGATGATCTTTGCTACTATCTCCCCCAGAAAATTAACTTTGGGACTCATCGAAATGTAGAATGAATGCTTTTCAAACATTGATCGGATAGTATTGTACTCTTGAACTTCAATGTTTTCGTCAGTGATTCTCCTTATGGGTACCCTTTCGATATTGCGATAAAGCATCTCCCAATGATGTTCTTCTATACTTGCTACCCCTCGATAAGAGAAATAGCAAAGAAATCTGCGGAGAAACGCTTTGTATTTGTCATTTTTCCTGGATAGGTCTATTATATCCAGTAATCTATCTGGAGTATATATCTCAAAATTGCCTTTTTTCAATTCATGGTGCATCAAGGTGTATAAAACCGATGGATCGAAAATGAGTTTGTTTGGCGGAACACTGATGGTTCCGTATGCACGAAACAGAGGTGCCAAATGCATGGAAAGATCAAGAGAGAGCATGATTTTTCCTGTGTTGCTTGATTGTAAAATGGATTTGTGTTGCTTGATTGTAAAATGGATTGCTGTCTGAATGCCGACCAGATGTCTCTGTTACAGATGCAGCTCGCCACACAGATTGCCAGGCATTGATAGCTGAACAGTCGTGCTCACCGGTTTTTCTGTCGAGCATTCATTTGACGCGTAAGCCCGCTTCTTCAAAGTGCTCACCTGCTTTTGCGGTCCTGTTGTCCGTGCTTGGATACGGCAGCCTTCGTGGCTCACAACCTTGCTATGGACCTATTGCCGTTTCTACGTTTCGCCATGCAAATGCGCCAGACGCGGCCAAACAGGTGCCCGGAAAACAAGTGCCGGAGCAGGTAGCCGGCGGACCGGCTAGGCAAGGCGGTTTTGGCTGGGGGTGTTTGTTGGGGCTGCTGGAATACCGACTTGTCCGCGGGTTGCCGGCGGGTGGGGAACAGAGCGAACCAAGAACTCGCAAGCAGGTGGACTGAGTCACTGCCGCCTGTTGGTGTCCCGGGTGCAGTGGGATGACGGAAGTAGCGATTCCAGTGCCCGCCGCTCCCCTGGTCGCAAAGCCTAAGCGGAGGCTTGCCGGGCAGCAGGCCTAAAGGCAAATGGCTTTTGGGCGTGGCTGTGTTCACGGTCGTTCCCCGTCGGAAGTCGAAAGCCACAATTTTTATAATGGAGACCGCACTGGAAATCAAACATTTTTTCGCCAGGCGAACGTTGGGGATCGGCTCTCGCCGAGTCTCTCGGGCTGGGGTTGAAAGCGAAGCTCCACGTACAAATCCCAAAGCAAACGCCACGCGCCGTTTTCCCGCCCGGTGGGGGAGCCCCTCGAGCCTCCCACGCCTCCAAGTCTCCCAACCCTCTACGCAGCAGCTCGTCAGGCCCAGGGCTGGGTGCGTTCAGCCAATTCCATCGGGGGTGATTTCGGACATGGCATGTGTGCCGAGGCCGGGCCGAAAACCCCGGTTTTGGCCGTTTTTTTGCGGGGTTTCGGCCACCGAAGCGCTCTGGTCCAACTGGCCCCAATCTGCGACAATGGCGGTGTGTATTCCTGCTGAAAAGAACCACTACGGCAAGGGCCAGCGATGAACGAAGTCCCGCGTGAAACTCCCGCCTCGGAACCGCACGCCTCGCCCCAGGCCAAGTCCGACTACACGGCCGAAGACCTCCAGTTGCTCTCGGACCGCGACCACGTGCGGGAGCGGTTCGGCATGTACATCGGCGACAACTCCGTGACCGGGTTCCACCACCTGGTTTACGAGGTGGTGGACAACTCCATCGACGAGGTGATGGCCGGCTATGCCAAAAACATCTGGGTCACGGTCCATGCGGACGGTTCGATTACCGTGGAGGACGACGGCCGGGGCATCCCTGTAGAACCCCACCCGCAGCTTTCGCAGGAAGCGGGCCGGGAAGTCTCCACGCTGGAAGGCGTGATGACCGTGCTGAAGTTCGGCGGCAAGTTCCAGAAAGGGGCTTACCAGACCTCCGGCGGGCTGCACGGCGTGGGTGTGACCGTGGTGAACTTCCTTTCCGAATGGTGCGAAGTGGAAGTGCGCCGCGGCGGCTACGTCTATCAGCAGGAATACGTCCGCGGCATCCCGCAAGGGCCGGTGCAGCGGGTAGGCACCACGACGCGCACGGGCACCAAGACCACCTTCAAGCCCGACCCGCAAATCTTCCCCAACCTCAAGTTCAACTACGACATCCTCTACAAACGGCTCCAGGAGCTGGCGTTTCTGAACCGGGGGGTGCGCATCCATTTCAAGGACGAACGCAGCGGTGAAGGCGAGGAGTTCTACTACGAACGAGGCATCGTCGAGTTCGTCGAACACCTCAACCGGCCCAGCAACGTGCTGCACAAGGACGTCATTTACTTCACCGGCGAGCAGGACGGCGTGGGCTACGAGATTGCCTTGCAATACACCGACGAATACACCGAAAACCTGCACGCTTACGTGAACAACGTGGCCACCAACGAAGGGGGGACGCACGTCTCGGGCTTTCGGGCCGGATTGACCCGCACGCTGAACAACTACGGTCGCAAGGAAAACCTGTTCAAAAAAATCACCCCCACGGGCGAAGACTTTCGCGAAGGGCTCACCGTGGTCATTTCGGTGCGGCATCCCCATCCGCAGTTCCAGGGTCAGACCAAGTCGAAGCTGGGCAACAGCGAGGTGGAAGGGATCATCGCCTCGGCCGTAAGCGAGCATCTGGGTCGCTACCTGGAAGAGCATCCCAAAACGGCCCGCACCATCGTTCAGAAAGGCATCCTGGCAGCCGAAGCCCGCGAGGCGGCCCGCAAGGCCCGGGCGTTGACCCGCGAACGCAAAGGCGCCCTTTCCGGCGGAGGGTTGCCGGGCAAGCTGCGCGACTGCACCAGCAAGGAAGTGGACAAGTGCGAGCTGTACCTGGTCGAAGGCGATTCGGCTGGCGGCAGCGCCGAAGGGGGGCGCCTGCGCGAGTATCAGGCCATCCTGCCGCTGCGGGGCAAGATCATCAACGCCTACAAGAGCCGCGAGGACAAGGTGCTCTCCAACGAAGAAATCCGCAGCATGATCCAGGCCATCGGCGTCGGGATCGGCGAGGAGCTAAACCTGCAGCGCCGCCGCTACGACAAAATCGTTATCATGACCGACGCCGACGTGGACGGCTCGCACATCCGCACCCTGCTGCTGACGTTCTTCTACCGGCAGATGTACCCGCTGATCGAAGCCGGCCACGTCTACATCGCCCAGCCGCCGCTTTACCGGGTACGGCAGAAAAACCGCGTCTATTACGTGCAGACCGAGGAGGAGATGAAGGCCCAACTGCTGGAACTGGGGCTGGCCGACGCGGTGCTGGAAACCGAAGACGGGCGCACGTTTTCCGGCGAGCAGATGGTCCGGCTCTGCCGCATCCTCTCGGAGATGGAAGAGGCGATTGTGGCCCTGGAACGCCGGGGGATTTCGCTGCGGGCCCACGCCACCCGGCAAAACGCCGAAGGCCGGTTGCCCGTGTTTCACGTGTTCCTGGGCAACCAGGAATACTGGTTCGCCCGCCGAGCCGAGCTGGAAGAGTTCCTCAAACAGCAAGAACAACAAAGCGGCCACGCCCTGGAAGTGGCCGACGAGCGGAACGGAGAGCCCGAGGAAACCGAACCCGAACAAGGCCCCCGGCTCCACATCGTCGAGTTGCACGAGGTGCGTTCCATCAACCAGGGTCTGCGCGAACTGGCCGACTTGGGCTTTGGCGTGCAGGACCTCATCCCGCAGCATCGCACCGGCGTACAGGAACCGCGGTTCAAGCTGCGCAAAGGGGAGTCGGTCACTCCGCTGGAGGACCTGCGCGGACTGCCGGCTGCAGTGCGGGCAGCGGGCGAAAAGGGATTGCAGATCACCCGTTTCAAGGGTCTGGGCGAGATGAACGCCGAGGAGTTGCGCGAAACGACCCTCGACCCGCAGAATCGGACGCTGTGCCAAGTGACGATGGAAAGCGCCGGCGAGGCCGACGAGCTGTTCCGCACCCTGATGGGCGAAAAGGTGGAACCGCGGCGCGAGTTTATCGAAAAGCACGCCTTGGAAGTAACCAACCTGGACGTGTAAGGTAACCTGCGCCGGTGCTGCATACCGGCGGTCTTGCGTCTTGGGTCTTGGGCGAGGTGCTTCCGCATCAGCGGAAATGCAAACGTCGTACTCGTACTCGTGCTCGTACTCGTAATCGGCAGCTCGTTGTCGGTGATCGGGAGAGCCGCCGACTTTAGTCGGCGGAGGGCGGCACGGTCACTGCCACGCGGTCGAAAAAACCACCACCTCACCACACCGTTGATTGAACATCTGCGATGGAAAAAAACGCTTCCGCCCGTGGCTCGTCCGGACCGGATTCGCTGGTTCGGGGCTGCTTTGTCGGGCTGATGATTCTGCTGCTGGCCGGTTTGGGGCTGCTCCTACTGGTGCTGATTACCGTACCGCTGGGGGGACATATCTCCGGTCCGGTGGCCGTTATCGGGGGAATGGTGCTGTTTATTCTGTTTCACTGGGTCACCTGGGGTTGGTGGCTAGGCCGGGCCATCCAGCGGGAAGAAGCCCCCGAGCAAGGGGGAAAGGAATCTACCGGTTCTGACACCTGAGGTCGGCAGTGTGGTTTGCGCGCCCCGCGATGTGAAAAACCTAGTGTGATCCCTGCAAGTGTTTTTTCGCAGTTTCCGCGCCGGCCGTGGGCGACGTCTTATAGTTGCATCAGGCAAGCCTTTTGCCATTTGAGGGAAGCGTGGGCAGGTTGTCCGCTGTGGCCGGGAAACCCGGGAAATCGGCCTGCCCGGCGGCTAACGTCGAGGTGCCTGATGGTCCCCATCAATCCGTGCCGATTCTATCTCTGGGGCACCGTGTTCGTGGTCGCTTTGCTATTGGGAGCGGCCGCCCTGGTGGATTACTTTGACCACCAGGCATTCCAGGCCGAGGCTCGCCATCGGGTGGAAGTGGTCAGCCAGTTCGGTAAGGCCGTGCGCACCTATTGCAAGGAGACGCTGCGGCCGGCCGTGCAGGCCCACACCAACAAGCTGATTCTGGAAGCCATGTCTTCCACCTACGTGACCAAGGGGGTGTTCCGGGTCTTCAATCGCCGCATGCCCGAGTACCGCTATCGCCAGGCGGTGCTCAATCCCATGAACCCGGATAACAAGGCCGACTCCTTCGAAGCCCGGCTGATTCACCAGTTCCGCACCAACCGCCACCTGGAAGAACTTGTCGGCTATCGGGAGCAGCAGGGCAAACGGGCCTACTACGTGGCCCGGCCCATCGTGGTCGAACGGCGTTGCCTGCGATGCCATCTTTCGCCCGAGCTGGCCCCACCGGAGCTGGTCCGCCGCTATGGGAAAAGCGGCGGCTACGGGTGGAAAGAAGGGGAAGTGGTCGGGGCGCTGATGATCTACGCTCCCACCGACGACCTGGCCGCCCAGTACGCCTGGATTCGCTATACGGTTTGGGGCGTGTTTGCCGTGCTGGGGGTGGTTCTTTGGGGCGGCGGCATCTTTGCTTACCGGCGTTTGCTCGCCATGAACCGCGTGCTGCAAAAGGCCCGGCAGCGGGCCGACGCGGCCAATCGGGCCAAAAGCACGTTCCTGGCCAACATGAGCCACGAAATCCGCACGCCGCTGACGGCCATCCTGGGGTTTACCGAAGAGCTGCTCGTGCAGCGCCGTGCCGACGGCGCATCCCCGGAGGAACTGGACCAACTGGAAACCGTGCTCCGCAACGGCCGCCACCTGCTGGGGTTGATCAACGACATTCTGGACCTGTCCAAAATCGAAGCGGACAAGATGGAACTGGAAATCCGCTCTTGTTCCCCGGCCGAAATCCTGGCCGACGTCGCTTCGGGGCTGCGTGTTCGTGCCCAGCAGAAGGGAATCGACTTCCAGGTGAATATCCGCGGCAAAATCCCGGCACGAATCCAAACCGATCCCACTCGATTGCGGCAGATTCTGTTCAATCTGGTGGGCAACGCTATCAAGTTTACCGAGCAAGGAGGCGTCCAACTTACCGCGTGGATGGAAACAACCGGCAGACGCAAACGATTGGTATTCCAGATCAAGGACACCGGCATCGGCATCGACGCCGAAACGCTCCAGCGGTTGTTTCAACCGTTCAGCCAGGCGGATGCCAGCATGTCGCGCCGCTTTGGTGGAACGGGGCTGGGGTTGGTCATCTCCCGCCGCCTGGCCCGGCAGCTCGGAGGCGACGTGGAGGTGGAAAGCACTCCCGGCCAAGGGAGCACGTTTACGCTCTGGCTGGACTTGGAAAAACTTGCCGCGGAGGGGGCACTGGTGGACCAGCAAGCCCTCCGGGCCAGGCCCGATTCCCAGTCGCACCCGGCTTCAAGCGAGCTATCCGGCCCGGTGCTGCAAGGGGTTCGCGTTCTGCTGGCCGAAGACGGTCCGGACAACCAGCGGCTGATTCGCTTCCTGCTGGAAAAGGCCGGAGCCGAAGTGGTGCTGGCTGCCGACGGCCGGGAAGCCGTCGAGCTGGTGCAGAAAATGGTCGAACAGGGCCGGCCGCCTCAGGTAGTTCTGATGGATATGCAGATGCCCCACCTGGACGGCTACCAGGCCACTGCGTTGCTCCGACAACGGGGATTCCCGGGGCCTATCATTGCCCTGACGGCCAACGCCATGCAAGGAGATCGGACCAAATGCCTTCAGGCCGGCTGCAACGATTATCTGACCAAGCCAATCGATCGCCAACAACTGCTGGCCGTGCTGGTGCGTTGGGCCGCTGACCGGAGAGCTTCGGCCCCTTCGCCGTCGAATTGACCGGCCGTGCAAACGCTGGCCTTCGGCCTCCTGGCTCGGATTAGGTAACCCAAGTTGGTGTCCGGCGGAACGAAATGCGCGACGCTGGGACTTTCCATCGGCTGCGACTACATTCATTGACAGCAGGGGCGCAAAGCATTTGTCACAAGTCCCTTTGTTTTTATGGTGTTCTGCCAAAAATGGGACTAATCTATCTTGTTTGTGGCCCCCTGCTCCTATAAGATACCTGGACTGGACTGGTGCCGCGTGATAAGTTTGCCGCGTCGCTTCTGATGCGGCATCGCTCGGTGCCGTAAGAACGGGTTTTCTTGGTAGGACATGGCCATGAGTGCGGAGCCTTCTTCCCCCACGCGCAAAAAAGCCCCCCTGAGCACCCAACTGCTGGTGGCAGCCGGCGTGTTCGTTCCCTTTGCCGGTCTGATTGCCGCGGTGATCAGCGTTTGGGGTTGGGGATTCACCTGGTTGGATTTCTGGCTGCTGGTGGGATTCTATCTGGCCACGGCGTTGGGTATCACCGTGGGCTTCCATCGGCTGTTCACCCATCGGTCGTTTGAAACCTATCGGCCGCTCAAGGCCCTGCTGGCCGTGCTCGGCTCGATGGCCGTGCAAGGGCCGCTTTTGACCTGGGTAGCCGTGCACCGCCGGCATCATCGCTACAGCGACCAGCCCGAGGACCCCCACACCCCGCACCACTCGGGCCGAGGGTTTTGGGGACGGATACGTGGGTTCATCCACGCCCATTTTGGCTGGTTGTTCCATCCATCCGAAGCCGACACGTTGGTCTATGCCAAGGACATCTACGCTAACCGTATGCTCCGCTGGATTAGCTACCTGTTTCCGCTTTGGGTTGCCCTGGGGCTGGTGGTTCCTGGGGCCATCGGCGGGCTGGTGGCCGGCACCTGGGTGGGCTTCTGGCGGGCGTTTCTCTGGGGCGGGCTGGTGCGCGTGTTCCTGGTTCACCATGTCACCTGGTCGGTCAATTCGGTGTGCCACTTGTGGGGCTCGCAGCCCCACACCTGGAGTGACCAGAGCCGTAACAACCTGTTGTTCGGTTTTCTAGCCCTGGGCGAAGGATGGCATAACACCCACCATGCGTTTCCCACCTCGGCCCGGCATGGGCTACGGTGGTGGGAAGTGGACCTGAGCTACTATTTCATCCGCACTCTTTCCTGGTTAGGACTGGCCTGGGACATCAAGCTCCCCTCCCAGCGCACGCTGGAAAAAGTGGCCGCCAAACGTCGCGAGATTAAAGCCCAACGCAAAGAAGCCCGACGACGCGCCCGCGCCCAGCGGCGGCAAAAGGACAAATCCAACCAGGAAGTGCTGCACTAGCGTAGCAACGGGGCAGGCCGGACGACGTTGCCAACCGGCGAGCCGCCGACTTGGGTAGGGCTTAGGGCTTGGAGGTGTGAGGGGATAGGGGGAGAGCTTCCGCTCCGGTGCAGGAATCGGCTTGCGGCTTGCGCCGTGCGCCTTGCGCGAGGAGCTGCCGCTCCGGCGGAAAAATTAGCGCTCGTACTCGTAATTCGCAATCGGCGGCTCGTTATCCGCAATCGCAAATCGACGATTCGGCGATTCGGCAGCCAGCCAACCCCGACTTCAGGCACCCGCTGGGGCGAACCCACAGCAAAAACCAAAAAACAGGGCACGCCCTCACAACGGAGGACGTGCCCTGGGGTTTTGCGCCGATGGGACAACGCCGGGGCCGGCTACTTCTTCTTGATTGGCGTGAGCACGATGTTGCGGAAGTGGATTTCGGCTCCTTCGGATTGCAGGCAGATGTGGCCTGGTACTTCGGCCACGTTGGTGGCCACGTTCTGCAGCTCTCCGTTGACGTAAAGCTCGATTCGGTCGCCGTCGACCACGATGCGGTAGTGGTTCCACTGCCCGAGCGGCTTTTCGTTGCTGGGCTTCATCTTCACGGTGCGGCGTTCCTTGGTCCGGGCGGGATCGACTTTCATCTGGAAATTGTCGATGTTCCAGAAGTCGCCCGCGTTACGGTGGTGGAGCTGGGCCTCGACACTCTTGGGCCATATCTTGTCCGGCCCAATCTGCCGCAGCAGGACGCCGCTGTTGCCAGGGCCTTTTTCGGGGTTGAACCGCCACTCCAGCTCCAGGATGTAGTTGGTGAACTTGTCCTTGGTACGGAGGTAACCGATGGGGCGGCCCTTGCAAATCAGCACCCCGTCTTTTACGTACCACACGTCTTCCACCTTGGCTCCGTTGCGATGGTAGCCGGTCCAGCCGTCCAGGTTTTTGCCGTTGAACAGCTTGATGGGCTGCGGTTCGCCGGCCTGGACCAGCGTTGCGGCCAGCAACACGGCCAGCGCAGCGGTTGCCACCAGGGTTCGTCGCATGGGCAATTCTCCTTTGCAGAAGCAAGTTGTGGTGAAACTCCACCCGCGGCGGGGGAAAACGGTTTCGGGCGGGATTGCCCCAATTCTACTTGGCCCCCTGGGGCAAGGCAAACAACCCCGTTGGACGAAGCAGGGCCGGGCGACATGAAGGGACAAAGCACTTCTCATTACATTTCCGAATCCGCGGGGCGGCCACTTCGCGCACCGTGCCACCTGCGGCGTTTGACAGCCCCGGTGTCCCGGCTAGAATGAAAGTAAGGACACTCGAGCGGAAGCCAGCCGGGGTTGGATCCCCCGCCAGGAGGTTGCCAGCCGCCTGTTCGGTAGCGCCCCCGGCCGTGCTCCGCCGAAGGAGAACGCCCGCATGAGCCTGCTTGCCTTTTTCGGTGCCCCCGGGCCCCTTGAGCTGCTCATCATCGCTTTGATTATCCTGTTGTTGTTTGGCAACCGGTTGCCGAGCGTGATGCGCAACTTGGGCCGGGGAATCGTGGAGTTCAAGCGGGGGCTCTCGGGCACAACCGAGGAGGAAAACAACAACCCCACCCCGCCCTCCTCGTCCCCAACTTCTGACTCCAGCAAGCCGTAACAGGGGGATCCCGGCCGCAGTCCGAGCTTGCGGCCCATTCCGCAAACAGGCTGGCACCCTTTTGCCGTTCGGGCAAAGGGGGTTCCATCCAATCTGTTGCTGGAGGATTGCGCCGTGTTTTGGTTCCCCGTGGGTTTTTTCAGCCCGGGTCCGATGGAACTAGCCGTCGTGGGCGTGGTTGTCTTATTATTGTTTGGGCAGCGGATTCCCGGACTGATGCGCAACCTGGGCCGCGGCCTGTACGGCTTTCGCCAGGAACTGAAAAGACCGCAGGTTCCCCCTGGGCAACCTGACTCGTAAGGAACAAAGCAGGCCGAGCCTTTGGCCGCTTGCTTTTTCCGCTCCTGGCCCTTGGGAGTTTGCCTTGCGTTGGCTCCTGCCCGTTTAGCAAAGTTGTCATTGCCGGAAGCAGGCGTTGGTTTGCCTCCGCAAACCGGAAACCCGAAGAAAAACACGCCGGGTGGAATCCCACGACTTTCCTGACAAGCAAAGAAGCGGTTAGCAACAAACAGGAGCAGATGCCATGACCGAGACGTTGACTCTTGCTTTTTTCTCGCCCGGGCCGATGGAAATGCTCATCATCGGCGTGATTGCCGTGTTGCTGTTCGGCAACCGTCTGCCTAGCGTGATGCGTTCGCTGGGCCGGGGGTTTGTGGAGTTCAAGCGAGGGCTCTCCGGCATCGAAGACGAAATCGAGCAGGCCGTGCACAACACGCCCAGCTCTCCGGCCAGCAGCTACTCTGCTGCCGACGAGCCGAGCCAGGAAGCGGCCGCCCCGAAGTTCGAGCCCCCGCCGGAAGAAAAAACCGAAAAGGCCGAAGCGTAGTCCCACTCCGACGCAAGAACAAACGCGGATTCTCGCACTCCGCGAGCCGGGAGCTTCAGCTCCCGGAGGGGGCTCCCGCCGCAGCCACTGGGAGCTTCCGCTCCGGGCTAGAATCGGCTTGCGGCTTGCGACCTGCGCCTTGCGCCGGTGCTTCCGTACCAGCGCAAGAATAAGCGCCGATTCTTGCAATTCGGCGAGCCGCCGACTTTAGTCGGCGGAGGCGGCAGTGCCGCAGCCACTGGGTACTTCCGCACCAATGCAAGAATAAGCGTTTTTTGCAACCGGCTCTCCCCGGACTGAAGTCCGGGGCTCGCCGTGAGGTTCGGGGTTCGCGGGGCGCTTTCCTGGGCGTTTCCGGCCTGTACTTTGCGTCCCTCTCTGAGCGACACATTAGAAAAAACGGATCAGAAAAACTGCTAGATGCGGCCGCCCGGCTCCTTGCTGCAGTAGCCGCAGGCGAGGGTGGTTTTGCTCCCCGGATTGGCTATTCTGGGTGGGCAGCCGGGAACCTGTCGGTTTTGGGGTTTGCCTTGCCTGTTGAAAGGAACGCTTGATGCCCGCCCGACGTTGGATTCTGCTGGACGCCCAGCAAGACGTGAGCCTGCCGGAGTTGCAGCTTTCGGCAGCCGAGCTGGCCGAAGCGGCCGACACTTCAGCCGACGCGCTGGCCGAGGCCGGCGTCGTCGTTCGCCGGCTTTGCGGTGGGCGCCGGGACGGCGTGCAGGTGGTGCAACTGAACAACGGGCGTTGCCATCTGGTGGTGCTCGCTTCCCGGGGCCTGGGCATCTGGCGCGGTCAGTGCGGTCCGGTTCACCTGGGCTGGCAAAGCCCCGTGACCGACGGGCCGGTGCATCCCCAGTGGGTGCCGGTTTGGGAACCGAGCGGCATCGGCTGGCTGGAAGGGTTCGACGAGTGGCTGGTTCGCTGTGGCATGGCCAGTATGGGGGCCCCGGGGTTCGACGCCCAGGGGCGGCTCCAGTGGCCGCTGCATGGCCGCGTGGCGAACCTGCCGGCCCATTACCTGGAACTTCAGGTCGATTCCACCGGCCTGACGCTGCGGGGGCGTGTGCGCGAGGGGCGTTTGTTCGGCGGGCACCTGGAGTTGCAATCCACGCTCCATTTGCCCTGGAACGCGGCGGAGTTCCAGCTCACCGACCAGGTGCAGAACCGCTCCACGCAGGCCGCTTCGATGGAAATGCTCTACCATCTCAACTTCGGCCTGCCCTGGTTGGCCCCGGGAGCCCAAGTGCACGTGGCTTACCAGGAAATGGCCCCGCGCGACGCCCGGGCCGCGGAAGGCTTGGGGCAGTGGAACACGATCGGTCCGCCCGAGCCAGGGTTCGCCGAGCAGGTGTACTTCTTCCGCCCGTTGGCCGACGCCGAGGGTTGGGCCCAGGCGGTGCTTGCCCATCCGCAAGGGGAGTCGGCCGTAAGCGTCCGCTTTCAAACGTCGGGGCTTCCCTGGTTCGTGCTGTGGAAAAATCAGCAGCCCTCCCAGGACGGCTACGTGGTGGGCCTGGAACCGGCCACGGCGTTGCCCAACGTGCGCGATTTCGAACAGCAGCAAGGCCGCCTGGTGGAGCTGACGCCGGAACAGTCCCACGCGATGAACTTACACGTCCAGATCCACGCCACGGCCGAACAGGTGCAGCAAGCCGTGGAGCACGTGCAAACGCTGCAGCAGCAAGCCCCCGGCACGGTGCACCCGCAGCCGCTTCCCGACTGGAGTCCCGGCTAGGCCCGGCAGACGGCAGCCGCGTGTCCCTCGCCCCGCGGGGGGACCTTGGAAAACGGCCCCCGGCGGCGTAGAAAAACCAGCAGGGGCCGCGTTCCGGCTGCGGCTCTTTTTTGTCGGCTTTGTTTTCCTCCTGGCCCACACCGCCCATGAACCAGAAAAACCCCGCCCCGGAAGAACAAACCGTCCAGTGGCTGCAAAACGTGGTCGATAACGCCCCGGTAAAACGCCTGCAGCACCGGGGCCTGACCATCGAGGGCTATTCCCGCGCCGCGGTGCAGACCTACTGGCGCGTGCCGGAGCTGAAGCTGGGATTCGACTTCGGCGCTCAGCCCTGGTCGTTCATGGGCACGCCCAACTGGTTCGTCTCCCACGCCCACCTGGACCACCTGATTGCCCTGCCGGTGTACGTGGCCCGGCGGCGGATGATGAAGATGGATCCGCCCACGATCTACCTGCATGAGTCGATCGTCGATCCGGTCCAGCGGCTGCTGAACGTGTGCCGGCGTTTGGACCGGGGACGGCTTCCCTGCCGCCTGGTGGGAGTGGAGCCGGGCCAGGAGATTGAACTTTCCCGCGAAACCATCGTCACCGTGGCGGCCATGCGGCACCAGGTTCCGTCGTTGGGATTTGTGGTTTGGAACCGCCGCAAAAAGCTCAAGCCCGAGTACCATCACCTGCGCGGCGACCAGATCCGCGACTTGCGTCTCTCGGGCGTCGAGGTGACCTACGAAGTGCGCGTGCCGCTGGTGGCCTACACGGGCGATACGGCCCCGCAAGGGCTGGACGGCTGCCCGGAGATGTTCGAGGCGCAGATTCTCATCCTGGAAGTGACGTTCGTGGCCCCGGGGCATCGCCGGGAAAAGATTCACAAGTTCGGCCACATCCACCTGGACGACCTGCTGGAACGGCGCGAACGGTTCCAGAACGAGGTGATTATCGCCTCGCACTTTAGCACCCGGTCCCATCCGCAGTACATCCAGCGGATCGTCCGCCGTCGCGTGCCGGACATGCTCGGCGGCCGACTCCATCTCTGGTTGTAGCCGGGGGGATATCTGGTTGTAGTCGCCGGACCGAGGGGGGCGATTCGGAGCGGTGCGCCCTTCTGGGGGAGAGCGTTTCAGCTTCCGGCGCTTGCCGCCCGCAGCACGTATCCGGACCAAAGCTGCCTTGTGCCGCAAGCCGCCGTAAGAAACAGCGAACCGCTTTCCCAACGCGCCCCGGGCACGGCAAGCCCCGCTTCTTCAGCCATCTGCTGCACCTGCTGCGGCGCAAGCCGGCGCGTGTGCCAGGTCAACAGCACCAGGCGGCGGCATCCTTCGCTTACGCCAGCCAGCACGCGCAGCAACTCGGGCAGGTCGCGCTGGATTTGCCAGCGGCGCTTACCGGTCCCGTGACCGTAACTGGGAGGGTCCAACACCACCGCGCGGTAACGCCGCCCGCGGTTCAGCTCCCGTTGGGCAAAGCGCAGGGCGTCTTCCACCAGCCAGCGAATGGGCCGCTGGTCTAGCGAGCTGTGCTGGGCGTTGCGCCGGGCCTGGGTTACGACGCTCCGGGCCGAATCCACGTGGGCTACGGCCGCTCCGGTCGCTGCGGCTGCCAGCGTGCTGCCGCCGGTGTAGGCGAACAGGTTGAGCAGCCCCCGGTCCTCCTCATCCTCGGGCGGCGCTTGCAGCAGCCGCTGCTGGTCCAAGAGCCACTGCCAGTTGATGGCCTGTTCGGGAAAGACGCCCAGTTGGCCCGCCCCTCGCGGCGCAAGCTCCAGCACCAGCGGGCCCCAGCTCACCAGCCAAGGATCCGGCAGCCGGCCTTGCCGGTGCCATCGCTCCTGGCGACGGTCATAGACCAACTGCGCCTGCGCCCAGAGCCGGGCGTTGCGCCGGGGTCCCTGGGCACCCGGGGCAGGACGTCGCACCACCACCGAGCCGAACCGCTCCAGCTTTTCCCCCTGGCCGAAGTCCAGCAGCTCGTAATCCGGCCAGTCCGGAAGCACTAAGTTCACAGCCAACAGTCTTTGAACATCTGGTAGAGGGTTCTGTTTCGACGTTTTGGCGAGTCCCGGACTAAAGGGTCCTGGGTCTTGCGTCTTGGGTCTTGAGTGGTCGGGAACACACGCTAGTTTGTCGTTTTGGCGCCGTGCAAAATGGCCGCGGCGTCCCGTTGTATTCTATAGCGAGCCCCGGACTTCAGTCCGGGGAGGCAAGAGGAAACGCTTTCTGTTACTTCTCCTCCGGGAGCTAAAGCTCCCGGCTCGCTGCTCTCCGCGAGCTGAAGCTCCGGGCTCGCCGATTGCGAGAATAAACGCTTATTCTGCATCGGTGCGGAAGCACCCAATCGCCGGCGGCCGTGCTGCCCTCCGCCGACTAAAGTCGGCGGCTCGCCGATTGCGAGTGTTAGCCGTTGTGCGCATCCAGCGAGCCGCGAGTGTCAACTCGCGGAGCAACCGGAGAACCGGCGCTTGTTTGCCAATCTTCTCCGGGGACTGACGTCCCCGGCTCGCTGTTGCTCCGCCGACTAAAGTCGGCGGCTCGCCGAGCACCGATACGCGATTGCCGATAACGACTTGCCGATTACCAGCACGAACGTTTGTTTTTCCGCCGGAGCGGTAGCTCCCGCGCAAGGCGCACGCCGCAAGCCGCAAGCCCATTCCTGCCCGGAGCGGAAGCTCTCCCCCCATCCCCCCACGCCTCCACGCCTCCAAGCCCACCGAAGTCGGCGGCGCATCGCAGGCTCAGGAGCCTTTCTTCAGCGGCAGGCCAAAGTCCCCACGCAGGTCGCGCCACACCGAATGGATGTGGTTGGCTGGGTTGCCGGCCGCGTCCGGCTGCGTGTTGCACAGCTCGATCAGGAACGTGGGCCCCTGGATGCGATAGTAGTGTCCCACGCCGGGCCGGTCCGCGCCGGCCCAGGCAAAGTGCACCCGATCCAGGCCCGCTTTTTCAATCTCGGCCAGCCGGGCCTGGGCCACCTGATCGGGCATGTTGCGGGCATAGACGGCGATAAGCTGCTGGAGCACTTCGCGCTGCTGCGGGGTCATGTCGGCCGCGGGCAATCCGGCCGGAGGGGTCTGCGGCGGCTGCGGCTCTCCGCCGGCGCGGATGTCCCGGGGAGCCTTGGCCGCAATCACCGCCCGTCGGCGCTGCGAAGGCGAAAGAGAATGTAACAGCCGGAAGGCAAGCACTTCTTCGTCCTTGAGCACGCGGGTGCCCCGGCGCGGCCCCACGCCGTAGTCGCCTTTGACTTCTCCGGGGTTGGCTCCGAAAAACGCGGGCGTGTGGGCGACGATGCGGTTGCCTTCCAGCACGAAGTTCAACGAAAGGTGGTGGCCTTCGATACTCAGCCCCCAGCGCCCCCGGGTCCCCGGGGAACCAAACAGCGTGAAGTAGTACCGCAGCGGGTCGCGGCGGAAGCGGCTGCCCGGGCCTTCCAGATGGGCCAGCACTTCTTCCAGGCTCATGATGGTTACCGCCTTGTTGTAACCCACCTGGCTCAAGCAGGCGGCCAGCAACCGGTGCGCGGCCTGGCGTTGCCGCTGGGTCATGTGGCGCAGTTGCAGCCCCTTGCGATGCGTTTTAGGGATAAAGTGCCAATTGAGCCGTTGCGGGGTATCAAACGGCAGCAGGGCCGTTTGGCGCCCCTTGGCGTCCAGCGTGGCGAGGAACCCCTTGGCGGCATCCACCACCGAAACCTGGGTTCGGGCCGGTCCCAGCACGGCGCCGCCCAGGGTCAGCGCGGCCATCAAGGCTGCCAGGGAAATCAGCATGCGGCAGGAGCGTTTCATGGCGGGACTCTCTTTTTCGGCGAGGAAGAAAAACGGGGCCAAACCACCGGCTCCGGAGATTTTTCCACCCTCCCCAGCGTAGCTGCCGCACGCGGCCGGAGCAACGAACGACACGGGCAGAAAACGGCACTTCCCGACCCCCGGTGGACTATGGTGGCGGCTTGTCCCCCGCGGGAGTGATGGTCAGCGTCCGGTTGCCGATGCGGAATTTCATGCCCAGCGGTTCCAGCAACGTGCGGAAAAGCTCCTCGCGGGTTACGTCTTCCACCAGCAGAGAGATGCGCTGGTCGAGCTTCACGCCCGCTTGGGCCAACTGGTCCGGGGACCATTGCAGTTGCAGTTCCAGTTGCCGGGCCAGCAGGGGCACTACTTCTCGCACCGGTTTGTTGAGCACCCGCAAGGTGTAAAGCTGGATTCCCCGGCGCGTGGTCCGCGTGCGGCGATGCCCGCCGGCGGCTATCCGCTGGTGGTCTTCCCAGGTGCCGGTAACCGCGATTCGCCGGCCTTGTTGCGCGAAGGTGGCCCGAGGGCACCATTTTTTCCACTGGGCGATTCGTTCCTCCGGGCGGGGACCGGCCGGGTAGAGTTTCTGCATGGTCAGGTCGCCTTCGTGAATCCGGCGCAGCACCACGCGGCGGGCCGTGGGATCGACTTCAAACGTGGCTTCGAACTGCACCAGCACGAGCGACACCCGCACGTACCAGGGCGTAGCCGGAAACTCTCCTGCCCGCCACAGATCGTGCGGCAACTGCTCCACGTGAACTAGTTTCACCTGGGCTTCGGCGGCAAGTTGGTCGAGCAGCTCCCGGGGAGAGGTCAGCTCGGGCCAGCTCCACGGCCGGGCCTGGAGCAACTGCCGCCGCAAGGGGAGCGGAAGCCGCTGGATCTCCTCGCGGCGATGTTCCAGCAAGGTGCGAAATCCTCGGGCCAGCGGCTCGGAGCCCACGTACACCCCCTGGTCGAAAAACGACACCCCTAGTCGCATCGCCGGCCGAGGGTAGCTTTCCGGCCGGCAGTGCGTGCGGTTGTAGTATTCCACCGCTTCTTCCACCAGCAGCCGGACCGAGCCGCTGGCGGCCAGTTGCATGGGCCGCTGCGGATCCACGGCCCGGCCCAACAGGAGCGGCACGCGGTAGTTGTCGCGAATGCGGCCAAGCGCCTGGGCAAAGGGCACCTCGTGCCAGACGACCATCGCCGGAGAGTCGAGCTGCTTTTGCAGCTCGGGGCCGCGGAGCCACTTCGATTGCGCCTGAGCCCGGTCCGCCGGGCCCGGTCCCCCCAGCATCACTCCCAGGGCGAAAAGCAGCCCTTTGGCGAAACTTTGCGGCACGCGCAGGCGGCGGAACATGCGGCGTTTTCCTGGCCCCCAGGGTTTGAACAGCTTGCCTTGCTTTATTCTCCGCTACGAGCGGCTGCGTGCCAAGGATTTTGCTTCGTCGGGGCGGGGTTTCTCGTTGGATTGCCGCCGGGGGGCAATTACACTCGGAGTTGATTTCCGAAAGACTGGCGCGACACGTCTTTCCCAACCGCATCGCCAGGCACGGACGCTGCTCCCCCACGCGACGGCAGGAAGCCCCCGGCGATCCCTGTTGGCAAGTTTCCTGCAAAGGAGCAGAACCGTGACCTCCCCAGCCCGTATGCCCCGGTTGCTTTCCCTGTACCAGGACTACCTGGTGGATCAGAACACGGCCCGATTCGTCGAGCGGGTGGGCAAGCACTACACAATCGGCACGCTGGAACGCCTGGCCACCTGGCCGGCGGCACAGGTGCGGCGGGCGGCCGTTTTTGCCCTGGGACTGATGGCCGACTACGAATCCAACGCCGTGTTGGGCCGGGCGCTTTCCGACTCCGACCGCGGCGTACGTCTGGCGGCCGAAAACGGCATCCGTTCCTTGTGGTGCCGGTTCGGCTCCCAGGGGCAGCGGCAGTTGTTGCAAATCATCATCCAACTAAACACCAGCGGTCAGTTCAAGGAAGCCATTCGCTGCGCTTCGGTTCTGATTGAAGAGGTCCCCCGGTTTGCCGAAGCCTGGAACCAGCGGGCCATCGCCTGCTATTCGCTGGGGCTGTACCGGCAAGCGATCGCCGACTGCCGCCAGGCGCTGGAACTGAACCCCTACCACTTCGGCGCGGCGGCCGGGATGGGCCAAAGCTACGTGCAACTGGGCGACTACCACCAGGCCCTGGAGTGCTTCCGCCGCGCGTTGCGCCTGAACCCCAATCTGGAAGGGGTGCGGGCCAACATCCAGCACCTCCAACGCACCCTGGGCGAAAAGTCCTAGAGGCCGTCATACCGGCTGCAGATACCACGTCTGAAGAGCTGCAAACGCCACGTCTGAAGAATTGGAGCGGCGCCAGGGGGTTCTACGACACGTCTCAGGCGTCCGCAGTTCCGCCGGGAGGCAGAGTATCGCCCGGGCCGTGCTTTTTCCGGCCAGATGGGGCAAGGCCGGGGCTTTCTCACGGGAAAAAGTTTTTATCGCCCCGTGGCATCTAACTTGCTCTGTTTGTCAGGCGGCTGCTATGCTGCGCTGCAAAGCCAAGGCCCCTTTTTCTGCGGAGTGCCGCGCGCCATGTTTTCCATCACCATTGACGGCCACAAGCTCGAAGCGGCTGAAGGCCGCACGATTCTCCAAGTGGCCCAGGCCGCGGGGATCACCATCCCGACGCTGTGCCATCATCTGGACCTTTCCGTGGCCGGTTCCTGCCGCCTGTGCATGGTCAGCGTGAAGGGAGAGCCTCATCCGGTGGCTGCTTGCGCCACACACGTGGCCCCGGGCATGGAGATTGAAACCGAAAACGACCACCTGGTCCAGATTCGCAAGGCGGTCCTCTCGCTGCTGGTGCTGCACCATCCGCAAGCGGCAGCCGACGGGGAGGAAGCAGACCAAGCCGGCGCCTGGGGGGAAGAAGCCCAGAGCAAGAACACATTCCGCCACTGGGTGCGCTACTACGGGATCAAAGTGCCGCAGGGGGCTGTGGCCCGATTCCCGCAAGACGGCGACCCGCACCCGTTTATCCGCGTGGACCTGAACCAGTGCATCCTCTGCACCCGCTGCGTGCGGGCCTGTGCCGAAGTACAAGGCCGGTTCGTCTGGCACTTGGCTCGGCGCGGCGCGGAGATGCACCTGGTGCCGGGCACGGGCGGTTCGATGCTCGAGGCTCGCTGTGAATCCTGCGGCGCGTGTGTGGCCTATTGTCCCACGCACGCCCTGGCCGACCGGACGCTGCTTGCGGCCGGGACGCCGGATCGCCTGGTGCGGACCACCTGTAGCTACTGCGGAGTGGGCTGCCAGTTCGACTTGAACGTGAAGGACGGCAAGCTCGTCGGCGTAACCACCAGTGCCGAAGCCCCGGTCAACGGCCACCGCTTGTGTGTGAAGGGGCGTTACGGCTGGGATTACGTCCATCATCCGGACCGGCTCACCCGTCCCCGGGTGCGCAAGTACCTGCTCGAAGGACGCCAGCGTAAGCCGGGAGAGGAACGCGGCCCTTGGGTCGAAGTGGACTGGTCCACGGCGTTGGACCTGGTGGCCCGGCTGCTGGCCGACACGTGGCGCCGCCGGGGCGGCTCGGGGCTGTCCGTCTTCTCCTCGGCCAAGTGCACTAACGAGGAAAACTACCTGATGCAAAAACTGGCCCGGCAGGTGCTCGGGACCAATCACGTGGATCACTGTGCCCGGCTGTGTCATTCTTCCAGCGTGACGGCGTTGTTGATGACAATCGGCTCCGGGGCGATGAGCAACACGCTGGCCGACCTGGCCGAACAGTCCCAGGTCCTCTTCGTCATCGGTTCCAACACCACCGAACAGCACCCGGTCTTCGGCACCATGTTGCGTCAGGCGGTGCTGCGGCGCGGCGTGCCGCTGGTGGTGGCCGACCCTCGTCGTATCGACCTGGCCGAGCTGGCCACGGAACACCTGCGCCATCGGCCCGGCACCGACGTGGCTCTGCTCAACGGACTGATGCACATTCTGTGGCGGCAGGGCTGGTACGACCGCGACTACATCCGGCAGCGGACCGAAGGGTTCGAGGAGCTTTGCCAAACGCTGGAAAAATACCCGCCGGAGCGCGTCAGCCAGACGACCGGCGTGCCTGAAGAACAACTGCACCGCGCCGCCCGGCTGCTGGGTACCCGACGGCCCGGAGCGGTCATCTGGGGCATGGGCATGACCCAGCACACCACCGGCGTGCTGAACGTACTGGCGCTGGTGGACCTGCAACTGATGCTGGGCAACATCGGCCGCCCGGGCGGAGGGGTGAACCCGCTTCGGGGACAGAACAACGTCCAGGGGGCGTGCGACATGGGCGCGCTGCCCAACGTGCTGCCCGGCTACGCTCGCGTTACCGACTCACAGACCCGCACTCGATTCCAACAGGCATGGCAAGCCGGGTCGGAAGTCCTGCCCGACCAACCCGGCTTGACCGTTACCGAAGTGGTGGCCGCCGCGGGCCGGGGCGAGGTGGAAGCCCTCTACATCCTGGGCGAAGACCCCCTGATGACCGAGCCGGACCTGAACCACGCGCGGCAGGCGCTGCATCAGGCACCGCTTGTGATCCTGCAGGAAATCTTCCCTTCGGAAACAGCCCAGGTGGCCGACGTGCTGTTGCCCGGGGCGGCTTGGGCCGAAAAAGACGGCACCTTCACCAACACGGAACGCCGCGTGCAACTGATCCGCCCGGCTGTCTCTCCGCCCGGAGAAGCCCGGCCCGACTGGTGGATTATCGCCCAGGTGGCCCGGCGGACGTTGGCCCTTCAGGGGCGCAAGCCGCAGGGGGCCTGGGCCGGTTGGGACTACGAGCATCCCCAGCAGATTATGGAAGAGATTGCCGCGCTGGTGCCAAGCTATGCCGGGGTCAGCTACCAACGCCTCCGCCGCGGAGAGCAGTTGCACTGGCCGGTCTGGAACGACCAACATCCCGGCACGCCCGTGCTGCACGTGGAGGAGTTCCCCCTGGGCCGAGGGCGGTTCCACCCGGCCGAGCAGCTCCCGCCGGACGAGCTGCCTGGGGACGACTACCCGCTGCTGCTGACCACCGGGCGGGTGCTTTTCCACTGGCACGGCGGGGAGCTTACCCGGCGAAGTCAGCTTACCCGCGTGTATCCGGAAGCCCTGGTCGAAATCAGTCCCGAAGACGCCCGCCGCCTCCACCTGGCCGAAGGCCAGCGGGTCTGGGTGCGTTCCCGGCGCGGCCAGATGCAGGCCCGGGCAGCAATCACGCCACGGGTTCCCCCGGGGGTGGTGTTCGGCACGTTCCACTTTCCCGGCCCGCACAATGTCAACAACGTAACCAATCCGGCCCTGGACCCTCGCTCGAAGATACCCGAGTACAAAGTCTGCGCCGTGCGTGTGGAAGCCGCCCCGGCCTGAGGCGAATGCCTTCGCATGGCACTTGTTTCGGCACAAGCCAGGACCACCTGCGAACCCGGGCCACACGAGCAAATCCAGGCTAGCCAGCTCGCCATGTGCCAACGCCATGTGCCAACAAGGTGCTTCGCCAAATCGGTTACCCGAGCCCTGGCTAGGGCGGCTGCGGCGCCGCCTGCAGGAAGCGTTGCCCGGCCCCGGGGTCATGCGGGCGATGGAGCCGCCGCTTAGCCACGGGCGGCATTTTCATCGCTTCGGTCCCCGGTGGCCCAAGGCGGCCGTGGCCGTGCTGTTGTGCCGTCACGCGGGGGACTGGGGCATCCCGCTTGTGGTCCGCCCGCAAAGTATGCCTCATCACGGCGGGCAGGTGGGGCTGCCCGGGGGGCTGCTCCGGCCCGAGGAGGACCCTTGCCAGGGGGCGCTGCGCGAGCTGGAAGAAGAGCTGGGCGTTTCTCCCTCGGCCGTCGAGTGCCTGGGAGCACTGACTCCGCTGCGGATGTTCGTCAGCCGGTTGGAACTGCAACCTTGGCTCTGCGCCGCAGCCGATGAGATAGCGTTCCGGCCGGACCCTCGCGAGGTGGAACAGTTGCTTTTTATGCCCCTTAAGCGGCTCCGTTCTCCGGCGGCACGAACGCTCCGGCGGCGCACGCTCTACGCCGTCGCGGTGGATGTGCCCGGTTGGCACCTGGAAGGGCAGTTCGTCTGGGGAGCCACGGCGCTGGTGCTGGCCGAAGTGGCCGCCCTGCTCGACCAGTGCCGCTTGCCTTGAGCAGCGGCCCGCCCTAATTACCCAGCCAATAGTGAACACACCAACAAACGAAACCACTCGGCATTTTGGCGAGCCCCGGACTTCAGTCCGGGGAGAGCCGGGGAAAAGCGCTTGATGGTGTTTTTTCTCCGCCGAGCTAAAGTCGGCGGCTCGCCGGTTGCAACAATCCAGCGTTCATTCTTGGCCTGGAGCGGAAGCTCTCCCCCATCCCCCACGCCCCCAAGCCTCCACGCCCTGCTCAAGTCGGCGGCTCGCCGGGGCGCTACGCCATCCGCGTCTGTTCAAAGTTACTCCC
>WFOE01000162.1 GCA_015488215.1 Planctomycetales bacterium
GGCTCACCGGCACCAGAAAGCGGTGGTTCTTCACGTTTTGCAGCTTCTGCACGCCGTTGTAGGTTTCGCCGTACTGGGAGTTGGGCTCCCGGCCCACGGTGTAGCTCACCCCGGCGGCGGCCATCAGGTCGCCTTCGTAGGTGGCGTCGATAAACATCGCGGCGTGGAACTCCAGCCCGCTTTCCATGCGGATTGAGCGAATCCGCTTGCCCTGCATCGAGACGCCGTTTTTGCGATCCAACCGCTGCCTGAGCAGCACCGGCACTTGCGCTTCGCGGAGCATCTGGTCGAAGACGGCCGAAGCTGCGTGCGGCTCGAACGTCCAGGCGGCCTTTTCGTCCGGGCGGTGCCCCCGTCCTTGGAACTGCTCCCGGCGTTCCCAACGCCAGTGCTTGGGGTCTTGATACCACTTCCACACACGGTGGTAGAACTCGCGAGCCATGCCGCCGATTGCCTGGCGGCGGCCGGTATCCGTGTAGCCCAACCCGCCGGTGGTCAGCCCGCCCAGGTGCCGCGAAGGCTCGAGCAGCACCACCGTCTTGCCCATCCGCCGCACCTGCACCGCCGCGATGATTCCGGCCGAAGTGCCCCCGTAGACCACCACGTCCACCTGCCGAGGCGCTTTGTCCGGGGAAACGACCTGGGCCGAAGACTCCCGGCCAACGCAGGCCACCAGCACCAGCAGAACCGAACCGAACAACCAAGACCGCAGCATGATTGACTTCTCCATGAAACACTCCTGATACGGTTCAGTTGGGTAAGCTTCGGACTTCAGTCCGAGGAGGCAAGAAGAGTTATGATTTCTTCTCCGGGAGCGGGCGCCCCCAGCTCGCCGGTTGCAAGTGTAAACGCTTGTTCCTGCACCGGAGCGGAAGCTCCTCGCAAGGCGCACGCCGCAAGCCGCAAGCCGATTCTTGCCTCGGAGCGGAAGCTCCCCCTCCATCCCCCCACGCCTCCAAGCCTCCACGCTCCCCAGTCGGCGGCTCGCCGGGGGACCAGCGTCATCTGCGTTCTGGTCAAACAATGGCTACCCGCTTAGTCTGCCTTGGCGGTGCTAGCGTTGCAACTGTTTGCCGCCGTGGCATTGACCCTATCGGGGGCGAGTCTTTATCGTCCGCCCTCTCGCGGCAAGTGCCTTTGCCGACGGAGTAACTTGCCCCTTGCGCCAGGGAAGGGCGATGGCGGCACCTCAACCCGGGTTGCAAAAAACGAAGCGGTTCCGGCCCGGCGGCTTCGGCCTGCCGGTGGCCGTTACCGCCTGGGGGCTGTTGCTTGTCGGTTGCAGCACGCCGGTGCTGAAGCCGGAAGCCGAAAAGCGGCTCTTTACCGCCGCACGGATGAGCCCCGATGCGGTGGGGTTGGACATTTTCTTTATTCCCATTCCGGCCAGCAACGACGAACTTTACAACGCCGCCTGGCAGGAAGTAGACGAACAAGTGGTCCCGCCCGAGCTCCGCCGGCGGCTGCACGAGAACGGTTTTCGCGTCGGGGTGGTGGGGGTCCAGTTGCCCCAGGTGTTGCAGGAGCTGCTGGCTCGCCGGGGGCAACTGGCCGGGCAGTCGGCGCTGCAGCGCCCCCAGGGCCCCCAGCCGGTTGACGACGTTCCGCGGGTGAGCTTGCGGCATTTGCAACTGCGCCGCGCGCGGCGCAGCGAGCTGGTGGCCTCGGGCGTGTTTGAACAACTGCCCGTGCTGCTCAAAGACCATCAGGGCGTGTTGGGCGGCACGTATTACCAGTGCCAGGGCGTGTTCGCCTTGCGGTGTTTCCCCCATTCGGAGACGGAGGCCACCGTCCAGTTGGTCCCGGAGCTGCATTACGGCCAGGCTCGGCAGGTGTTTTCCGGCGAGGACGGCGCCTGGCGCGTGGAAACCCGGCGCCCCCGCCAGCGATACGACTGGCTGGCCGTGGAAGTGAGGTTGCAGTTGGGCCAGATGCTGGTGCTGGGCGCGGCGTTGGAGCGCCCCGGCACGCTGGGCTACCACTTCTTCGATATGCCCAAGACCAGCCCTCCGATGCGCCGGCTGCTACTTGTGCGACTGGCCGCCTTGCAGCCGGACCCCCTTTACGACCCGCCGGAACCGACGGCCAAAGACGAAGCGGCCCCTTAGCTCTTTCTGCGTGTTCGAAAAAACCAACGCCCGTTGTTCGCGGGTGGAATCGATTTCCACTGCCAGCTCCCATGTCACAATGCCCACCGCCGCTCTCGTATCAGGCGGTGTTTTTTTCGGCCCAGGTAGTTTTTCTTTGAAGGTGCAGCAAGCCGGAGTAGCCACTTGGCTCAGACGGTTCGTTTCTCGTCAATCGGTTCCGCGATATACTGGTTTTCCGGGCGGCTTTGCCGGACAGATTCCAAAAGCTGCCCTCGTGCGACTCCCATCTTCCAGCCGTTACAAAGCACTCGTTCGGGTGGGGCGAAGCCGCATGTTGTTCGTAGCCGTTGTCTTGCGGTGGTGATGAACTCTTCGCAGCCTGTGGTCCGCTGGCAACTGGAGGTGCGGGGGATTGTCCAGGGGGTGGGCTTTCGCCCCTTTGTTTACTCGCTGGCTTGCCGGTTGGGGCTCAGCGGTTTTGTGCTCAACCATTCGTCCGGCGTGCGGATTGAAATCCAGGGACCAGAAGCGGCACTGGAGGAGTTTTGCCGTCGCCTGGCCGAACAGCCCCCGCCGGCCGCCCGGATCGAATCAATCCAGCGGCGCCCCGTTGCCGTGGTTGCCGAAGAGGGGTTCCGCATCGTTGCCAGCCAAAGTGCGGAGCAGGAAAGCACGCCCATTTCGCCCGATTTGGCCACTTGCGAGGACTGCCTGCGGGAGTTCGCCACGCCGGGGGATCGCCGCTACCACTATCCGTTTATCAACTGCACGAACTGCGGGCCTCGTTACACCATCGTGCGGGACATTCCCTACGACCGGCCCCAGACCACCATGGCCGTGTTCCGCATGTGCCCGGAGTGCCAGCGGGAATACGACGACCCGGCCGATCGTCGCTACCACGCCCAGCCCAACGCCTGCCCGCGTTGCGGGCCGCAAGTGTGGTTTGTCGGCAGGGGTGAGGACCAGGAGCGATTCGCCCGGCCCGGGGCCGACTCCCCCCGGGGCGAGGCGGCCTTTGGCTGCTGCCACCGTTACCTGGACCAAGAAAAAATTGTGGCCGTAAAGGGCATCGGCGGATTCCACCTGGCTGCGCTTGCCAGCAGCGATCGGGCCCTGGAGCTGCTGCGCCGCCGCAAAGGACGGGTGGACAAGCCCTTTGCCCTGATGGTGCCGGACCTGGAAACGGCGGCGAGGCTGGTTCATCTGGGCCCCGGCGAGGCCCGACTGCTCACTTCGCCGGCCCGGCCCATCGTGCTGCTCCCACGACGCAAGGACGCTCCCGTTTCGGACCTGGTGGCCCCGGGCAACCGGTTCCTAGGCATCATGCTCCCCTATTCGGCATTGCACGTGCTGCTGCTGGACGGCCGGGTGCTGGTGATGACTTCGGGCAACCGGAGCGAAGAGCCCATCGCCCGCACCAACCAGGAAGCCCGAGAGCGTCTGGCCCCGCTGGCCGACGCCTTTCTGCTGCACGACCGGGAGATTTTCGTCGTCTGCGACGATTCGGTCACGCGGGTGTTTGCCGGAGCGGAACTGCCGGTGCGGCGTTCGCGCGGCTATGCTCCCATGCCGGTGCTGCTCAAAAGCCGCGGGCCGTCCGTGCTGGCCACCGGCGGGGAGCTGAAGGCCACGTTCTGCATCACCAAGGAGAACCGCGTGTATTTGAGCCCTCACGTGGGCGATATGGGCAACCTGGAGACGCTGCGGGCGTTCGAGCGGGCCGTGGACCACTTTTTGCGGCTCTTTCGCGTCCAGCCGGAACTGGTGGTGTGCGACTTGCACCCGGGCTATCTTTCGACCCGCTGGGCTACCCAGTGGGCCCGGCAGCACAAGGTACCGCTGCTTCAGGTCCAGCACCATCACGCCCACATTGCCGGTGTGTTGCTGGAACACGGCTTTGCTCGGGAACAGCGCGTGCTGGGCGTGAGTTTCGACGGCACGGGCTACGGCCCGGACGGGGCGATCTGGGGCGGGGAGTTTCTGGTATGCGACTGGTCCCAATACCGCCGCGTGGCGCAGTTGAAGTACGTTCCGCTGCCCGGGGGCGATGCGGCCATCGCCCGCCCGTACCGGGTGGCGCTGAGCTGGCTGTGGGCGGCCGGGGTGGACTGGCATCCGGAGCTGCCTCCGGTACGGGCGTGCCCACCGGCGGAACGGAACGTCCTGCGGCAGCAGCTTGAGCGCAACCTGCACTGCGTACCCACCAGCAGCATGGGAAGGCTGTTCGACGCCGCCGCGGCACTGGCTGGGGTAAGGCAACAAATCAGCTACGAAGCCCAAGCGGCCATGGAACTGGAAGCCTGTTCGCTTCCCCCGGAACAAGTGCCGCCTTACCGGTTCGACTTGCACGCCGAGAACGAACCCTGGCAGGTGGACCCGCGGCCGATGTGGCACCAGCTAGCCGCAGAAGTGCTGGCCGGGGTGGGTGTGGAACGGCTGGCTGCTCGCATCCACCGCACCGTGGCCGAAATGATCCTCCGCGTGTGCCGAGAACTGCGCACCCGGGAGCGGCTGGAAACGGTGGCCCTGAGCGGCGGCGTGTTTCAAAACGTGGTGCTGCTGCGGTACGTGCTGGCTCGGCTCCAAGAAGCCGGCTGGAACGTGCTGCTGCCGCGGCAGGTGCCGCCCAACGACGGAGGGCTGGCCCTGGGTCAGGCCGCCGTGGCCCTGGGCAGACTGGCAAACGGCGCAGCAGGATGAAACGCGCACGGTGGCCAAGTTCGGATTGGCAGCATCTTGCGAGTGCACAATGTACTTCGGCACTTAGGCAGGTCCGATCTTCGATTCTTGGACGGGTGAGTCCCGGATTTCAGTTCGAGGAGAGCCGAAGAAAACGCTTGCCCGTGTTTTCCTCCACCAGCTAAAGCGGCGGCTTGCCGATTGTAAGAATCCGCGTTTATTCCTGCACTGGAGCAGAAGCTCCTGCTCAAGACTCAAGACGCAAGACTTCCCACAGCGGAAGCTCCCTGTGGCAGCGGCCCTGCTGCCTCCTCGAGCTGAAACTCAGACCTCGCCAAAGCACGGGAGAGAAATCGCCTGCCGGTGTACTCAAGAACTCTTGGTTGGATACTCTCTCACGAACGGTTTAAGCAAGTGGCTCCCTGCTCGTGTTCGTCGTGGGTCGGTTATGCGCTGCGGCGGCGGATGTGGTCCGGACAGGGGAGCGAGAACAGCCCGAACAGCTCCTGGGCCGAAAGCCCCAGCTTCTGTGGTCCGGACGAAAAGATTGTGCGGAACAGGCGGCGTTTTTCGTTCAGGATTTCCTCGATCCGTTCCTCTATCGTGTCCAGCGTGATGTATCGGGTCACCGTCACCGAACCGGCCGAACCGATGCGGTGGGCGCGGTTGATGGCCTGGTCCTCAATGGCCGGGTTCCACCAGCGGTCGAACAGAAACACGTAGCGGCAAAACTGTAAGTTGAGCCCCACGCCGCCCGCCCCGTAGCTTATCAGCAACACACGGCTGCGGCGGTCTCGGCGAAAGCGGGCGATTACCTCGTCGCGGCGTTTGGGCGGCACACGGCCGTGGTACTCCAGCGGGTGAAAATCACGCAGGTGATCGGCCAGTTGCCGGAGCGTATCGACCCACTGGCTGAACACCAGCGCCTTGTGCCCGCTTGCGGCCACTTCTTCCAGGTCGGCCCGCAGTTGTTCCAGTTTGCTGCTGCATCCGGTGGCCGGGTCGAAGTTGCATATTTGCTTTAGTCGCGTCA
>WFOE01000163.1 GCA_015488215.1 Planctomycetales bacterium
CTCCCCGCACTGACGTGCGGGGCTCGCGCCGTTCACCCCCCAAGCCTCCATTCCCCCACGCCTTCAAGCCCCCATGCCTTTGGCCGCTGCGCTCCCGGGCGCTTGGCAAACCGGGCCGGTTCCGCTGTAGGGCAAGTTCCTTTCCGGCCCTTGCAGGGTACAATGCAAAGGGGGCGTTCCGCCTGGGTGCCAGTTGCCCCCCTTCGATCCCCAAAGTTAGATACTCAGGAGAACTCCGCGGCGTGAAAGACCCGCAACGCACGGCCACCGTGGCCTCGGAAGGGGCCATCCTGGTTTCGGTTCAACTTCCCCAGGACCGCGTGCTGGACGACCCTCTGGCCGAGTTGCAAGGGCTGGCCGAAACGGCTGGGGCTCACGTGGTGGGCCGCGTGTACCAGAAGCGGCAAGCTCCCGATTCGGCCACCTATCTGGGCAAAGGCAAAGCCGAATACCTGGCCCAACTGGCCAAAAGCACCGGGGCGGACGTGGTGCTGTTCGACAATGACCTGACCCCCAGCCAGAAACGCAACCTGGAAAAACTGACCGGCTGCAAGGTGCTGGACCGCACCGAGCTGATCCTGGACATCTTCGCCACCCACGCCCGCACTTACGAAGCCCGGCTGGCCGTGGAGCTGGCCCAACTGAAGTATTCCCTGCCGCGGCTCAAGCGGATGTGGACTCACTTGTCCCGAATCCGCCACGGCATCGGCATGCGCGGGCCGGGCGAAAAGCAGTTGGAAGAAGACCGCCGCCTGGTGGAAAAACGCATCCACGACCTGCAAAGCGAGCTGGACGTGGTCATGCGGCGTAAGGAACGCCAGGTGGCTTCCCGAAACGGCACCCGCACCGTCTCGCTGGTCGGCTACACCAACGCCGGCAAAAGCACGCTGATGAACGCGCTGACCGGCGCCCGGGTGGAAACTCGGGACCGGCTCTTCCATACCCTGGATACCCGCACCCGACGGTGGCACTTGCCCGGCTGGGGCCCCGTGCTGCTGAGCGACACGGTGGGCTTCATTCGCAACCTGCCTCACCACTTGATTGCCAGCTTCAAGGCCACGCTGGAAGAAGCCCGGCAGGCCGACCTGTTGCTGCATGTGGCCGACGCCTCGCACCCGGAAGTGCTGGAGCAGATAAGCGCCGTTTACGCGGTGCTGGAGGAGCTGGGCATCGAGAGCAAGGACACGCTGCTGCTGTTGAACAAGATCGACCGGGTCGATTCACCCGGGGTGATCGAGGGCATTCGGGCTCGTTACCCTGGGGCCATTCCCATCAGCGCCCGCACCGGACAGGGGCTCGATGCACTGGCCGGGGCGGCCAGCTTTGCCCTGAGCCGCACGTTCGCCGACATCCGCGTGGCAGCCGACGTGGCCAACGGTCGCCTGCTGGCCTTTCTGGCCGACAAGGGCGAAGTGCTCTCCAAGCGGTTCGATCCCTCGCGGATGGTCGTCCACTGCCGCATCCCGCGCGAATACCTGGGCCAGGTCCGGCGGTACGGGGGCGAGATTCTGGAAGAACTTTCCCCCGGGCAGGCGGCGCCGGATTCGAGCGATTCGGCCGCTTGAGAACGCAAGGGCCGGCCGGGACCACCGCCGACCAGAGCGGGCGCGGGTGCGGCGAGCCTGCCGGTTGAGCTTTCCCCCGGCCGGGCTATGCTTGAGGACATGGCGGCTTACGACGCAACGGCACAGTTCCAGCAAGCCCTTGCCGAGCGGGCCAGGCGGTGGCGGCTCCGCAACGCCGAGTTCCAGCTTGGGCGGCGCCCGCTGCTGATGGGGATTCTGAACGTTACGCCGGATAGTTTTTCCGACGGGGGAGCGTGGCTCGATCCGGCCCGGGCTGTCGAACACGCCTGGCGCCTGGCCGAACAAGGAGCCGACCTGCTGGACGTGGGCGGAGAGAGTACGCGCCCCTTCTCGGAGCCGGTGCCGGCAGAGGAAGAACTCCGCCGCGTGTTGCCGGTGCTCAAGCGACTGCAAGCCGAATCGTATCCGGTTCCGATTTCCATCGACACCAGCAAAGCCCAGGTGGCCCGAGCCGCCATCGAGCACGGCGCGCAGTTGATAAACGACGTTACCGGCCTGGAAGGCGATCCGGCCATGCTCCCCTTGGCAGCGGAAACGGGGGTGGGCGTCTGCGCCATGCACATGCAGGGCACGCCGCAAACGATGCAAATCGCCCCCCGGTACGACGACGTGGTGCGCGACGTGGCCGAATACCTCCGCCGCCGCCGCGACGCGCTGATTCAGGCAGGCATTCCCTCGGAGAAAATCGCCCTGGACCCCGGCATCGGTTTTGGCAAAACACACCAGCACAACCTGGCCCTGTTGCAAAACGCCTGGCGGCTGCTACGGTTGGGCTGCGTGGTGTTGGTGGGCCATTCGCGCAAAGGGTTCATCGGCCACGTGTTGGGCGATTCGGACCGCGACCGCACCCAGGGTACCGTGGGCGTTTCGCTGGCCCTAGCGGCCCAAGGGGTGCAGGTGCTTCGGGTACACGACGTCCAGGCGGTAAACGAAGCCCTGCTGCTGTTCGACGCAGCAGGCGGACTGGATCGGGTGCCGTAACTCCCCGGCAGTGGCGTTTTCAAGCGGCTTGTTTGTCTTTCGGCCGCGAGTACACCAGGGCGTTGCCTCGTTTGCCCAGCACGCGCACGGCTCCGGCCCGACGCAGACAGTAGGCCACCTGTTGGGCTTGCCAGCGCGGGGCGTCGAGCACCTGGGCCAACTGGGCCGTGTCGAACGGGTCGGGCACCTGCTCGGGCAGCAACTGCCACAGGTCCGTTCCCCGGTGCAGCAGCACTCGCTTCTCGACCGAGAGTAGTTCCACGTCCTGCACGGCGTAACCACAGCGTCCCCAGCGCCGCCGGGCCGAAGAAGGATAGCGCCACTGGCGCACGTGCACGCCCAGCAGTTCCAACTGCAAGTGGTCGTGGGGAAACACCCGCATGAAGTGGACCAGCTCCTGAAACACGTGCCAGAGCCTCCCTTGCTTGGGGCTCCAGCGGCGCGAGAGTTCCCGGCCGCCCTTCCTGCCCAGGCGAACCAGGTGCCAGCGCAACACCAGCGGCTTGACCACCCTCAGCCGATGCTGCCGGAGCAACTGCTGCGTTTTGTGGCCGATGGCCGCCAGGGGGCCGAGTTGGACTTCGATCAGCTCCTCCTGCCGCACGGCATCAATCCGCCACCGGCCCAGCCGAACTTCGGTTGCTTCGGCCGTCGGGGCGTACATGGCCTTCAGTTGCCGGTGCAGGGTGGTTTCCATCCGTGGATTGCTTACTTGGGGGCGAAACGGCAGGGGGGTTATTCCTGCGGCGGCTCGATGCCCAGGTCGGCGATGGTCAGCAGGCTGCGGCAGCCGTAGCCGGCTTGTTGGATCGCCTCGCGGCCCCCTTCCAGGCGATCGACGATGGCCAGCACTTCGGTTACCTGCAGTCCGAACTGGCTGGCCCGCTCGGCCGCCAGCAGCGAAGAACCGCCGGTGGTGATGACGTCTTCGACAATCACCACCCGCTGGCCCGGCGTTACGGGCCCTTCGATGTAACGCTGCGTGCCGTGCCCTTTGGGCTCTTTTCGCACCATGAAGCCCAGCAGTTCCCGGCCCTGCACTCCTGCGGCGGTAATCAACGCCGCGGTAATCGGATCGGCCCCAATCGACATGCCGCCGACGGCGTCGGGCCACGGGGAATCCAGCAACTCCAACATGCCCTGGGCCACCAGCAGCGCCCCCCGGCTGTGCAGCGTCACTTGCTTGCAGTCCAGGTAGTACGAGGAGGTTTTGCCCGAAGCGAGCGTAAACTGCCCGCGACGAAGCGCCCGGGTCTGGACCAGCTCGATTAGTTCTTTTTTGTCGAATGGGGGCAAGCTCATCGGTAACACCGCCAAGGGGGCAGAAAGGTTTTCCGGGCCGGTTTCCGACCGGCCGCTGCCTCCTTGAACCACACCCGGGCTGCCGTGTCAAGACGGACGAACGGTTGTCCCAGGAGTCTCGGCTTGGCCCCCATTGAACACCACGCAAGCTTGGATGGTTTCCCGAAATATCCCCGCCTCAGGAGAGCGACCCCCCGGAAAAGGGGGAATGGTACTCGATGGCACGCTGAAGAGAGCGGCGCCTGGACGGATTGGGTACCGCCGTCCCGAGGCCATGTTTCGCAACCTATTGAACCAAAGTGATTTACAAAGTAATCGCACCGGAAGGAGACAAGTCCCGGGACCAGAGCGGCCAGCTCCTGGACGGAGAGCCGGGGGACCTTACTTGAAAGGAAGCATGCAATAGGATGCCTCAGAGACGAAAGGTTTTGGCGTTAATCTGTCGCATTTAGTGGTTGAAATCTTCCAAATTATTGGTAATCTGGTGAGTGTATATAAGCATAAACAATCGCAGACTTGCACTTATTCGGGCTCAAGTTTGAGCTGTCGTGAAAGGATTCGCGCGTGCTGGCCGACGAACGCAGGCACCGGGTGCTCGAGTTAGTGCGGCTGCGGGGCGGATTTGCCTCGCTGCCCGAGCTGGCCAAGGAGCTTCAGGTTTCCGAGTCCACGCTCCGGCGCGACTTGGAGCACCTGGAGCGTTCCGGGGTGGCCCGGCGCACCCGCGGCGGGGTGCTTTACACGGGCAGTTTTCCCGGACTGCCGCATTTCCAACTACGCGAACCGGCCCAATGGGAAAAGAAACGTGCCATCGCCCGTGCAGCCGCTCGCTTGGTCCAGAACGGCGACACGCTGCTGCTGGACGGCGGCAGCACCACCTACGAGCTGGCCCGGGTGCTGGTCGGACGCCCGCTTCAGGTGGTGACCAACTCGCTGCCGGTGGCCAACCTGTTTGCGGCCAACGCCTACGCGGACCTGGTGCTGCTGGGCGGCATCGTCTATCCGCGCACCGGCGTGGCCCTGGGGCCGCTGGCCATCGAGGGACTGAAGCGAATCAACGTCCGACGCAGCCTGCTGAGCGTGGCCGGCATCACCCAGCAGGGGTTCTACAACTCGAACCTGCTGCTGGTGGAAACCGAACGGGCCATGATGCAGGCGGCCGACGAGGTGATTGTGCTGGCCGACAGCACCAAGTTCGGCCACACCTCGCTTGCCCACCTGGCTCCGCTGGACCGGGTGGACTGCATCGTGGTGGATGAAGAGCTGCCCGAAGAGTGGCAACGGCAGATTCGCCAGGCGGGGGTCAAGCTGGTGCTGGCCCCGCTGGCCGAAGAAGCCGAGTCGGCTGGATCCCAAGCCCAAGCCAAAGACTGACCCAGCAAGGTGAAGCGACCATGAGCACGGCAACGGCCATCGACCGCGCGACCGTGGAGCGGATTGTCCGCCAGATGGTACAGGCCCATCTGGGCCGGAACGGCACCGCGGTCCAGAAACCCAAGCTGGTGGTGAGCATTTCGGCCCGGCACGTGCATCTGACCGACGAGCACGTGGAAAAGCTCTTTGGTCCCGGCCACAAACTCACGCCGGAAAAGCCGCTTTACCAGGACGGTTTTTACGCGGCCAAGGAGACGGTGATGCTCATCGGCCCGCGGCGGCGCATGCTACCCAACGTGCGAGTGCTGGGGCCCACGCGGCCTCATAGCCAGGTGGAGCTGGCCTTTACGGATGCGATTTCGCTGGGGCTGGACATTCCGGTGCGGCTCTCCGGCGATATTGAAGGCACTCCCGGCTGCGTGCTGGTCGGTCCGGCCGGAGCCGTGGAGTTGGAACAAGGCGTGATTCGGGCCATGCGGCACGTGCACATGAACCCGCGCGAAGCGGACTACTACGGCGTCAAGCACGGCGACCTGATCAATTTGCGGGTGGAAAGCCCTTGCCCCGGCGTGCTGGAAGGGCTGGTAGTGCGCGTGGACGAAAACAGCAAGCTGGAAGTGCACGTGGATACCGACGAGGGGAACGCCCTGGACCTGGAGCACGCCACGCGGTGCGAGCTGTTCAAACCCTGATTCCCCGAGCGGGGCCGCCCGTTGGGAGAAGAGGCCCCTTTGTCCCCTCCCCCTGCCGAGGTGCCTGCCGGCGTCCCGAACAACCCGTTTCCTGACTCGTTTGCGGAGGTTCTCAAGCAATGGCCAAGACGATGGAAGCCCTCGGGATGATCGAAACCAAGGGGTTCGTCCCCCTGGTGGAAGCGACCGACGCGATGATGAAGGCGGCCAACGTGGAGTTTCTGGGCTGGGAGAAGGCCGGAAGTGCCCTGGTGACCGCCTATGTGACCGGCGACGTAGCCGCGGTGAAAGCCGCTGTGGATGCGGGAGCCACGGCCGCTTCGCGGCTGGGCGAGGTGGTTTCCGTGCAGGTAATCCCCCGGCCGCACGAAGACCTGAGCAAAGTCATCCCACAGGCCAAGCCTGCGGCCAAGGCCACCCGCGGCTAAGGCGGCATCGCAGCCACCTGGGTTCCTGGTAACCGACGGCACAAGTCATTCCCCCCAACACAATCTTTCCCCAAGGAGTGTTTCCCATGAACGACGCAATCGGCTTGATTGAAACCAAGGGACTGGTCGCCCTGGTGGAAGCCACCGACGCGATGGCCAAGGCGGCCAACGTGCAGATTATCAAAAAGGTGCACATCGGCGGCGGGTTCGTCACCACGGTGGTCCGTGGCGACGTGGGCAGCGTGCGTGCCGCGGTGGAAGCCGGCGCCAATGCCGCCAGCCAGGTGGGCGAACTGGTGGCCAGCCATATCATCCCCCGGCCGGCCGACGGGGTAATCGAAGCCTACCTGGCCTAGAGCCGCCGACTTGAATCGACGGAAAAACGGCGAGCCGGGGACTTCAGTCCCCGCAGGGCGGCAGGGCCGCCTGCCACTGGGAGCTTCCGCTCCGATGCAATAACAAGCGTTTTTCTTACCACAGGCTCCGCGGATTGAAGTCCGGGGCTTGCGCCCAGCAAAAGGAGTGACCGGAATGAAGGTGCTGGTGGCCAACTTGGGCTCCACGAGCTTCAAGTTCCGGCTGTTCGACATGGACGGCGAGGAGCAACTGGCCCGCGGTTCGGTCGAACGGATTGGCTCGGGCCAGAGCCGCTACCAGGTGGAAGTAGGTTCCCACCGCAGCCAGGGCGAAGCCGCCCTGCGCGACCATGCCGAGGCGTTGGAGCTTTGCCTGCGCGAGCTTTCCCACCCGGAGCACGGTTGCCTGCGCTCCGCTTCGGATGTAGCTGCTATCGGCTTCAAAGCCGTGCACGGCGGTCCCTACCACGGCGTGCATCTGGTGGATGAGCACGTGCTGGCCGCGATGGAGGAGATGGCCGTGGTGGCTCCGGCCCACAATCCGCCTTACATCAACGCCATGCGGATGCTGCGGCAGGCGTTTCCGGGCATTCCGCTGGTGGCCGCCTTCGAACCGAACTTCCACCAGACGATTCCCTTGCGCAACCGCACCTACGCCGTGCCCTACGATTGGGCCGAAAAGTACCAGGTCCGCCGCTGGGGGTTCCACGGGGCGAGCCACCGCTGGATCGCCACCCGGATGACCGAGCTTCTGGGGCCCGAACACCGGGTCATCTCCTGCCACCTGGGCGGGTCCAGCTCGCTGTGTGCGATTCGCAACGGGCAAAGCGTGGCCAACAGCCTGGGCATGAGCCCGCAAACGGGCGTGCCGCACAACAACCGCGTGGGGGACTTCGATCCTTTTGCCCTGCCCGTGCTGATGAAGCAGACCGGCAAAACGCTCGAAGCGCTGCTGGAAGACCTGGCCTGCCGTAGCGGGCTGCTGGGTCTGTCGGGCTCAAGCGGCGACATCCGCGACCTGGAAGCGGCGGCCGAGCAGGGCAATTCCCGGGCCCAACTGGCCCTGGAGGTGTTCGTTTCGGCCGTGCGGCACTATCTGGGAGCGTACCTGGTCGAACTGGGCGGAGCCGACGCGGTGGTCTTCACCGGCGGCATTGGCGAAAACAGCCGCCAGGTGCGGCGGATGGTCTGCCAGGGGCTGGAAGAGCTGGGCCTGGTGATCGACCCGGAGGCCAACGAGCAACTGGCCGGCGAGGGCACGTTCCACGCCGCGACAAGTCGGGTGCAGCTTTGGGTCGTGCCGGCCAACGAGGAGCTGATCGTCGCCCGGCAAACGCGCCAACTCCTGGAGGAACAAGGCCATGTTCGTGGCTAAGGTCACCGGCACCGTGGTGGCCACGCAAAAGGTGGAAAACATCGTAGGCCAGAAACTGCTGGTGGTGGAACCGTACCGCATCGACCAGCAGACCCGCGACCGGCTCTACCCGTTGGGCCGCACCTTCGTGGCCGTGGACACGGTGGGAGCCGGACTGGGCGAGATGGTGCTCATCGTCCAGGGTTCCAGCGCCCGCTTGACCCCGGAGACGAAAGACCTGCCGGTGGACACGGCCATCATCGGCATTGTGGACCGCGTGGACGTGGAAGGCCGCTGCATCTTCCACCGCGAGGAAGAAGGAGGAGGAAAGTCGTGAGTCTTGGGTAGGGTGCTTCCGCACCGAAGGGCGTGGAGACTTGGAGGCGTGGGGGGATGAGCAGGAGCTTCCGCTCCGATGCACGAATAAACGCTGATTCTCGCAATCGGCAATCGGCGAGCCGCCGACTTCAGTCGGCGGAGGACGGCACGGCCGTCGGCGACTGGGAGCTTCCGCTCCGAAGCCAGAACAAACGGAACAACACAACAAGGACAAAACGGCAAGCGGCGGCTTGCCAACACATGCGACCCCAACACTTCATCCGTGAGGTTTCGCCATGAACGCCATGACCGAACAGCTCATCCGTACCGTGGTGGCCGAAGTGCTGGCCGCCGTGCAGAAATCCCCCGGGGCGGTAAGCACCGCTTCCCACGCCGGGCGCCACGGCATCTTTACCTGCGTGAACGAAGCGGTGGCCGCCGCCCGCGAAGCCTTCGAGCAGCTTTCCCGGCTGCGGATTGAAGACCGCAAGCGAATCATCGACCACATCCGCCGCATCTCCATCGACCAGTCGGTGGAGCTGGGCACGATGGAGTTTGAAGAAACCCAAATCGGCCGCCTGGAACACAAGATCGAAAAGCTCAAAGTGCTGGGCGAGCGCACCCCCGGGGTGGAGTTCCTCCGCAGCGAAGTGTTCAGCGGCGATTACGGCCTGGCCGTCGAGGAGCACGCCCCCTTTGGCGTGATTGGCTGCATCACGCCCGTGACCCATTCGCTGCCCACCATCACGGGCAACGCCATCAACATGATTGCCGCGGGCAACACGCTGGTGGTCAACCCGCACCCGTCCGGGCGGCGCGTGGCGGCCGAAGGCGTGCGGCGGTTCAACGAGGCAATCCACCGCGACCTGGGGATCGACAACCTCATCTGCCTGATTGCCGAGCCGACGCTGGAGACGGCAAACCAAATCTTTTCCCACCCGGACGTGGCCCTGATCTGCGTAACCGGCGGGCCGGCGGTGGCTCGGGCCGCGCTGAACAGCGGCAAGCGGGCCATCGTGGCCGGACCCGGCAATCCGCCGGTGGTGGTGGATGAAACGGCCGACCTGGACCGCGCGGCTCGTTCCATCATCAAAGGGGCCGCCTACGACAACAACCTGCTCTGCATTGCCGAAAAGGAAGTGTTCGTCGTGGAGCAGGTGTTCGAACCGCTGATGGACGCCATGGCCCGGGCCGGGGCCGTGCGGCTCTCGCCCCAAGAAGTGGACGCCTTGACCCAGGTGGCCATCGTCCCGGTGGGCGAAGGCGAAAAGAAACACCTGGCCCCGAGCAAAGAACTGTTGGGCAAGGACGCTGCGGTGCTGGCTCGCAGCATCGGCCGCACGGTGCCCCCGCAGACCGAGCTGCTCTACGGCGAAACGGACCACTCCAACCCGTTCGTTGCGGTGGAGCAGATGATGCCCTTTATCCCCTTTGTCCGCTGCCGCGACGTGGACGAAGCAATTGCCCTGGCCAAGAAATACGAACACGGGTTCCGCCACACGGCCATCATTCATTCGACCAACGTGCGGAACATGACCAAGATGGGCCGGGCGCTGGACACCACGCTGTTTGTGAAAAACGGTCCCTGCATGGCCGCGTTGGGACTGGGCGGCGAAGGCTACTTGTCGTTTTCTATCGCCACGCCCACCGGCGAAGGCGTAACCACCCCGCTTACGTTCACCCGGTTCCGCCGCTGCTCGCTGATTGGCGACCTGCGCGTGGTGGGCCACCCGGACGTCGGCCCACCGGAAGTGTAGAGAGGTCTTGGGTCTTGAGTCTTGGGTCTTGGGAAGGAGCTTCCGCATCCAAAGGGCTTGGAGGCTTGGGGGGGATGAGGGGGTGCTTCCGCTCCGAAGTTAGAACAAGCGTAGCAACGCGAGACAATAAAACGGCAAACCGCCGGCGTAAGTAGGCGGAGGAAAGCAACCTCGAAAAAACGAATCCCGAACACCCCATGCAACGAGCCCTGGTCGTCGGCACCGCCACCGGAACAATCAAGCACCCTTCGTTTGAAGGCTGGAAGCTGCTGGTGGTCCAGCCGCTTCGGGCCGACGGGTGCAGCCCGGATGGAGACCCGCTGCTGGTGGTCGATCCCACGTCGGCCACGGCCGGGGACGTGGTGCTTGTGACCAGCGACGCCCCGGCCGGGCGCCGCTTGCTGGGCGATGAACGTTCGCCGGTTCGCTGGAGCGTGATTGCCCGAGAGGACCTATGACCCCCGACGGCAAACTCGTGCAACGCATCGTGGCCGACGTGCTGGCCAGGCTGGAGCAGTTGGCCGGCCCTCAGGCTGCTTGCGCTGCCGGCCCCAGGGAAGGGGAACCTGGCACGGTCCGGCTGGAGCTGCCGGTGCTTTCGGCCGCCGAACTGGAACGGCTGCCCGAGGGAGTGCGACAGGTGGTGCTTGCGCCCCGATGCGTCGTCACGCCGGCGGCCCGGGACGAAGCGGCCCGACGCGGCATCCGGCTCCTGAAAACGGCCGAACCAGCCCGGGACGCAAACCCCCAGGGGGTGCTGGTCGTGGCGGTCGAAGGTTCCGCCCGGGAGCGGAGAGTCCTGGAACAAGCCTTGGCCCGGGCACAGGTCCAGGTAGAGCGCGTGCCGCCGGTGGGGCTTGCTTCGGCCCTGGCGGAGCTGGCCCGAGAAGTACGTTTGGGCGGCCGGCGCGGGCTGGTTTGGACTCCCCGGCCCCCAGTGGCTCTGTGCCTGGCCAACCGCCACCGCGGAATCCGGGCCGCCGCAGGCGAAAATCCCCGGCAACTGAAACAAGCGGCTGCAGCCCTGGCGGCCAACTGCCTGGTGTTGGGTCCGGAGTGCGGTTCGCCCTGGGCCTTGCGGAGCCTGATTCAATGGTTCGCCACGCGACGTTTGGAACCCCTTCCTGCGGAACTGAAGGAGTAACCCGCTGTGCGTATCGGCCGCGTGATTGGCACGGTAACCCTGGCCCGGTCCCACCCGGCCCTGGCCGCCGCCACGTTGAAGTTGGTGGTCCCGCTCACGCTGGAGCGGCTCGGCCAAGGCCAGGACCCGCAACGGGAAGCCCTGGTGGCCTTGGACCCTTTGGGCAGCGGCAACGGTTCGCTGGTGGCCCTGGCCGAAGGCCCCGAAGCGGCCCAGCCGTTCCGTCCCGAACTGAAACCGCTGGACGCCTCGGTGGCCGTGGTGCTGGACCGCGTGGAACTGAACCAGCAAGCCGTCGAACAATGCAACGTGTAGGCGAAAAACAACCCGCAACGTGAATCTTTAGATACCCAAAACCTGGAAGCACGACCCGTGCCAAACTGGCAGAGGAACCCTGGCCATGACCAACCTTTACAAAATCAAGCAAGAAATTTGTGAGATTGGCCGCCGCATCTACAACCGCGGATTTGCCGCGGCCAACGACGGCAACATCAGCTATCGCCTGAGCGAAAACGAGGTGCTCTGCACGCCCACGATGCACTGCAAGGGCTTCCTCACCCCGGAAGACCTTTGCATCGTCGATATGGAAGGGAACCAACTGGCCGGGCGCAAAAAACGTTCCAGCGAAATCCTGCTGCACCTGACCATCATGAAGGCCCGGCCCGACGTAAAGTCGGTCGTGCACTGCCATCCGCCGCATGCCACAGCGTTCGCCGTGGCCCGGGAGCCCATCCCCCAGTGCGTGCTGCCGGAGGTGGAAGTCTTCCTGGGCGACGTGCCCATCACCCGGTACGAGACGCCCGGCACGCAGAAGTTCGCCGACACGGTGCTCCCCTTCGTGCACAAAACCAACGTGATGATCCTGGCCAACCACGGCACGGTCAGCTACGGGGAGACGGTCGAACGGGCCTACTGGTGGACCGAAATCCTGGACGCCTACTGCCGCATCCTGCTGCTGGCCCGAGGGCTGGGCAACATCACCTACTTCCGCGAACCGGAAGTGCGCGAGCTGCTCGAGCTGAAAAAACGGCTGGGTTTCCCCGACCCTCGCCTGGACCCCCAGATGCAAAACTGCGACCTGTGCGGCAACGACGTGTTCCGCGACAGTTGGAGCGAAACCGGAGTGCAGCGTCGGGCCTTCGTGCCGCCGGAACCGATGGGCACCCGCACCTGTAGCAACTTGCCTTCGCAACCGGCCGGCCCAAACGGCACAAACGGCGCGGGCAACAACGGCTCGGCCTCCCTGGACGAAGAAGCCCTGGTGCAACTGATTACCGACCAGGTGATGCAATCGCTCGCCGGCCGGTAGGAGCAGGGCTTGCGACTTGCGGCTTGCGGCTTGCGCGGTGCTTCCGCACCGGGCAAGAACAAACGTAGCAACACGAGACGACAAAACAGCGAGCCGGGGACTTCAGTCCCCGGAGGACGGCAAGGCCGCCTGCCACTGGGTGCTTCCGCACCGAAGCACAAATAGGCGTTTTTTGCAACCGGCTCTCCCCGGACTGAAGTCCGGGGCTCGCTGAAAAAGAAAAGTCCGAGACTCGCTGAAGCATACCGGAGCATACGAATACAACCAACGGCAAACCCGAACGAGAAAAACACCCGCTCTTGCTCATTCACCGTTTCCACGGAGAACGCAAACCATGAAAGTCAGCATCATCGGAGGCGGCGGACTGGTGGGTTCCTGCACCGCGTTTGCCCTCCAGGCCGGTGGCGTGGTCCGCAGCGTGGCCCTGCTGGACGTCAACGAAGAACTGGCCCAGGGCCAGGCGCTGGACCTGCTGCACGGAACTCCCGTGCTGGCCGACCAGGAGATCGTCGCCGGTGGGTACGAGCACATCGCCGACTCGGACCTGGTGTGCATCACCGCCGGGCTGCGCCGCAAACCCAACGAAAGCCGCCTGGATCTGATTAACCGCAACGTCGATCTGTTCCTTTCCATCCTGGACCAGGTGCAGCAGGCCGGGCTGCGCCAGGACGCCCTGGTGCTGGTGGTGAGCAACCCGGTGGACGTGCTCACTTACCTGGCCACGCAGCGGCTTTCGCTTCCGCCGGGCCGGGTGCTGGGATTGGGCACGCAGTTGGATACGATTCGCTTCCGCAGCCTGATCGCCCAGGAGCTGAAACTGCCGCCCCGGCAAGTCTCGGCCCTTATCCTGGGCGAACACGGCGATTCGATGGTGCCCATCTGGTCCAGCGCCACGGTGGCCGGGCTGCCGCTTACTAAATGGCCCGGCTGGAGCACCCAGTTGGCCAACCGCATTTTCCAGCGCACGCGCGGTTCCGGGGCCGAAGTGATTCGCAAGAAAGGTGGAGCCGGGTTCGCCGTGGGCGTGGCCATCGCCGAGGTGATTCACTCGGTGGCCCTGGACCTGCGCCGCGTGCTTCCCGTCTCCAGCCTGCAAAACGGAACCTACGGCCTGCGCGACGTGTGCCTGAGCGTGCCCACAGTGGTCGGCCGTCAGGGCGTGCTGGAAACCGTGCAGGTGCCGCTCTGGCCCAAAGAAGAACAAGCCCTGCTGCGCAGCGGCAGCGTGCTGCGGCAAACACTCGATACGGTGCTTGCCCGCGTGGGCACGTGAGAAACGGCTTGCGGCTTGCGCCGTGCGGCTTACGCGGTGCTTCCGCACCGATACAGGAATAGGCGTTTTTTGCAACCGGTTCTCCCCGGACTAAAGTCCGGGGCTCGCCGAAGGAAAAGTCCGAAACTCGCCTACAACGCACAATCAACAGCAAGTGCCCCGACGACTGTTCGCCCAAGACTCAAGACACAAGACTCAAGACTCTTTGGTTTCCATGACCGAAAAGAGCCTGGATCGCAAGCTGGCGGCCATTCATGCCGACCCGAGCGGATCTCGCGAGTTCATCATCGCCGACGCCAAGGACGCCGATATGGCCTTTGGCATCGGGGCCCCGGGCCAAAGTCCGGAACAACACGCCGGCGAAGTGCGGTTCCGTTCCCTGGCCGAATACCGGGAACAGATTCGCTTGCTGGTGCGGCAAGAGGCGGTGGACATCATGCTCATGTCGGCCAGCACCAACGAGGTGCTCACCATCCGCGAGCGGCTCTTCGACGGCAGCCCCGTCACACCCGCGGCCAGAGCCAACGACACCACCGACATTTGGGTCATCCGCGGCGGGCGCTACCCGCAACAGCCTTCCCGGCCGTTTCGCAGTGCCACCATCGACCACATCCAGTGCGGCCACGTGGACTGTGCTCCCGAGGAACGCCACTTGGGAGCCAATCTGGGCCTTTACAGCATCACGCTCAACAATCGCCTGGAAGAAGACCTGCGCACGCTGGAACAGTACCACCAGTTCCGGCTGGAGGCCGAACGCAAGGGATTCCGCCACTTTTTGGAAGTGTTCGATCCCAACGACCCGCTGGGCCTGTCCGGCGACCAGGTGCCGCAGTTTATCAACGACCATATCGTCCGCACGCTGGCCGGCGTGCCGCAGAGCGGGCGACCGCTGTTTTTGAAGATTGTGTATCACGGTCCCAAGGCCCTGGAAGAGCTGGTCAGCTACGACCCGCACCTGATCGTGGGCATCCTGGGCGGAAGTGCCGGCACCACCTACGACGCGTTCAAGCTCATCGCCGAAGCCCAAAAGTACGGCGCCCGCGTGGCCCTGTTCGGCCGCAAGATTAACAACGCCGAAAACCAACTGGCCTTTGTGCGATTCTTGCGGCTTATCGTCCAGGGGGAAATCTCGCCCGAGGAGGCCGTGCGAGCTTACCACGGCGTGCTGCACCAGTTGGGCATCCGGCCCAAACGCCCGCTGGAAGAAGACCTGCAACTGCAAACCGCCGTGATGAGCTACAGCGGCCACAGCACCGTGACCGTGCCGGCCGGGGTGCCTTCGGCCGCCGGCTCCTCGGCCCAAGGTGGAACAAAACCCCCTTGTCCCTGTGGCGGCACAGGGCCAGTGTGCCATTGCAAGAAGGAAGAAAAAACGCCCCCTGGTTCCAAGACCTCTCGGCCCGGCGGCTCTCCTGCCGAACAGGCTCCCGACTGGGCGGCGATGAGCCCCCAGCAGCGTCTGCAATATCACCTGCAACGGCTGCGAAGCCGCTTGGGCCAGTAGCCCGGCAGCTCGGGCCGGTTCTCCCTGGCCGGTTCTCCCTGGCCGTTTCTCCTGCTAGGCTGAAGGCAAAGGCGCTCTTTCAGCCAATCGTGTCCCCCCAAGGACCGCGCAGCCTGCGCCGATGCTTCGCCATGCCGGAAGTGCCGCAGTTTGTTTTCCTCACCTGCCAGCACGGGGCCGAAGCGGCCCTGAAGCGCGAAGTGGCCCGGCGTTTCCCCCACTGGCGTGTGGCGTTCGGCCGGCCCGGGCTGGTTACGTTCAAGCTCTCCTCGGACCAGGCCCAACGCCTCTGGCACCAGCCGGAAGAACTGGCGCTTGCCCGCTGCTGGGGATTTTCCCTGGGGGTGTTCCAGGCCGATGAGCCGCGGTCGTTTCTCCCTGCGGTCCGGGAGGCCATCGAGCAGTTCGGCTGTTCGGGCTTGCACGTCTGGAGCCGGGACGAACAGCCCCCGGGACAATTCGACTACGAACCGGGCGTCACCGCCGAGGACATCCGCACCGCCGAGCTTTTGCGCGAGCAGTTGGCCCCACGCAAGCTGCGCACCTGGGTGCTGCCCGGCACGGTGGTGCTGGACCTGATGCGGGTGGACGCGGATCGCTGGCTGCTGGGCGTGCATCGTGCCACGGTGTGCCCGACGACCCGATGGCCCGGCGGATTCAGCCGGGTACGCCTGCCCGAAGAGGCCGTTTCGCGCGCGTTTCTCAAGATGGAAGAAGCCCTGCGGTGGTCCGGTTTTCCGTTGGGCCGGGGGCAGGTGGCCGCCGAGCTGGGCGCCGCCCCGGGCGGGGCCAGCCAAGCGTTGCTGCGCCGCGGGGTCAAGGTGTTGGGCATCGACCCGGCCCAGATCCACCCCCGCGTGCTGGAGCATCCCCGCTTTGTGCACATCCGGCGGCGAGCCAGGGCGGTTCCTCGCCGCATCTACCGGGGAGTCCATTGGCTGACGGCCGATATGAACGTCACGCCCAACTACACGCTGGACGTGGTAGAGGAAATCGTCACCCGGCCCGACGTGAACATCTTGGGCGTGTTGCTCACGCTGAAGCTGACCAACTGGGAACTGGCCGACCACATTCCCGAATACGAACAACGGGTGCGGCGCTGGGGCTTTCCCCTGGTGCGGGTACGGCAACTGCATCACCACCGCCGGGAGCTGTGCCTGCTGGGAGCAGTGGCTCCGGCCGAACAACTGACCGCCCGGCTGCGCCTGCGGCGGCGAGGACCCAGCCGCCCGCGGCGACGCAAACGCCCGGCGGCTTCGCAGCGGGACTTTTCGGCCGGGGAAGAATCGCTAGGATGAGGGCACCTTCCGCCCTGGACTGAAAATCCAGTGCTCGCCCAGTGTAGAACGTGGTCGTTTGCCGACGTGCCCGACGACTATACTGATTGAGCAGTGCGGGACGCACGGCTCTGCGCTGGGCTTCAGGAAAACGGTTAGCCTGGCGCTAGCACAACGCGGGCGGAAAGGAGTGTTTCTGTCCAGTGGACCTTGCCCAACCCAACCTCCTTTTTATCCCTGAAACGCGCACCATGAGCGACCCTTATTTCCAGCAACTTTTCGCCCAGCGGATTGGCGGTTCCCAGTACGGTAAGGGGACGGCCATCTACAAGTTCGAGAAGATCAAACGGGCCAAACGCCGCGCGTTGGCCGAGCATCCGGACCGGGAGCTGCTGGACTTCGGCATTGGCGAAAACGACGAGATGGCTCCCGAGCTGGTCCGCCGCGTGATGGCCGAAGAAATTAACCGGCCCGAAAACCGCGGCTACGCCGACAACGGCATCCAGGAGTTCAAGGACGCGGCGGCGCGGTTCATGCGGCGCCAGTTCGGTGTGGAGCTGGACCCGGTCACGGAAGTGAACCACTCCATCGGCTCCAAGCCCGCCTTGGCCATGCTGCCGGCGGTGTTTATCGATCCGGGCGACGTGACGCTGATGACCGTACCCGGCTATCCCGTGGCCGGCACGCACACGCGCTACTATGGCGGCGAAGTCTATCCGCTGCCGCTGCGGGAAGAAAACGACTTCTTTCCCGACCTGGATTCCATCCCGGGGGACATCCTCCGCCGGGCCAAGCTGCTGGTGCTCAACTATCCGAACAGTCCCACCGGCCGGGTGGCCACGCGGGAGTTTTACCAGCGGGTAATTGAGTTTGCCCACCGGCACCAGGTGGTGGTGGTGCAGGACGCGGCCCATTTGGTGCTCACCTACGAGGGCGAACCGCTCAGTTTCCTGTCGGTGCCCGGGGCCAAGGAAGTGGGCGTGGAAGTCCACTCGCTGAGCAAGGGATTCCACATGATTGGCTGGCGGATCGGGTGGGTATGTGGCAACGAGCGTATCGTGCGCGCCTTTGCCGACGTGAAGGACAACACCGACTCCGGCCAGTTCATCGCCATCCAAAAAGCGGCCATCGCCGCGCTGGACGCCGAGGAGATTCCCCGCCAGGTGCGCGACAAGTACCGGCGGCGACTGGAAAAGCTGGTCCGCGTGCTGCAAGAGTGCGGCTTCCGCTGCCGGATGCCCGGCGGGACGTATTTCCTCTACACGCGGTCTCCCCGCGGCGTCGAGGGTGGTCCCCGGTTCGCCAACGCCGAGGAAGCAAGCCAGTACCTCATCACCGAACATTCCATCTGTACCGTGCCCTGGGACGACGCCGGGCCGTACCTGCGGTTTTCGGTCACGTATGAAGCTCCCACGCTGGAGGACGAAGACCGTCTTATGCAGGAACTCAAGGCGCGCCTGCAGCAAGCCCGGCTGGAGTTCTGACAGACCGCAGACAGGAACCGGCCACGTCCGCGCGTCCGCCCCGGCAGGGATTCGCAACCGGCCAGAAAAACCGCTACCATGGGTGGCAGCCGGATGCGGCTTTCCCGTGCGGAGGTTTCTCGTTCCCCCTTCTGATTCGCAGCGGAGAAGCAGCCGATGACCCGAACCGGGACATTCACTTGGCTGTTGAGCTTCGGGCTAGTGCTTGCCTGGATGGCCGGGGCTGGGGAGGGCCTGCCGGCCGCGGAGAACAAGCGCCCGCCCAACTTCGTCATTATCTTTACCGACGACCAGGGCTATGCCGACGTGGGCTGCTTCGGGGCCCAAGGCTTCGAAACCCCGAACCTGGACCGCATGGCCCGCGAAGGCCGCCGGTTCACCAACTTCGTCGTGGGTCAGGCCGTCTGCTCGGCTTCCCGCGTGGCGTTGCTGACCGGCTGCTACCCGCAACGGGTGAGCATCCTCGGTGCCCTGGGACCGCGCAGCCCGGTGGGTATCAACCAGCGCGAAGTGCTGCTGCCCGAGCTGCTCAAGCCCCGAGGTTACGCTACCTGCATCGTGGGCAAGTGGCACCTGGGCGACCATCCGCGTTTTCTGCCCACCCGCCACGGATTCGACGAATACTTCGGCATCCCTTACTCCAACGACATGTGGCCGTTCCATCCCGGCACGAACGTCTTTCCCCCGCTGCCGCTGCTGCACCAAGAGCGCGTGGTGGCCGTGAATCCGGACCAACACTACCTGACCACCTGGTACACCGAGTACGCGGTGGACTTCATCCGGCGGAATCGCAATCGACCCTTCTTTCTCTACCTGGCCCACAACATGCCCCACGTGCCGCTGTTCGTTTCGGAAAAGTTTCGCGGCAAGAGCAAGCAGGGGCTCTACGGCGACGTGATTATGGAAATCGACTGGTCGGTGGGCCGGATTCTGGACACGCTACGGGAACTCCAACTGGACCGGAACACGCTGGTGATTTTCACTTCTGACAACGGCCCCTGGCTCTCCTACGGCAACCATGCGGGTTCGGCCGGGCCGCTGCGAGAAGGCAAAGGCACCACCTGGGAAGGAGGCCACCGCGAACCGTGCATCATGTGGTGGCCGGGCCGCGTGCCGGCCGGAACCGAGTGCCGGGAGTTCTGCGCCACGTTGGACCTGCTGCCTACGCTGGCCCGACTGGCCGGGGCGTCGCTGCCTGAGCATAAGATCGACGGCCACGACATCTGGCCCCTGATTTCCGGCCAGCCGGGGGCCAAAAGCCCGTGGAAGGCGTTCTATTACTATTACTACGGCTATGAATTGCAGGCGGTCCGCAGCGGCCGCTGGAAGCTGCATTTTCCGCATCGGTACCGCACGCTGGCCGGAGAGCCGGGCCGGGACGGCTTGCCCGGGCCTTACAAAATCGTCCGCACCGGCTTGGAACTCTACGACCTGGAAACCGACGTGGGCGAACGGCACAACGTGGCCGATAAGCACCCGGAAGTAGTCCGCCGCCTGCAAGCTCTGGCCGAAGAAGCCCGGCGAGACCTGGGCGATTCGCTCACGGGACGCAAAGGCCGCGGTGTGCGTCCGCCGGGCCGCGTGGAGTGGTAGCCGGTTCCAAAAACGAGCCCTGGTTCCCACCCCGGGGACGGAAGCCATTCGGTTGACAACCGCTCTTTGCAGCGACACGATTGGAAACGCTCCGCGCCGCCCGCCCGGGTGCTGCGAAGCATCGTGCTGCCAGGGTTGTCGCCGTTTCCATCACCGCAGTTGCATTTGCTTCGGGCAAGGGAACCACGATGGCCGATCGCGTCTTTCTTGCCGTCGATCTGGGGGCTTCCTCGGGCCGCGTGCTGGCCGGCTCCTTCGACGGAGAAAAGCTGCTGTTGCAGGAGGTCCACCGCTTCGACAACGGACCGGTCCATGTGGCCGGGCGAATGTACTGGGACCTGCTCCATCTCTGGGAACAAGTCCAGCAGGGCCTGCGCAGCGCCGCTGCCCGCTACGGCAAGCAGGTGCAGAGCGTGGGCGTGGACACCTGGGGCGTGGACTTCGCCTTGCTGGCCGACGGCGACGAGCTGCTGGGCAACCCCTACCACTACCGCGACCGCCGTACCCAAGGGGCGCTAGAGCGGGCGTTTGAAATCGTCCCCCGTGAGGAAATCTTCCGCGCCACCGGCATCCAGTTCATGGAAATCAATACGCTGTATCAACTGCTGGCCATGAAGTGGCAGGGGTCCCCGCTGCTTGGGCCGGCCCGGCGCATGCTGATGATTCCCGATCTGTTCCATTGGTTGCTGAGTGGCCGGCAAACCAACGAGTTCACCAACGCCAGCACCACGCAGATGCTCGATCCCCGCACTGGCGACTGGGCCCATGAGCTGCTCCGCCGGTTCGAGTTGCCCCTGGAGTTGCTGGGCCCGATAAGCCAGCCGGGCGAAGTGCTCGGGGCCCTGCTGCCCGAGGTAGCCCGGCAAACCGGCCTGGAGGGCGTGCAGGTGGTGCTGCCTCCCACGCACGATACGGCCGCGGCCGTGCTGGCCGTGCCGGCCCAAGGGACCCCCGGCGGCGATCCTTCCTGGTGCTACATCAGTTCGGGCACGTGGTCGCTCATGGGGGTGGAAAGCCCCGAGCCGGTCCTCAGTGACGAATGCCTGAAGCTCAACTTCACCAACGAAGGGGGCGTGGGACGCACCGTACGGCTGCTGAAGAACATCACCGGGCTGTGGCTGTTGCAGGAGTGCCGCCGCGTGTGGAACCGCCAGGGACGCGATTTTTCCTGGGAAGACCTGACCCGACTGGCTGACCAGGCCCCGCCACTGCGCTGCTTCATCAACCCGGACGCCCCCGACTTCGTCGCCCCCGAAAGTATGCCCGAGGCGATTCGTCAGTTCTGCAATCGCACGGGCCAGGAAGTGCCCAGCGACGAAGGGGCCATCGTCCGCTGCGCCGTGGAGAGCCTGGCGATGAAGTGCCGCCAGGTGCTTTCCTGGCTGGAACGCCTGACCGGCACCCGCGTCGAGACCATCCACATCGTGGGCGGCGGCACGCGTAACACCCAACTGTGCCAGGCCACGGCCGACGCTTGCGGCCGCCTGGTGCTGGCCGGACCGGTGGAAGCCACGGCCACGGGCAACTGCCTCATGCAGGCCATTGCCGCCGGGGAGTTGGGCTCAGTGGAGGAGGCCCGAGCGGTGGTCCGCAGCAGCTTCCCGCTGGAAACCTACGAGCCGCACAACACGGCCGCTTGGGACGAAGCCTACGAGCGTTTTCTAGCCGTCTCGCCCGAGCCGGAATGAGACGCCCGGGCTTTCCGCAGTGTGGCCACTCTTGCTCCGGGGAAGTGGCAAGACATGAGCTACGATCTTTGTCTCCGACACAGCCAGGGGCAACTTTTCCGGCCCATGCTCTTTGCCTATTTCGCCGACCACCGGAACTACCAGCCCTACGAGCACGGGGCATCCTACGAAAACGAAGACACGGGCGTGTGCTTTTCGTTGGACATGGCTCCCCAGGACGACGAGGAAATCGAGTACGACCTGGAGTGCTCCGTCCCTTTCGCCGTGCCGGGATTCTTCGCTTGGGAAATCGCCTTGCAGCTCCGCGAGCTGACCCAGGCGATGGAGCTGGTGGTATGGGACCCCCAGGAAAACGACGAACCGACCTATCTCCCCTTCGAGGCGGAACGGTTTTTTCACGCCTGGCAAGCGCACAACCGGGCCGTGCTTCCGGTACTGCAAGGGGAGGCCAAGTCGGGCCGGCCGTATGTCTATCCGAGCGAGAAGCTCTTTCAGTTTTGGGGCTGGAATTACCACCGGGCTGCCCTTCAGGAGGAAGCGGGCGAGGCCGTGTTTGTGCCCCGCGTGATGCCGGTTACGGACGGGCAGCAGGTGGCCACGGCCGTCGTCTGGACCGACGGGATTCCCACCTACTTACCCCGGACGGAAGTCGTGCTGCTGGTGTACTCCGAACGGTCGCTGCCTGCCGGTCTGGCCGACAAGGAACGGCCGGTCGTTCCCGTCGAAGGGGAAAGCGTATGGCGGCTTTTGGCCCATCTGCCCCAGCGGGAGCGGGAACTCCCTTATCTGGAAATGCCGCCGGAGTTTCCGGACCAGCGCGTGCTGGACTTTTTTGCCAACCCGCCTGCGCTGGATTCCACCTGGAGCGTGCTTCCGTATGAATCCGTGATGGACGAAGAGTTTTTCGCTAAGGAAACGCGAGACACCAAG
>WFOE01000164.1 GCA_015488215.1 Planctomycetales bacterium
CATCCCCCCACGCCTCCAAGCCTCCACCCCCTTCTGAGCGGAAGCTCCCGCTCAAGACCCAAAACCCACGACGCAAGACCTCTCTGGCGGCGTGCCGCTGGGGTTGTTCAAACTCCGGTTTCTATCCGCTTTGTCGTTTTCTCTCCTAGGTTTACCGCATCAACGCGTGTGTTCACACATTCACTCCTTTGTCGGCCAGCAGGGCCAGCGTGCCCAGGGCGTAAAACGTGTATTCTACATCGGCCTGCTGGTCGATCACGGCAGCCAGGAAACCGCCTGCTGGAAGTTCGATTTCCCGCAAATACGATGCCACTTGATCCAGGTCCACCCGGTCCAGGGCATCCAGTTGGGCCAGGGTCCACAGTCCGGTAAAGGTGCTCAGCGTGTCGGCAATGGCAATCCGCGTGTTGGCTGCCAGGCCCCCTTCGAGGGTTTGCCGGGCCGCCAGGAACGCGGCTGCCCTGTCCGCCACGGGCTGCTCCAGGGCCTCCAGAATCCGCAGCGATTCAACCGCTGCGGCCGTGGGATTGACGCCCGAGCGGAACATCACCCGCTGATCCACGAACCCGCCGTCTTCCCGTTGCTGCGAAAGCAGGAAGCGGACCACTTGCTGCGGCTGCGGTTCGCGGGAACCAATCGCCTGGCGGCAAAGCAACACCAGAAACGTGTGGTACGTGCTGGCCAGTGCCGACTGGTCCGAAGCGGCATAACCCCCCTCGGGCCGGCGGAGCTGTTCCAGCTCCTGCTCGACTCGCTCGACCCAGCCCGAGTCGGCTTGGTCCAGCGGTCCGCTGCCGCAGGCTCCCTTGAGCAGCATCGCACTGAAGATGAACGAGAAAAAGTCCACCAGGCCCACCCGGTCCTGCATCTTCTGGAGCAGAAAGCGTTCCACCCGGGCGGCCGTCTCCTCGGACAACATGCGACACAGGGCCAGCGTCCGCAGCCCGAAGCCGGTGTAGTAGAGATCGCTGGGCCCTTCGCGGCCGCTGAACCCCCCGTCGGCGTTCATCTGCCCCAGGGTCCAGTGCCCGTGACGACGCAGCCGGTCCGGCTCGCACCGGGCCAGACCTCCGGCCAGGGTGAGCATGAGCTGTTCCAGGTAGTTCATTGCGGGCGGTCCTCGGCCGGGGGCGGAACCATGCGGGCCACGAGCTGCCGCCGCAGTGGCTCGGGGATCGGCACGGCCCGGGGACCCTGCGGGCCGAACCGGCAGCAGACGCTGGTCATGGTGCCTTGGGCCAGTAACTGGTCGTCGCGGTAGAAACGGAAGGCATAGCGGACGCTGCTTCGGCCCACGTGTTCCGGAACCACTTCGATCCGCAGCAGGTCTTCGAACCGGGCCGGGGCGTGGAACGTGCAGTGGGCTTCGACCCGCGGCCAGCTCAGCTTGCCCTGCTCGTCGTGGCAGAGGACGCTGGTGCCCAGGTGACGCAGCAGTTCGTGTTCGGCCTGTTCCATGAACAGGAAGAAGGCCGAAAAGTGCATCTGCCCGGCCGCGTCCGTGTGGCAGAACTCCACGCGGCGGGTGGTCTGGAACACTTCCGGCCGGTTGTCGGGACGGTTCACGGGCACTCCTCAAGAGGGCGGGCGGACGATTCGCTCCCTGCGGAACAGAGCCGATGGTACAGCGCGGCGGTGCGGCGGGCCATCTGCTCATCGGTAAAATGGGTGCGGATGACCTGGCTTCCCTGGCGGCCGCGTCGGGCAAGCTCCTCGGGAGCAGCGGCCACCTGGTGCAGCAGCTCCACAATCGGTTCCACGCGTTCCGGTTCCAGCAGCCAGCCGCCACCGGTCTGTTCCACCAGCTCGGGAAACGCCCCGTGACGCGGCACCGCCACTGGCACGCCGCAGGCCAGGGCCTCCAGGGCGCTGAGCCCTTTGCTTTCGCGGTACACCGTGGGCAGGCAGAACAAGTCGCAACCGGCCAGCAGGCGGAACTTCTCCTGCCGGTCCGGTTCGCCGAAGTAGCGGAAGCGGTCCGCTTGCCCGGCCCGGGCAAACCGACGCTGGATGCCGCGGAGGTACTTCCTCTCGGCCGAGGAAAGGTACCCAGCGGCGTGCAACACCGCGGGGACCTTGGGCCCCGAGGCGTTGTATTCCAACACAGCCTCGGCGGCCAGATGCAGCCCTTTTTCGGGACAGATGCGGGCCAGAAAACCCACGGTCAGCCGCTCCAGCGGCCCGTCGGGCCAGGTGCGCTGCGGCACTCCCTGGAGATTGAGCCCGTGGGGAATCACCTCCACCTGGGCTTCCGGCACGCGGAGCCGCAAAGCCATCGCCTGGGCGTAGTAGCGGTTCAGCGCCACAAAGCAATCCACAAAGGTCGCGTTCTTCCGCAGCAGTTGCCAGGCTTGCGCCCGGTAGGAAGGCTTGAGGGCATCCAGAAAAATATCCTCGCCGGAAAGATTGCACACCACGGGCACGCCCAGGTGGTGCTTCAGGTCGGGGGCCAGGCCCAGTAACAAAGCGTTGCTCAGATGGACCAGTTGCGGCGGGCCTTCCTGCCGGAGCCAGTCGAGCAGGCGTTCTAGCTCTTTGCGCTGATTGCCCTCGCGGCCCTGGAGCATGGAGACGGTAAGAGGGCCCAGTTTCCGGGCGTCCACCGCACCGCGCCGCCGGGCCAGCAAGCGCATCACCGGCCCAGAGTCCAGCAGGCGGTCGAGCCAGCGCGGGGTGTAGCGGAACGGGGGAAATACCTGTTGCAGATAGACATTCAATCCGCCGAAGAAGACCTGGGGCAGACTCTGGTTCGGTTCGTCGGTGCGGATGGGCGTGTAGAGCGGCACCAACACCACGTCGTGTCCCAGGCGGCGCAGGGCGGCCACCAGGGCGTTATCGTGCAGGCAACTGCCGCAATACATCCCGGCAGCACCGGTGCCCAGATAGACCACTTTGAAGTTGCTGGAACCCGTTTGCACAGCGGAGGTTTCCACGGGGGATGCTGTTGGGGGGACAAGCACCTGACCGAAAGCACCCAGTCGGCGGCCTTGTCGCTTCCGTCGGTTGCAGTCGGCCGCTTGCTGTTGCCAGACGACGGCATTTGTTCTTGCACGGAAGCAGCGGCTTCCGCGCAAGCTGCACGGGGCAGGCTGCAAGCCGCACTCAAAGCACTAGCGTAACAAACTCCCGGGGAGGTTTTCAGCCACGTGCAGGATAAGTGCTTCAGCGGCCGGGGAAGAATTGCCGCAGCACTTCCGGTTTCGGCGGGCGGGTTACCAGCGATACCACCACCAACGCCGCGGCCGAAGCGGCCGTGATGGCCACCACCGGATGCAGCGGCGGGCACCAGGAAACGAGCCATCCCCAGGGGGCGTCGGCCATCCAGGGTTCGGGAAACGCGTAGCGCTTGTTGGCCGCGAAGTCCGAACGGTAAAACAACACCGCCCAGACGGCCACCATGGCCACCAGCGAAGCCCAGGCCCCGGCCCGGCTCAGCCGCGGCCAGTACAACGCCGCCAGCACCAGCGGCACCAGCGCCGTAAAGCCCGAAAAACACCACAACCCCATGTCGAACACCGCCCGGTGCGGGAACAGGCTCAGCAGATAGGTCAGTCCCACGATGGCCACGATGAACCCCCGGGCCAGCCACACTTTTTGCCGCTCGCTGAACCGCTGTGGGCCGAAGTAGTAGAGCACCACGTCGTGCGTGAACATGGTGCCCAGGGCCAGGAACTGGCTGTCCAGCGAGGACATGATGGCGGCCAGAATCCCCGCGGTGAGCAGCCCGGTCAGCCACGGTCCGGCGTAGCGGGCCACCATCAGGGCCAGTACCTGGTTTTCTTTCGTGCCCGGTGGCAGCCCGGCGGCTGAAGTGGTGGCCCACAGCCCGATCATCACGCACGGAGCCCACACCACCAGGATAAACAGCGGGTGCATCACAATCGGCAGCTTGAACGCCGAGGCCCGCCGTGCCGTAAGCCAGTGCTGGAAGATGTGGGGGAACATGCCCACCGAAAGCGGAATGAGCAGAAACGAAGCGTACACGGCCTTGGGGATTTTTTCCCGCGACAGATGGGCGGGATTTTCGGCCAGTACGCGCGCCGTGGCCGCCTTCACGCTGGCCCAGAACGTAGGCTGGCCTCCCACCCCCTTGGCAATCACCACGAAAGTAACCACCCCCAGGACCATGAACACGGTGGTCTGGAACGCGTTGGCCCAGGCCGTGCCGCGCATGCCGCCCAGGAACACGTAGATAAGCACCACCACGCAAACGATCAGGGAACCAAGATACGAAGGCAGGCCGAACTCGTATTGGGGAAACCACCCCCAGGAGCGAAACGCGCCGCGGCTTACTTGTTCCAGCACCGTCCCGCCCCCAATCACCCCCACCAGCAGGTAGGGAATCACCAGCGCCACCAGCACCGGGAACAGGGCCAGTCCCAACCCGGGGCTTTCCAGCCGGCGGCGAAAGAACTCCACCTGGGTAACAAACCCGTGCCGTCGGCCCAGCCGCCAGAGCGGCACGCCAATGAGGAAAAAACACAACGAATGCACAATGCCGCTGGCCGAAGCCAACAGGCCGTACACGCCGGCCCCCAGCGTGTAGGCCCGGCCCGTGGAACCGACCAGGGCGAAAGCGGTCATGGTGGTGCCGAACAGGCTCAACAGCAGCAGCACCGGGCCAATCGTCTGGCTGGCCAGGGCGTAGTCCCGGGCGGTGCCCCGGAAAAGCCGGTTCGACGCGCTGCCCAGTGCCAACAGCAGCACCAGATAGCCGACCACCAGCAGCAGGGGGATCATGGCTGCGGCTCCCCTCCGGCGTCGGGTTCCTGCTCCTCTTCCCGGGGCCAGCAGAGAATCGTGGCCAGATACCAGGCGGCCGCGGCCAGCAGCGAAACGCCCATGTGCCACACCAGCGTGGCCGGCAGGGCGTCGGCCACCAGGTCGCGGCGATGCCAGTTCCAATAGTCCTGGTGCAGCAGCACCAGCAGGGCAATCAGCAAGGCAACGAACCAGCAGCCTCGCATGGAAAAACTCTCCGGCAAAGCGGCGGGACACGGCCCGCCGGACACGCGTCCACTTGGCGCTTGTGATGACAACCTTCTCGCAAGGAAAACTCTCCGGCAAGGCGGGAAGCGGCTCCGGTCAGTTCCAGTCCAGGATAATCTTGCCCGACTGACCCTCTTCCATGATGGCAAAGGCTTCCTCGAACTGCTCGGCCCGCAGGTGATGCGTAATCACCGGGGCTACGTTCAGCCCGCCCTGGACCATGGTGGTCATCTTGTACCAGGTTTCGAACATCTCGCGGCCGTAGATGCCCTTGAGCTGCAACCCTTTGAAGATGACCTGCGACCAGTCGGTGGTAACCGGCTCGGGAAAGATGCCCAACACCGCCACACGGCCGCCGTGGTTCATCACTTTGAGCATCTCCTGGAACGCCGCCGGGGCGCCGGACATTTCCAGTCCCACGTCGAACCCTTCGGTCATGCCCAACTGGTCCATCACTTCGCGGAGGCTTTCTCGGGTGGCGTGCACGCTGTGGGTGGCGCCCATCTTGCGAGCCATTTCCAGCCGGAACGGGTTGACATCGGTGACCACCACATAGCGGGCGCCTACGTAGCGGCAAATGGCCGTGGCCATCAGCCCGATGGGACCGGCCCCGGTGATGAGCACGTCCTCGCCCACCAGATCGAACGACAGGGCCGAATGGACCGCGTTGCCCAGGGGGTCGAAGATGGCGGCCAGATCGTCGGGCACGTCGGCCGGGAGCTTGAACACGTTGTCGGCCGGCAGGCTCAGGTACTGGGCAAAACAGCCCGGCCGCTGGATGCCCACCCCCACCGTGTTGCGGCACAGGTGGCGTCGGCCAGCGCGGCAGTTGCGGCAGTGGCCGCAGGTGATGTGGCCTTCGCCGGTGACGCGGTCGCCCGGGCGGAACTGCTGCACCTCGCTGCCGACGGCTTCGACCACGCCCATGAACTCGTGCCCCACGACCAGCGGCACGGAGATTGTCTGCTGCGCCCAGGCGTCCCACCGGTAAATGTGCAGGTCGGTGCCGCAGATCGAGGTTTTGAGCACGCGGATGAGCACGTCGTTGGGCCCGATCGAAGGGGTGGGCACCTCCTCCATCCACAGTCCCGGCGTGGCCGACTTTTTCACCAGCGCTTTCATCGCGTTGCGTGCCTTGTGCTTAGTCGATGACTCCCAGGCGGCGCCCCACCTTGGCGAACGCTTCCAGGGCGAACTCCAGGTCCTCGCGGCTATGGGCAGCCGAAATCTGCGTGCGGATGCGGGCTTGTCCCTTGGGAACCACCGGATAGGAGAAACCGATCACATAAACCCCTTCTTCCAGCAGGGCGTCGGCCATCTGGGTGGCCAGTCGGGCATCGCCCAGCATGACCGGCACGATGGGGTGTTCGCCCGGGATGATGCGGAAGCCCAACTCCGTCATCCGCTGGCGGAAAAACCGCGTGTTTTCCCACAGCGAGCCGACGATGTTCGGGTCCCGCTCCAGCAGGTCCAGCACGTGGATTCCCGTGGCGACGATGACCGGAGCCAGCGTGTTGGAGAACAGGTAGGGCCGCGACCGCTGCCGCAACCAGGCGATGATTTCCTTCCGGCCCGAGGTGTACCCCCCGGAGGCTCCGCCCAACGCCTTACCCAGCGTGCCGGTGACGATGTCCACGCGGTCGGTCACGCCGAAGTGTTCCGGCGTTCCCCGGCCCCG
>WFOE01000165.1 GCA_015488215.1 Planctomycetales bacterium
ACTGGACCTCCCCGGACTGAAGTCCGGGGCTCGCCGCAAAGTCCGGGGAGCATCGCCGGCATGGTGGCCGCAAATCGGCAATTGGCCTTTTCCGGCACGCCATTACTATTTCCTATGGAGAGAGAGGCGCGTCTTTAACTATTTCCTCGGAATAATAGAGAAGAGGGGGCCGCCTTCGCTGACCGGTGGCAGCGGAGTTTGTGAAGCTGCGCTTGTGTAACGCGTATCCGATTGGCCATGGCAACTTCCGAATACCATTTCGATTGCATTGTGGTGGGAGCCGGGCACGCCGGAACCGAAGCCGCCGCGGCCGCCGCGCGGTTGGGGACCCGCGTGGCCCTGCTAACCGTGAACCTGGACACGGTGGCCCAAATGAGCTGCAACCCGGCCATCGGCGGCGTGGCCAAGGGGCAGATTGTGCGCGAGATCGACGCCCTGGGCGGGCTGATGGCCCAAGCCATCGACGCCACCGGCATCCAGTTCCGCATGCTCAATCGCAGCAAGGGGCCGGCAATGCACAGCCCCCGAGCCCAGGCCGACAAAAAAGCGTACCAGCAGCAAGTCAAGTACCTGATTGAACAACAGCCCGGGATTGCCCTGCGGCAGGAAGTGGTCGAAGACCTGCTGGCCGAACCCGAAGGCGACGACCGCTGGCGGATTACCGGCGTGCAGGTGCGCGGGGGAGCGGTCTATCGCGCCCCGTCCGTCATCCTCACCACCGGCACGTTCCTGCAAGCGCTGATGCACACCGGCGAAACCAAAACCCCCGGCGGCCGAGCCGGCGAGGGGACCACCACCGGCATCAGCTCGGCCCTGCGGCGGCTGGGCTTTCGCCTGGATCGGTTCAAGACCGGCACCCCGCCCCGCATTCACGGCCGCACAATCGACTTCGACCGCCTGGAAATCCAGCCCGGGGACGAACAGCCCCAGCCCTTCTCCTTCCTGACCGAACGCTTGGACGTGGAACAGCTTCCCTGCTGGATCGCCTACACCAATCCGCAGGTGCATGACCTAATTCGGGCCAACCTGCATCGGGCGCCGATGTACAGCGGACAGATTGCCAGCCGAGGCCCGCGGTACTGCCCTTCAATCGAGGACAAAGTGGTACGGTTTGCCGACAAGGAGCGGCACCACCTGTTCCTGGAACCCGAGGGTCGCCACACGCTGGAGTACTACGTCAACGGCATTTCGACCAGCCTGCCGCGCGACGTGCAGGACGAGCTTTTCCGGCTCATACCCGGGCTGGAGCGGGCCCAGATCATGCGCTACGGCTACGCCGTGGAATACGACTACGCCCCACCGGAACAGCTCTGGCCGCATTTGGAAACCAAACGGGTTTCGGGGTTGTATTTTGCCGGGCAGATCAACGGCACCACCGGCTATGAAGAAGCGGCCGCCCAAGGGCTGGTGGCCGGGGCCAACGCCGCATTGCGGCTAGCGGGCAAGTCGCCGCTGGTGCTGCGCCGCGACCAGGCCTACATCGGCGTGCTGATCGACGATCTGGTCACCCGCGGCGTGGACGAGCCGTATCGGATGTTTACCTCCCGGGCCGAGTACCGCCTGCTACTGCGCCAGGACAACGCCGACCGGCGGCTCACCCCGCTAGGGCGAGAGTTGGGTCTGGTGGACGACCGGCGCTGGGAGCGATTCGAGCAAAAACAAGCCGTCATCCAGGCGACGATGGAGCTGCTCCAAACCCAGCGCCGCGAGGGGCGCCCGCTGGCCTACTGGCTCAAACGGCACGACACCACCTGGGACGACCTGGTCGGCTGGTGTCCGCTGCTGGCCCAAACCCCGCCCGAGGTAGCTCTGCAAGTAACGTGCGACATCAAATACGAAGGCTACCTGGCGCGGCAGGAAGCCCAAATCAACCGCCAACGGCGGCTGCTGAACATGCGGATTCCCAGCCAGTTGGACTACAGCCGCATCGATCAACTGCGGATGGAAGCCCGGGAAAAGCTGGCCCGGGTACGCCCCTTGAACCTGGACCAGGCCAGTCGGATTAGCGGGATCACCCCGGCCGATCTGGCCGTGCTGGCCGTGTATCTGCAAGGGCGAAACCAGAGCACATAAGGGGACAACCGAGCGAAGCCGGCTCAGTCAAAAAAGACGGCACACGGTCGAGGCAGCTTCTTTGCCAACTGCCTTGCCCCTTCTGCTGTGACCTGAGTGCCGCGAGCGTCCAGATTCGTTAGTTTCTTCAAACCGGCAAGGTACTGCAATCCGCGGTCGGAGATGCGCGTGTAAGCCAGGTTCAGGCGCTCCAGCGTCTTGAGTCGTCCCACGTGTTGCAGCGCCGCATCGTCGGTTGCCGTGTGGCTCAGGTCCAGTTCGACGAGCCTTCGGGCCGGGGCCAGCAGGGCGAGGTATTTCGGCTCAAACGAACAGCGGGCCAAGAACAACCGCCGTAGATTCATAAGCCTGGCCACGAAATCCAGTCCCGGCCCGCGGAGCTTCACCCCGGTAAGGTTCAACTGCCGGAGTGCTTCGGCCTGGGGCAGAACGGATAGCCCTTGGTCGGTTACTGAGGCGTAAGCCACCTCCAAACTCCACAGTCGGGGGATTTCCACCACGTGGGCCAGTCCGGTGTCGGTCACCCGGGGCGTTTCGGCCAGGGGAGCGCGATTCACCAGCAGGTGTTCCAACCGCGGGTGTCTGCGCAGATGGCTCAGCCCGGAGTCGGTCACCAGGGTTTCGGAGATGTCCAGCTTGTTCAGCCAGCCAAAGCGATCCATGTGCACCAAGTGGGCATCGCCGGTGTTGGTGCCGACCAGGCTGAGCACTTTCAGTTGAGGCAACCTAGCCAGAGAAACGAACAGCGAATCGTCCACCTTGTTCCGGTCCAGAAACACCTGCTTCAGCGAAGGGATGTTCTGCAACACCCGGCCCACGGCCGGCGAAACCGCGGTTTCGCTCAGATCGAGCAGCTCCAGTTGTTTCAACTGCACGAGTCGGGCCACTCCGCGATCCGTGACCGGAGTTTGCCGCAGCACGAGCGTTTTCAACTTGGAGAGCTGCGCCAGTGTTTCCAGGCCGCGATTCGTCACGGAAATCCCTTGCAAATCCAGCTCGTCCAGCTCCGGCAAGGCGAGCAGGTGTTCCAACCCCCGGCTGGTGACGTTGGTCATCTTGAGACGAAGCCGCTTCAGTCGTTTCAGTCCGACCAGCAGCTTCAGCGTGCGATCGCCCACTTGCGTGTAGCTCAGGTCGAGGTGTTCCACGTCGGACAGTCGGGGCAGAATCGGCGCCAGCGCCGCGTCGGTCAACTGGAAACGCCTGGCCATGTTGTTGTTGAACAGATCTACCGCAATCAGACGAAACGGCTCGCGAGGGAGCGCACTTGCCGACCGAACGACCAGGCGGCGCCGGGCTGTCGCCACGACGATGGCCCCCTGCTTGTCGATTATCCAGAGGGCTATCTGGCGGGCTGTGGCGGCTTGCTCGGCCTGCAATGCGGGTGTTTTGTCGGTTTCGTTGTCCGAAACCGCCGCTGGAGCAAGGCGCACGCGCAGGTGGGTTTCACGCCCCGGCAGAACGACCACTTGTGCCGAAAACGGACGAAAGCCGGGCTTGGTAACCGTGATGCGCACCGGCTTGTCACTGGCGGCAAGTTGCAACCGCAGGGGCCGGCGGCCGGAAGGGAACCGGCCTGCTGTTTTACCGTCGATTTGTACCTCCGCCCCGGCCAGCTCCGGTTGGGAACCCAGCAGTACCAGCGTCCCGAGGGACGAGTCGGAGCGCAGCAGCCACCACGCGCCGCCGCCCAGCAGCACGGCTCCTGCCGCGGCTGCGGCAATCAGCACGCGGCGCGACCCTTGCCACCCCATGCGCTCTCCTGCGGCTCGGGCGGGCTGGGGCAAGGGAAGTTTAGGAGGCTCGAGCCCAAGTTCAGGAAAAGTGCTCATGGCCGGAAGCGTTTCCGTTTCTGCCCCCTCCACCGTGGAAGCAGCGGCCCCAGTGCCGGGGCTGCCGAGCAAAGCGCGCAGGGACCGAACCTGTTCGATGAGCTCGTCCATCGAAGCAAAACGCTCCTCGGCCCGCTTGGCTACCATGCGGCGAAACAGCCTCTGGGCTCGATGCAGCAACTCGTCGGCCAGCACCGGCGAAGCAATGGTAGCCGCCCATTGCGGGCTGTCGGCTTTTACGGCCTGGACCAACGAGGGAATCGGCGCAGAGCGGTGGGCCAGAATCGTGCGGATGGGCGTTTCACCCGCATAGGGCGGGTACCCGGTCAACAGAAAAAAGAACGTACAGCCCAGGGAATAGATGTCGGACCGGGCGTCCACGTGATGCGTGCTTTCGGCCTGCTCCGGCGACATGTAATCCACCGTGCCCATCACTTCGCCGGTCTGCGTCAGGTCGGTCTCGTGATGCTGGCCGCCGGCTCGCCAGAGGGCCAGTCCCAAGTCCAACAGCTTGACTGTTCCCCGATGCCGGAGATGAAAGTCTGGGGTGGGCTCTTTGAGCTCTTCCGCAGAACAGTCGGGCAACTCCAGCAGCAGATTGCGAGGTTTGACGTCGCGGTGAACTACGCCTTGGCCGTGGGCATATCGCAGGCCCAACGCGGCTTGTTCCAGGTATTCCAGCGCCCGGACCAGCGGCAGCGGCCCGTGCCGGTGGACCAACTCGGCCAGGTCCAGACCGTGCACGTACTCCATCACCAGAAACAAAGCCCCCTGGTGAACACCGGCATCGTGGGCCACGACGATGTGTGGGTGATGAAGCCGGGCCAGCGTGCGCACCTCGCGATAGAAGCGTTGCACCAGCTTCTTGTTTCGGGCAGCTTGGGAAGGCGGCAACACCTTCACGGCCACCGTGCGGCGAATATGCCGGTGAACCGCCCGGTAAACCTGGCCCATCCCCCCTTCGCCGATGGGAGATTCCACCACGTACCGATCCAGCACCAACGGGCCGTCCCGATAGCCGAGCAGCACCTGGGCCTGGTAGCGCGTCAGCACCTGCCGGGCCACCAGCGCCTTGGCCAGCTTTTCGCTATCAGAAAAGGATTGGGATTGGACGAGCTGCCGGACTTGTTCCGGAAGCGGCAGGCCGCTGGATAGCAGACGCTCGCGAAACTGATCCAGGTCCACCGGCATGCAGTCGCTCCCGCAGAACGCTTCATTCGACGCGAGCAAGCCTCAATACGGCTCTCCCGCCCCGGTGCAAGCAGCAAGCATGTTCCATAGTACGTGATGCACAAGCCCGGCAAAAGCCGAAGTCGCCGAGCGAAGACAGCGGCATCCCCGTAAAGATATTCGCCGAAGGTCTGTTCGCTTTCCAAGTTCTTGGAAAAAGGCCGCCCCTGCCCAAGACAGCCCCGGCTACAGGTCCAGCTCCTCCACGGCGTCGATCAGGTCATCCAGCTCGTCCCGGGGTTGCTCGGCCCGTTGCTGGCTCCGCTTGGGCAGACCGACGCTCATCCCCACGGCTTCGCGCCCGGCGGCCAGCAGCTCGCGGTCGCGTTCCTGCACAGCCACTTGCAGGGCGTCGGGAGCCCCGAAGAGCTTGGACAGGTCGATTTTGAGCCCCCCGCCGGCTGCTTCGTCGGTGGCACCGGCGATGGCCGGGGACTTGTGCTGTGGGAAGATAATCGCCCCGGCCGGACAAACGCGGCTACAGGCCGGACACCCCTTGCGGCAGTTGTCCGGCTGCTGCACGACAATCGACTCGGTCTGATCCACCCCGTAAACGCCGAACAGGCAAAAGTCCAGACACTCCAGACAATTGGTACAGCGGCTGTAGTCGATCACCGGGTACCAGCGCCGCGCGGGCTGCTCGTCCACTTTGCGCACCGCCGTGCCGTTGGTTTTTTCCGCTGAAGACCCGGCAGAAGGTGGTTCTTGCGCAGGCCGAGCCTCCGCCTCCGGGGCATCACCCACCCCGGGAAGCGAAAGCCCGACGAAGGTGGTCTGACCCCCGTGGCCGTTGCCGCTGGGGGCCGCCGGTGCGGCCGGACGCGGCGGAGTGGTTTCCCGGGCCAGGCGGAGGATTTCATCGACGTAAACCTGTGGGTCCTCGTAAGCCCGCAGGTCCAAGCAGTATATCCAGCGGTTGGGAAGCGGCGGCCGAGGCACCTGCCCTTGCAAGGGGTTTTCCTCCGCGGGGGTTTCTGTGGCTCCGGTGTCGGTTTCCTCCTGGCCCAGGTACTTCAACTGCGTTTTGCCTTCGTAGCCGCGCACGCCGAAGCGATCCAGCACCCAAAACGCCGCCCGGGGATAAAGCCAACTGAGCACGACCATGTGCCCCTGGATGCCTCGCAGGCACAACACGCCGGTTCCGTCGGGCTTCAGGTCGTAAAGATGCGGCACCAGCGTCACTTCGATCCCGCGCTGGCCCAAAAGCCGCCCTACGATTTCCTCTTCCAACTGCCGCTTGCGCGGGTTTTTGCTCTGGGACTGGCTGATGACCACCGTGAGCTTGACCGGCATAGCGTGTTCCCTCAGGAGGGCATCGGGCAGGGGAGGCGAACTTTTTGCCAAGCCATGTTGCAATAATTTACTCGTTCACCTGCCCTTTTATCAACCGCTGGGCACTTTTCCAGCTTTCGGCCAGGTGGTCCAGGTACTGCTGGGGGGAGAGGACTTCCGGGTCCTGGCTTTCCATCTCGAAGAGCCATCCTTGCTGGTAGGTGTCCACGTTAATCAAAGAAGGGTCGTCCAGCAATGATTCGTTGATCTGCACCATACGTCCGGTTACCGGAGCGTAGAGCAGGCTTTCGGCCTTGGAGCTTTCGATTTCGCCGATCTGGTCCCCCTGCCGGACCGGGGTGCCGGGTTCGAAGTGCCAGTCCAGAAAGTACACGTCCTGAAGCAACCGCACGGCGTAGGCGCTGAAGCCGAAACGCCAGCGGTCCGGTCCCTGCCGCTGCGCCCACATGTGGTTGCGGGCGTAGTGCCGATCCGTGGGAAAACGGGCCTCGTACCGGCCCATCCAGAAACTCAGCTCCTCCCGGCTCATGTGTAACGGATTCCCTGGAACTGGGGCTCGAAAAACGCCGGCAGCAGGCTGTCCACCCGGAGCAGTCCTTCGCGGGTCAGCCGCACCTGGTCCGGGCCGACTTCCAGGTAGCCTTGCTGCTGGTATTGTTCCCACACCGGGGCCCAGTGCTCCAGGATGTCGGTGCCGAACTTTTGCCGGAAGTAGCCGGGACGGATGTGGCCCAACTTCAGTTGCAGGATCATCTCCCGAACCAGCAACTGATGGGGCGTGGGCCGATAGGCTCGCCACAAGGGCAGTTCGCCTCGGCCAAGCAGCGGTTCCAGATACGTGGCCCAATCCGGCTGGTTCTGGTAGTGGACGCCAGAGACGTGCCCGAAGCTGGCCACTCCGGCGGCCAGCAGGTCGGCCCCGTGCCACAGGTGGTCGCGGTACTTGAAGTGAACCCGCTGGGCGTCTTTGACCAACGTGTAGGCGCTGTTGATCGTGTACCCGGCCTGCTGCAACTGGTCGATAGCGTAGCTGACCCAGGCGCGTTTGGTGGGCCAGTCCGGCACGGGAATTTCCACCTGGCGGCCCAGCAAATCGCGGGAATAGATCGTGTTGTAGGGCAGTTCCATCTGGTAGATGGTTACGCTGTCCGGGGCCAGTTCCAGGGTGCGGCGGATGCAGTCGCGCCAGTTGTCCCAGGTTTCGCCCACCATGCCGGCGATCAGGTCGATGTTGACGTTGGGGAACCCGGCCTGCTGAATCCATTCCCACGCCCGATAGACTTCGGCCGAAAGGTGCGCCCGGCCGTTTTCTTCCAGGATGGCGTCGTTGAAGTTTTCCACGCCCAGGCTCAATCGGGTCACGCCCAGTTGCCGCAGCGTTTGCACCTTGGTCTGGCTCAGCGTGCCCGGTTCGCATTCGAAAGTAACCTCCTCGGCGCCGTCCCAACACAGATGCTGCTGCAAGCGGTCGAAGAGCCGCGTAAGCTGCTTGGGACTGAGGAACGAAGGTGTTCCGCCGCCGAAATAGACGAACCGCACCTGCCTGTCGCCCAGCACCGGCTGCCGGCTCAGCAGCTCCAGCTCTTTGGAAAGAGCCTGAACGTAGGTTTCCACCTCCTGGGCGTTTTTTTCCGTATAGACGCGGTAGTAACAGAACTTGCACCGCTTGCGGCAAAAGGGAATGTGCAAATACAGCCCCAGCGGAACTTGCCGGCCTGGGGTGGCCATCGCCTGATGGACTTCGTGTACCAGTTCTGGCTTCCACTGGGAGTAGGGGGGATAGTTCGAGATGAACACGTTCCCCACTTCGGTCCGGGTGCTTTCGCTGGCCATGGGGCGGTTCCTCCGGGGCGGGGAGCTTGGGCAGCGGGCCGTCGGGGCCGGTAGGGCGCTATCGGCCGGGCCCGACCGGGCGGGCAGGCGGGTTACTCCTATTGTGGTTTGTCCGCGGCGGCGAAGCAAAACACCTCGCCCCGTTCCGTGGCCACGACCAGGTGGCCCTGGGCCACCGCCGGCGAGGCTTCCACGCGGCCGCCCATCTCATACTCCCACAGCTTGCGCCCGCTGTGCAAGTCCAGGCAGAGCAATCGTCCCCGGACCGTGACGACCCACACCCGCGGGCCGCTCACCACCGGCGAGGCATCGACCGAGCTGCGCGTGCGATGTTCCCAAAGCAGCTTGCCGGTGGCCGGTTCCAGGGCCAGCACCATCTTGCCGCGGTTGCCCACCACCACCGCTTCGGGAGTGGCCGCAGCCGAGGAGCGGTAGGCGAACTTGCGGCTCGGGTGCTGGAAGGTCCAAAGCACTTTGGCTTGTTCGTAGTCGATGGCGAAAAACCGCTCCCCCTCCGTGCCCACGAACAGCCGCGAGCCCCGGACCGCCGGCGTGCAGCCGGTGGGGGCTTCGATGGGCACCTGGGCCACGCCGCGGCCGGTCTTCACGTCCACCACGTGCAGAAAACCGTCGCACCCGGCCACGAACGTCTTATCCCCGGCCAGGGTGGGAAACGTGCGAATCTGGTCGCCAATCTGGTACTTCCACACCAGCTTGCCGGTGGCTTGTTCCAGGCAGTAGAGCGTGGCGTCCTGCGAGCCGAACAGGACGTGCTCCCCGTGCAGATTGGCCCCGGAGTCGATCTCCGCTTCGGCCCGATAGGTCCAAAGCACCCGGCCGGACTGGGCATCCAGGCAGAAGAACACCCCGTCCAGATCGCCGACGAACACCCGCGTCCCGGCGACCGTGGCCGGAGCCTGGAAACCTATTTCGCTTTGGGCCTGCCAAAGCGTTTTGCCGTCTTGCAGCCGCAGGGCGTAAAACGGCCCATCGAGCGAGCCCAGGTAAATCACTCCCCGGACCACGGCCGCCGTGGCGGCAAAGCCCTGCTCGGCAAAACGCCGCCGCCAGCGGAGCCGAAGCCGGGAAGGCAGCACCTCGGACGCCACCCCTTGCGCCTGAGCGTTGCCGCGGAACATGGGCCACCAGGCCGGTTGCTCTCGGCGGGCGGGACCGGATGCGGCCGAACTCCGCTTGGGGGACGTTGCTTGCGGGTCTTGAGCCTCGGACTTCACCTGGCCGCAGCCGCAAACAAGCAACAACCCCAACAGCCACGTCGGCGGCAGGAGCAAGGCGGGGCCGGACCATCGCATGGTGGCGCTCCTCGTTTTTTCCAAAGCTCGGGGGGGAGGTTGGCCAACCCGTGACCAGGCTGCGGCGGCGGGTGCTTGCCCGGGGCAAGCCGGTTCGGATACAAAACCCACATGATAACTCACCCATGATAACCCGCGTCCCAAGGCGGAGAAACGGCCTGCAACGGGGGCGGCTCCCGGTAGCCACGGCCCGACGTGGCTCCGGAAGCTGCCGCTCCCGGCTCGCCGTGCCGGCCTCCGCCGACTGAAGAAGTCGGCGGCTCGCCGAAGGAAACTCCGGCAGTGATGAGGAAGCACCCTATGAGCGTGCCGGCCTTCTTCCCGGGGAAAACAAACCGGTCACGCTGACCGGGGAAAACAAACCGGTCGTTCTGACGAGCCTGGGGGGCTCAGCAGGGTAGCCGGCCGTTTGAGCAGAAGAACAAAAGAAACGCATTTCAGGAAAACGAGGCTGGGAAACTAGCGCACCGGGGCATACGCGGCGGCCAGTTGCTCCCAGGGGCGTTTGCGCCACAGTCCCCAAAGCAACCGCCAGTTGATAAGCGTCTGGCGCACAATGCCGCAACGGAGCCAGCGCCGCGGGCTGACCAGCACCGGACCAGAAAGCAGCACCAGGGGGCCAAGTCGAGCCGCGGCCCGGCTCAGCAACACGTCTTCCATGATTGGCACCAAGGGAAAGCCGCCCAGGTGTTCGAACACCCGCCGGCGGATGAACAGGGCCTGATCCCCAAACGGGCACTGAAGCCACAGGGCGCGGACCGCGTTGCCCAGTTCCAGCAGCCGGAAGGCAACTCCCGGGGCTAGAATCCGCTGGCGGAACGCTCCGGCCACCACGTGCTCGAATCGGGCCAGGACGCGGCGAGCCTGGTCCGCGGCTCCGGCCGTCAGGCGACAGTCGGCATGCAGGAACAACAGCACGTCGCCTTGGGCTAGTTGGGCTCCCAGGTTCTGTTGGACGGCTCGTCCCCGGGGGCCCCGGACCGCGCGGCACGGAAGCCGTTGCAAGCACTGCCAGGTGCCGTCGTTGCTGCCGCCATCGACGACGATCACCTCGTCGGCTCCTGCGGCCCAGGCGCTGGAAACCGCCTGCGGCACGGTATGCCGTTCGTTCAGGCAAGGTATAACGACCGAAACGTTCATCTTTCCCCCCAGGCACAGACAAACCCGCCGCGGGAGCCGGTTGCCGGATATTTTGCGTAGCCGATAGTAGCGGGACACACTATAACAAGCTCCAGACAATCCCACAGAGTAAACGAACCTGTCCCCAAAGCGACCGGATTGCCGTCAAGGCACGTCCCAAGGTGGCAGAGGGCAGGGGGCAATTCCCCCGGGACAAGCGGCTCCCCCAGCACATTCGGAAGCGAACATCGATGAAACTGCGGTTGGGCATCGTCGGGCTGGGCCCCGGATGGCCGAAGCGATACCGTCCCGCATTGCGTGCCTTGAGCGATCGGTTCGAGGTGCGGGCGTTTTGCGAAACGGTGGCTCACCGTGCCCGTCAGGCGGCTTTGGAGTTCGACGCGGACTGGGAGCCCGGTTTTCGTGCCCTCGTCCAGCGAGAAGACGTGGACGCCGTGCTGGTGCTATCGGGCCGGTGGTTCGGCATGCTGCCGGTGCTGGCGGCGTGCGAGTCGGGCAAGGCGGTGTTTTGCACCAGCGGGCTGGCGCTGTCGCTGGAACAAGCCGGACTGCTGCGGCAGCGGGTGCTGGAATCGGGCGTGGCCTTCATGGCCGAGTTTCCCCAGCGATACGCCCCGGCCACCACGCGACTGAAGGAACTGATTGTCACTCGGCTGGGAGAGCCTCGGCTGTTGTTCTGTCACGTGCGTGTGCCTCGGGAAAAGTCGGCCTCGGGCGGTGCGGACCTGCTTTCGGGGAACGGGCCTTTTGCCGGGCTGGTGGAACTGGTGGACTTATGCCGGTTTGTAGTGGGCCGGGACCCCGCTTCGGTTTCCGGCGTGGTCCACGGTTCTCCCAGCGGGCGATTCGAGGGCGATTACCAACTGATTCACCTGGAGTTTCCGCACCCGGAACGGACCGAACTGGGCGCTTTGGCCAACATCAGCTACGGCCGGTACATTCCCTCGGAATGGCCCGAAGCGGTCTCTTTCCGCCCTCCGGCCGCGTTGCAAGTTCAGTGCGAACGCGGTGTGGCCTTCGTGGACTGGCCCGACAAACTCATCTGGTTCGATTCGGCCGGGCGGCACATGGAAAACCTGGAAAGCGAACGCCCGTTGGGAGAGCTGATGCTGCTGCAGTTCTACCGCCACGTGACCAGTCTGGTCCGCCGTACCGACAGCCTGGAAGATGCCTACCGTGCGCTGGTGATTGTCCATCAGGCCGAGCAAAGCGCCCGCCAGGGACGGCAGATTCCCCTGTGCTGGACCGACCAGGCGTGCTAGCAACAGGGGCCGAAAGGCTGCCACAAAACTTCCGGCCGCAACTACCACGCTCGCAGAAGGGAACGACGCCAGAGGGGTTTGTAGCACGCGCTTCGTATCCTCCGAAGCCGAACGGGCATCTGGGGACAGGGCAGCAGCAGGCAGGAGCCACTTGGGGTTTTCTCCGCCAGGACAAGTTTGCTAAGCAGGCAATCTGCTTTGTCGTAGCAGCTCCGCGAAGACCGAGTCCCGATGGTTCGCCGTTTTTTTCCAGCACGTTCCGCGGCCCAGGTGCCGGTGGTGTTGTGGTTCGGGCAGGCCGATCGCCCCTGGTCGCAGCAGGCGCTAGAAGCCTTGTGGCCTTGGGCTCAAGTGCATCGATTGCCGCCGCAGTTTACCGCCGAGGCACTCCCGGAAACCCAGTGGCCCCCGGTGGCCGATCTGCTGGTTCTGGAAGAACACCGGCCCGGGCAGCTTGACAGCGCGTGCATCGAGCGGCTCGTGCGTCGCTATCCGTTAGCGGGACTGGTTGTGCTCGAAGGTCCCTGGAGTGCGGCAAGCTACGCTCCGGCCTGGCGGACCGATCCGCACTTGCCACGAGTGCCGTGGCACGATTGGCCCTGGCTGCTCCGGGGATTGCAGCAGTGGGGCCGAACGTTTCCTGCAAGCTGGTTGGTTCCACTGGTGGGTACGGGAGAAGGTTTTTCCCACTACGGCCCTTGCCAGGAACCGAGCCGGAACACTGGGACCGAGCCGCCCGAAGACCGAGCCAGCTTGGCCAATTGGCACTACTGGCTGCTGGTGGCCGATGCCGGATTGCGGCATTTGCTGGCCGAAGTGCTGGCTGGTTCCCCTGGCACGTTGCGGCAGTGGCCCCTTCCGCCCAAGCCGGAAGAGCTCCGCATCCTTGCCCGCGGCGAACCGGCTCCCCAGGTGGTGCTGTGGCAGCTCGGAAACTGGTTTCCCGGGCATCCCTGGCGCGAACTGGAGCTGCTGGACCGGCTGGCCGGCCCTGAGCGCATTGTCGCCTTGGGTGTCCAGGACCATGCCGAGCTGTTGGCCGCTGCCAGGCCGCTTCGGGCCCAGGTAACGTGGGTTCCGCTTCCCTTCCCCGAAGATGCGTTTCCAGCCTTCTGCCAGGTTGAGGCGGCCTGCTGAATCGAACCAGCGTTTGTCCCTGTTCGGGATAAAACCGGGCTGCTTCATCGCGCCGCACAAGACGAACAACGACATCGCCGTCGACAAGCCCAGCTCTTTTCTGGCGGCGTGAGTGGACCGTTCCAGGTGGCGCAAGGGACGAGTTTTCGTTGGCAAAACAGGGCAATCGTGGTACACTCAGCCGTGGTACTTTACGGGCCATGTCCAGTGCGAAGTAAGGGGTTGCCGTGTCCGAACAATCGCTTTTCGGAGGAAGGTTCGTGGACTCTCCAACATTGTGGCAAGGTGTGTGGGCAACGGGACGGTACGCTCGCTGCTGGGCTTTTGCAGCCGCAGTGGCTTTGTTGGTGTCGTTTGCCGGCTGCGGAGGCGGCGGGGAGGAGAAAAAAGAAAGCAACTCGGACAGCGCCGGCCAGAAGACCGCTAGCACCCAGTCGGCCGGGAGTTCGAGCAATCCTTCCGGCAGTTCGAGTCCTTCCACGCTATCTGGTGGTCCTTCGCAGGGCGCTTCGCCGCCAGGAGGCCCCGGTGGAGCTGGTAGCATGCCGGGGGGAGGTCCTGGAATGTCTGGGGGACCTGGAGGCATGGCGGGAGCTCCTGGAGGTATGTCGGGAGCCCCTGGAGGCGGACCGGGCATGGCAGGTATGGCAGGCATGGCCGGTGGAATACCTGGTGGGCCGGGGGGCATGCCGGGAGTCAAAATGCCCAAGTTGCCCAAGGACCTCAATGCCTGGAAACCAGAGGATTTTCGCAAAGCGCGCAAAGCTAATCACCCTCAGCTCCCGAAAGCGATTGCCCAGCGAGCCCTCTCGACCACCAACAACGAACAGTACGCCCAGCTTTGGCTGGAACTGCTGGCAATCAAGCCGCAAGGTGGAATGATGGGAATGATGGGCATGGGGATGGGAATGGGGGCAGGCGAACCGGGGATGGCTGGCTCCCCTGGCGCTGCCGGCGGTGAGTTTCCTGGCGCAGGCGCGCCCTCCGGAGCCCCTGGCGGTGTTCCTCCTGGCGGGGAAGGCGCTGGTTTTCCGGGAGCCCCCGGGGGAGCTGGCGAGATCCCCGGCGGAATGATGGGACCGGGCATGGGCATGGGCGGAGCCATGGGCAACGCCTCGGTGGACAAAACCACGGCGGCTCTGCTTAAGGCACTGGTTAGCAACCGCACCCCCGCGGCTTTCCAGGGCATCACCGGACTGTTGCGGGGGACCCAAAAAGTGGCTGCCTCGGATACGGCCGTCGTTTCGGCATTGCTGAAAGAACTGGCCCAATCCTCCGACCCCCGACACCGCCAACTGTTGCAGCTTTGCATCCTGGCTCCTCAGCGGTTGCGCCCCTCGGCTGGGGGGGACAAAAACAAACTATCCGCGGCCCAGTTGCAGCGAATCTGCCTGCGGCTGACCGGTGGCAAATTGTCACCCAAGTTCCGCGTTCAGTTGGCTCGCTCGTGGAACTCGCTTCCGCCGGAATCTCAAAAACTGGTACTTCCCTTGTTGTTGACGTCCTCGCCGGACAATTTATCGGCCCAGGTGGTGCTGTACACTTCGGCTAAGCTACCCCAACAGACGGCGGCACAGCTTGAGCTCCTTCTGGCCGAATATGTGAGACAAACGCTGCGGTACGGGATGAAACTGCCCTTGCAGGTGGAAAGCCGGAGCGGGAACGGAGCCTTCGGTCCGCCAGGCGGAAGCGTCGGTGCAGGTTTTCCCGGGGGTGGTCCCGGCGGTGCAGGCTTCCCGGGCGGCCCGGGGTTGGATGGCCCAGGATTTCCCGGCGGTCCTCCTGGAGGTGGTCCTGGGTTCCCTGGTGGTCCTCCTGGCGGCGGACCGGGCTTTCCTGGCGGGGCTCCTGGAGGGGAGCCGGGCTTTCCGGGAGCAGGCGCCGGAATGGCACCCGGCGGGGGAACCGGGACCATCAAACTTCCCATGCTTCAGCCTGCCCAAATGGCCCATGTGGCTCGGTTGCTTTGGGACCCAAAGTTCGTTCAGCACGTAGCTAACGAGATTCAATCCCAACAAAACCTGGCCATGCGGCCCGGTTTGCTGCAACTGGCTGCGGCCACACCCTATCCGCAGGTGCGGAGCGCCTTGAACCAACTGGTTCAGAAACACTGGCAACAAGGCCCGCAGCCATGGAGCGCGGGAAACTGGCACAAATTCGATGTAGTGGATCCCGGCTGGCTGTTCGTGGTGCGCCAGGCGCCCCGGACTTCGCACGGGAAGAACGCTCGTCCGGGCCAGCGTCCGGCGCTGGGCGGAGGCCAAGGGATAGGGAGAGCTGTATCGGGACAGTTCGGTGGATTTTCGGGAGCTGCGGGGGGTCGGGGAGCGTCGAGCAACACCGCGTCGAATGATCCCAAACTGGCCTGGCACGATGCGACCGAAGATTTAGTTTTTCATCTCTGTTCCCGTTACTATCAGGCCGCATCTCGAAGTCCCAGTAAAGGTGATCCCAAAAAACTACCCATCCGCATCGCCTCGACGTACAAGATCGTGGCTCAATATCACTGCGTCCTTCCGCAGGATGTCTCTGGTGAACTAGGGCCCAAGGAACACTGGCCGACACTGAAAGTCCACTACCTGCGACTAACGCGCAAGGGAGCCCTCAACAGTGTCAGCCGCCCCTTTGAACGCAAGGCCAAGCGGCACTTGAGCTACGCAGGAAGCTACTGGTTCGAGTATTTTGAAAAACAAAACGGGCGTCTGATCTCGATGGACGTGTTGGTCTATCCCCAGCCGAAACAAGATGTAGGACCTCAAGCACCTGCCCCAGGGGTCGTCGTCCCTAGAAGGCGCGGTTCTCGAGGGCGCAGCAAAGGACAGGATTACATCATCGACGTGCTTTATCTGGAAGTTCCCGAATAGTTCCCGCGTGCTCCGGTCCCGAACGTCTCCAGATTGCACTCGGCCCTGACACCCTCGGGAAGTTGCCCGGGGGTGTTTTTCTGCGCCGTCTTGCGCACCGTTTCGTGCTGCGAGCGTATGGGAATCGCCCCCTGTTGCGGCTTATACTGGAAAATTGCAGCGGCTTGCCACCGCGGCAAACCGCCGAGGAAACACTACCATGGACATTCTTTCACGATTTCCGTGCGGGGGCTTTCCGACCCAAACCGCTCGACAGCACGCCAGCCGAAGACCCGCTGAACTAACCGCGCGATGAACCAACCCACCCCACTCATTTTGGGAACCGCCGGCCACATCGACCACGGTAAGACCACGTTGGTCAAGGCCCTGACTGGTACCGACACCGACCGGCTTCCGGAGGAAAAACGCCGCGGCATCACCATTGAACTGGGCTACGCCAAGCTCGACCTGGGCGACGTGGTGCTGGGCATCGTGGATGTGCCTGGCCACGAACGCTTTGTGCGCAACATGCTGGCCGGGGCCACCGGGGTGGATCTGGCCTTGCTGGTCGTGGCCGCCGACGAGTCGGTCAAGCCGCAAACACGGGAACACCTGGACATCCTCAAACTGCTTCGCCTGCACCACGGCGTGATTGCGCTGACCAAGTGCGATAAGGTAGACGCCGACTGGCTGGAGCTGGTGCAGGAAGAAGTCCGCGAACTGGTCCAGGGAACCTTTCTGGCCGATGCTCCCCTCGTGCCTACCAGCGCCCCCACCGGCCAGGGCTTGCCGGAACTGCGAGAAGCCTTGCTGCAAGCGGCCCGACAGGCCGCGGCCCGCCGGGCCGCCGAGCCGCTGGGCCCATTCCGTATGGCCGTGGATCGGGTCTTCGTCAAAGAGGGCCACGGCACCGTGGTTACCGGCAGCGTGGTCAGCGGCCGGGCCGAAGTGGGCCAGGAACTGGTGGTCCAGCCGGGCGAGATCTCCGTCCGGGTACGGGGCATCCAGTCCCACGAACAGGCAGTCCAGACCGTGCAACGCGGCCAGCGGGCGGCAATCAACCTGCACGGAATCCACCACACGCAGCTTCGCCGCGGGCACGAGCTGTGCGAGCCGGGCTACCTAGTGCCCAGCCGCTTGTTGACCGTCCGCTGCCACCTGTTGCCCGGGGCTCCCCGCCCGCTGAAACACCGCAGCCGCGTGCGATTACACCTGGGCACGGCGGAAATCCTGGCTGTGGTGTCCTTCTACCAACAGAACGAACTTCTCCCCGGCGAAGAGACGCTGGCCCAGTTGTTCCTCTCCCAACCGGCGGTGGCCGCCTGGGGGCAGCCGTTCGTGCTGCGGAGCGAATCACCTGTGACCACCATCGGCGGCGGACACGTGCTGGACCCGGTGGCTCCCAAGCTCCGCCGCAAGGACGAAACGGCCTGGGACTGGGCCCGAAAGCTCGACTCCCCCGAAGCACTCCAGCGGGTGCAAGCCGCTCTTTACTTCTTCGGTACCCGGCCCTGGCAAGCGGCCGATCTGGTTCGGGCCACGGGAGTCACCGACCCGGAAAAATACCTCGCCCGACTGGAACAACAAGGGGAACTGCTCCATCTGGCCTGGTCGCCCACCCGCACGGCCACGCTCAGTCGGGCGGCGGCTCAAGCGGCGTTCGAGCAGATTGCCCGCGTGCTGGAAAAGCTCCATGCCCTGCAGCCGCTCAAGCTGGGCATCCCGCAGCACGAAGTACTACAGCGTTTGAGTTACCTGGGCCCGCCAGCCCTGGTGCAAGCCCTGGTGGAAGAAATGGTCCGGCAAGGGAAGGTACTACGCAACGAACAGGGGCTACAACTCCGCGGGCATGGGCCGAAGCTCTCGGCCGGTGAACGCCGCCTGCTAGACCAATTGGTGCAAATCTATGCCCAGGCCGGCGAGCGTCCCCCCAGCGTGGACGAAGTAACCCGGCAGGTGGGCAAGCGGCCCGAGCTAGTGGACAAGCTGCTCAAGCTGGCCGCTGCCCAAGGCACACTGGTGGCCCTTTCGCCCACGCTGTACATGCACCGCGATGCCGAACGCCGGCTGCGACGCCAGGTGGCCCAACTGCTGGCCGACGGCCAAGGACGCACGTTGAGCCAGATTCGCGAAGCCCTGGGCACCACGCGCAAGTATGCGGTTCCCCTGTGCGAATACTTCGACTCCCTGGGCCTGACCCAACGGCAGGGCGACCTGCGCGTGCTGGGTCCCCGAGCCGCAGAGCTGGCCGAGCAAGCCCAGGGCGGCTGACCCTGTTCCCCGCCGGTTCGTTCCGCAGTTGCGAGAACCCCCCGCCATGAACGACCATCCGCTGCGACGCCTGCCCAAGGTGGACGTGCTCCTGGGCCACCCTCGGGTGCAAGCCCTGGTGGATCGCTATTCGCGGCGCCGCGTTACCCAAGCGGTGCGCCGCTTCCTGGACCACCTGCGGCAGCAAGTGCTGCACGAGGGAGCCGCCGTCCCGGAACAAGACCAACTGCTGGAACAACTCGAACACCACGTGGAAAAACAGTGCCGCAATCCGCTGCGAGTGGTAATCAACGCCACGGGCGTGCTGCTGCACACCGGCTTGGGCCGAAGCCCCCTGGCCTCGGCCGCCGTGCAGGCGCTGGCCCACTGCGGAGCCCATTACGCCAGCGTCGAGCTGGACCTGGAAACAGGCCGACGCAGCCAGCGCGTGCTGGCCGTCTCCTCGCTGCTGGAAGAACTCACCGGGGCCGAAGCGGCCGTGGTGGTGAACAACAACGCCGGGGCCACGCTCATCACGCTGGCCGCCCTGGCCCGGGGACGCGAGGTGGTCGTCTCGCGCGGCCAGTTGGTCGAAATCGGCGGCAGCTTTCGCCTGCCGGAGGTGATGGAAGTTTCCGGCGCACGGCTTCGCGAAGTGGGCACCACCAACAAGACGCGGCTTAGCGACTACCAGCGGGCCATTGGGCCTCGCACAGCCGCCTTGCTGCGGGTGCATACGAGCAACTTTCGCATTGTCGGCTTTACTCAGGAGGTGCCGCTTGATGAGCTGGTGGCCCTGGGACGCCGCTACCAGTTGCCGGTAATCGACGACATCGGCTCCGGCGTGCTGGTGCCGCTGGAGGTGCCGGAACTGGAACAAGAACCGGTAGCTTCCCGCAGCGTGGCCCAGGGGGCCGACCTGGTGCTCTTCAGCGGCGACAAGCTGCTGGGCGGGCCGCAGTGCGGCATCATCGTGGGCCGCCGCTGCTGGGTGCAGCGGATCGCCCGGCACCCGCTGATGCGGGCCCTGCGGGTCGATAAGCTCACCCTCTCGGCTCTGGCCGCCACGTTGGAACTATACCTAGACATGGAACAAGCCAGGGAACAACTCCCCCTGCTGCGAATGTTGCACGCTCCGTTGGAAACACTACGCCGCCGGGCGCAACGGCTGGCCCGGCGATTACAGCAGCAGGTTCCAGCCCTGGAACCGCGGGCCGTGCGCGACGTGGGCTACTTCGGCGGCGGCTCGGTCCCCACGCAGCAGCTTCCCACCTGGTGCGTGGCCCTTTCGCCCAGGGAAGGGTCGCTTGCTCGGCTGGCCTGGGCACTGCGGACCGGCGAAATGCCCGTGGTGGCCCGAGTGCAAAAGGAACGGCTGTTGCTTGACCTGAGAACCGTCTTTCCGAACCAGGACCACACGCTGGCCGACGCAGTGGCCAGGGCATGGCAGCGGATCGCCCCGCAAGGGGAGGAGCAGTAAGTATTCGCCAGGCTACCTCTCTTTGGCATCTTGCCCGCTTTTGCCAGGCCGCACTGGCCCAAAAGAAGGAACAATTCGGTTGGCCGTCTGGCCGAATAACCGATTCTACGGCATAGACGGCCCGTTTTGTCTCCGGTAAGCTCAAACCTTTGAACAACCGCACCGGCGCTTGTCGGGCTCTTCGGACCGTGCTGGAGTTGTTGCTGGGTTTCAAGTCCTTCCCCGGATGTGCGTTCGCCCCATGAAGGGTTCTCTCACCGCGGCTTATGCACGCTTTTTGCAACGGCGGCATTTCGCCGTGTTGTGCGTGTTTTTGTTCTTTTTGCCGTTGGTGGTATCGGGGGCGTTGCGGGCGGTGCGGTCCAACACCAATAACGTCAAAGACTGGCTGCCGGACCGCTATCCGGAAACGGCCACCCTCCGCTGGTACCAGCAGAAGTTCGGCGCAGGCAGCGACCAGATCGTGCTCATCAGTTGGGAAGGGGGCCGCCTGGACGACGACCGGGTGACTCTCATGGCCGCCAAGCTGCGGGTGGCCCAGGCCCCCGAGGGCCCCAAGCTGTTTGAAACTGTGCTCACCGGTCCGGAACTGCTCCAGGAACTGATGCACCGGCCTGGGTTCCGCCTGCCCCGCGAAGAAGCCTTGCGGCGGCTGGAAGGGACGCTGATCGGACCGGAGTACCTTCAAGGCATCTGGCTGGACCCGGACCACCTGAAGGAACCCACCATCGGCAAGGTGGAACTGGGCTCGGCGGCCGAAGCCCACGGGGTAAAGCCCGGCCAGGTTATCGAAAAGATCAACGGCCAGCCCGCAGGCGACTACCGCCGCGCGCTGGCCCTGCTGCGGAAGAGCTACGAAACCGAATCCGGCTCGGGCACGTTCGAGCTGCTGCTGCGGGGCGAATCGCAGCCGCGGCGGTGGTCGTTCCGCGGGCCGCGGCCCCAGCGGCAGGCGGCCGTGCTGGTTACTTTGTCGGACTTTGCCGCCCAGGAAAAGCAACTGGCTCCCACGCTCCAGCGGATCCGCAGCATCGCCTCCCAGGAATGCAACATTCCCGACCCGCAACTCCACATGGGCGGACCGCCCGTGGACAACGTGGCCATCGACGAAGAAGGCCAGCACGCCGTGCGCACCGTGGCCACCATGGCCCTGGGCGTGGGCTTTCTGCTGTGTTTCTGCTGCTTTCTGCCCAACCTGGGCTGGAAGCGGGCCATGAAGTTCAGCACCTTCGTCTTCTTTACCGCCCTGTTCAGCGAGCTAAGCAGTCTGGCCATCGTCCACTACGCCCGCGTGCCGGTCGATGCCGTGCTGCTGACCATGCCCACGCTGGTGTTCGTGCTCACGCTTTCCGGGGCGATCCACATCGTGAACTACTACTTCGACACCATCGAGGAACAAGGGACCAGCCAGGACGCCCCGGCCGGGGCGGTGGCCAAGGGGTTCGTCCCCTGCACGCTGGCCGCGGCCACTACGGCCGTGGGACTGGGTTCGCTGGCGATTGCCGACCTGCTGCCCATTCGCAAGTTCGGCATCATGTCGGCCATTGCCGTGATAGTTTCGCTGCTGTGGTTGTTCCTCTATCTGCCCAGCTTGTTGCAATACTACCCGGAAGCCCAGGGCCGCACCCGAAAAGTGGCCGGTCGGGAATCACTCCTTTCCTGGGCCACCCGGCGTTGGTTTATTCCGGCCCGGGAATGGATTCTCCGCCGCAACGTGGCGGTGCTGTCCGTGTTTCTGCTGCTGATGAGCGTGTTCGGCTACGGCGTGGCCACGCGGATGAAAACCACGGTCAAACTCATCAAGTTGTTCGACGAAAGCACCCGCATCGTCCAGGACTACACCTGGCTGGAAAACAAGCTGGGCCCGCTGATGCCCATGGAAGTCATCATCCACGTCGATAAGCGCTGGGCCGAGCAGAAGAAATTGAACCTGCTTCAGCGGATGCGGTTGGTGGATGCGGTGCGGCGGCGAATCGAAGCGCTGGAAGAAGTCGATGCCACCATGTCCGTGGTGACGTTCGTCCCTTCGCTTTACCGCACCCGTTCGTTCCGAGGCCCTCGCTGGCTGTTCGACGACGTGCTGAACAAAAAACTACTGGAAAACCGCCAGCAGTACTTGAGCACGGGATTCTACGTGGACGACGGGCACGAGGAGCTGTTCCGCATCAGCCTTCGCATGGCCGCCTTGAGCGACGTGGACTACAGCCAATTCGTCGGCGAAATCCAAAAAGCCGTTGATCCGCTGCTGGCCAAGATCGACTCCGGCGGAGTAAAGGCCACCTATACCGGCATGGTGCCGCTGGTTTACAAGGCCCAGAACGAGCTGCTGACCGGGCTGTTTGAAAGCTACACGCTGGCCTTCGGGCTGATCTTTTTCATGATGGTGGCCCTGGTCTGGCCCACGGCCGGCCCTCTGAAAGCCCTCCCGGCTGCGGCGCTGACCATGCTGCCCAACCTGTTCCCCACGCTGATGGTGTTCGGCTACATGGCCTGGGCCGGCATTTTGGTGGACATCGGCACCATGATGACCGCCAGCGTGGCCCTGGGCGTGGCCGTGGACGACACGGTGCATTTCCTCTCCTGGTACCGCCGCGGGCTGGCCGCCGGAGCCACCCCGGTCGAAGCCACCCGGCAGTCCTACACCCACTGCGCCTGGGCCATGGTGCAAACGTCCATCGTGGGCGGCCTGGGGATGTTCATGCATTACTTCAGCGCGTTTACGCCCACAATGCGGTTCGGGGTACTGATGCTGCCGTTGTTGGGCACGGCCCTGCTGGGCGATTTGCTGATGCTGCCTGCGATTCTGGCCGGTCCGTTCGGCCGCCTGTTTCGGCGGCGCCGCTTGGCTGTGGCCAGGGAGGAACAAGAGCAGCCTGTGCCGCCCGTCCCCGCCCCACCGCATGCCGACCTGGTGAAATCCTCCGCTTCGGTTTCCCAGCAGCAGGGGTAAGAAACCGGCCCTCGGCTCCCCCGGAACCAGAAGCTGCTGGACCACTCGCCCCCCGGTTTGATTGCCCCCGCCGAGTTGAGCGACCGCTACGGTCGCTGCTGTTGGTAAACCAGGTGCAGCAAGTCGTCGAGCGACTTGGGCTTCCGCTTTCCGCTCAGGGCGGCTTGCACCAGGCGGCGAGCCTCGTTTTCGCTGTGTCCTAGGGCCACCAGAGCTTCCATCCCCTCGGCGGCCAGGTCGCGTTGTTCTTCCGGCAGGGGGCCTTCTTCCCCCGGGGCCACCAATAGGGCAAAACGGGCCATTTTCCGATGCAGCTTGGCCACGATTCGGTCGGCCGTCGCTGCGCCGATGCCCGGCAGCGTAGTGAGCCACTTGGCGTCTTTTTCGGCGATGGCCGTGGCGATGTCCTTCACCGGCCGGTCCATCGCCCGTAGGGCCTTGCGCGCCCCGACCCCATCGACCGAACAGAACAAGTCGAAAAACTCCCGTTCCGCCTCGCTCAAAAAGCCCAGCATCCGCGGCACAAGGCGGCCCTGGGCTGGGTTTCCCTCCAGATACTGGAGCGTATAAAGCGTAACCTCCTGCCCCAACTGCTGCTGGATACGCACGCGAGTGGACTCGGGCACATGAAGCTGGTAGCAAATCGGCCCTACGGCCAGTTCGACCCAATCTTCACTACAGCGAACCAGACGACCGGTGATGCGGGAAATCACGCGCAAGACTCCACGGGGGAAAACAACGCTATCCCGGTCCCGAACCGGGCGGCGGAAAGACCACCTGGGAGCATTATCCGGCCAAAGCCTGGCGTTGCAACTGCGCCAGGTGGCAGAGGGCCACGGCCATCGCGTCGGCCACGTCCGAAGGCGAAGGCACCTGGGCCAGCCCCAACTGCAGGGCTACCGCCCGTTGCACTTGCTCCTTGCTGGCCCGACCGTGCCCGACCACCAGTTTCTTCACCTCTGCCGGGGCGTAAGCGGCTACGGGCACCTGGCGCTGGGCGGCCGCCAGGCAGATGACCCCCCGGGCATGGCCCATCAGAATGGCCGCTTGCGGCCGCTTGTAGTGGGAGAACAGGGCTTCCAGGGCCAGGGCAGTAACGGGCCAGCAGTCCAGCAGCTCGGCCACTCCCTGGAACAACTCCTCCAGTCGCCGCTCCAGGGGAGCTTTGGCCCGGGGACGCAGCAGCCCAGCTTCTAGCACCCGTGCCTGCCGGCCCTGGGCCTGTAACACGGCATAGCCGGTGGTGTTCAGCCCGGGATCGATTCCCAGCACGTGTAACGTTTCCACGGTTCCGTCCTTGTGCGAGGGCAATCCGTTATGAACCCAGGTGCAGTTTGCCGATTACATGCCGCGAGGGCAAGAACAGTCGGTCTCGGCCACTGCCGTGCTCTGCTGCCTGGGTGTAAGAAAAACGCTTCCGACCGGGCGCGTCCGTTCAACACCAAACCCACCGGGCCGACGACCATTTGGCTTACCGATTGCCGGCAAGAATTGCCGTCGTCGGACCGGGAGCTATTGGCCGCGGGGGCGATGTTCGGGAAAGTCCCGATAGTAGCGGCGAAGCAGCGCCTCCACGTCGGCATCTACGATGTAGAGCTTGCCGCGGATGTGTTTGGTCTGGCCCGGGGCCAACCCTCCGATGCGGAAGTCCGAGTGGATGCAGACGATCACTCCCTGGAACAGCTCCTGATACGGCTCGAAAGCCACGGCCATGATCTTTTTCTCGTCGGCCGAAAAGCAGCCAATCAGCCCGTTGCTGGGCACCACGGGGCTCAGGGGCCGGGGGTTCACGTCGCTACGGGGCACGTGGCGCGGACACCAGACCTGACCGGGTACGTAGCGGGCTTTGGTGGCCCAAGGCTCAAACGGCATCCGTTTCAGCTTGCCATCGACGAACACGAAGCACTTGGGCAGATAGTCCTTCTGCGTGCGGCCGGTGAACTTGTGCACCCGAATGCACGGCTGGGCCCAATGGGCTAGCGAGGGCTTTTTCGTAGGATTATGGGCACGGATGCGGAACGTAATTTCATCCACACCGGCGACGATGTGGTGATCGACCACCACCCCATCTTTAAGCGTGCAACGCAGGTGGAGCCAGTGGCCCTGCGGATCGGCGGAAATCAACTGGGTGGAATGCCCGATGGTGGTTTCGCGCCAGTCCCGATCCGTGGAGCCGGGCCGGCAGTATGCTTCCATGTACCAAATGGGCAACTCCCCGCCGGGGACCTGGGGACCGGAGACGGTCAGCAGGTTCTTTTCCCAACGGATTTTGAGCTTGGGGGTGGCCGCAGGTTCCGCCACCGCTAACTTGGCGCAGCTTACGACCAACAACACCGCCAGCCAACCGAAGGTGCGAAACGCCATCGTGCACATCCTCTTCCAGCGAGAAACAAAAAACGGCTTTTGGAAGGGCGGCCCCGGTTCCGGAACGAAAACGCCCTCATGCGACGGCCCCCGGTTCCGCGAAGTGGCGCCGGTCCGGCAAGCGGAGTGTGCCGAGCTTGCTTGTCGAGTTACTTGGGGGCCAAGCGGCACTCCAGCCGGGCGCCGTTTTGTTTGGGCGGCATTTCCACTTTGGCCACGTCTTCCAGTTGCTGGATAACCTGATCCAGCACGCGGCGCCCCTCTTCCATGTGAGCCCGCTCCCGTCCGCGGAACATAACCGTTACGTGCACCTTGTCGCGGTGTTCCAGGAAGTTCCGCGCTCGGTTGACTTTGACTTCGACGTCGTGCTCGGCGGTGCCGGGGCGGAGGCGGATTTCTTTGACCTTGGTGCGATGGGCATGCGCCTTGTGGAGTCGCTTTTTTTGTTCGTATTGATACTTGCCGTAGTCCATGATACGGCACACCGGCGGATCGGCGTCCGGCGCCACCTCCACCAGGTCCAGCCCCGCTTCTTCCGCCATGCGAAGCGCTTCGCGGGTGGCAAGAATTCCCAGTTGTTTGCCATCAGGCCCGATGACTCGCACCGGGGTTTTACGGATCTGCTGGTTGATTCGCAGCCGGGGCGAGTCGTCCCGCTTCGTCGTGCGTTTGGCCAAAAAAATCGTCCTCCAGTTGGGGTAAGGCGAAACCGATGCCTGGCCCGGTCCTCGCCCGGACTCAGGAACATCCGCCAAGACAACCGTTACTGATATTCTATGTCATCCAGACCCAAAATGGCCTTTGGCCTACAGGGGGATTTCCCGCTCCCCCCTTGTTCGGCCGGACCGCCTCGGGCTACAGGCCAAAAGTAGAATATGCGAAACATCGCCCAGGGGGTCAAACCTTTTTCCGATTACGTCACGCACGCCCGATTTTTTCTGCTGGGATTGTTCCCGGGTCAATACACGTGGGCTTCGCGGCGGCCGATGACCGCAGGTGTGCGGCGGACGTGTTGCTCGACGGTCCGAGTGCGAATCTCCTGCTGGAGCTTTTCGATGGCGGCAGCCAGAGGCATGGGCCCCAGGTCGCCCTGGCTCCGATGCCGCACACTCACCGTCCGGTTTTCCTGGTCACGGCCGCCGACGATGAACATGTAAGGGATGCGTTCCAGTTGGGCGTCGCGGATTTTGGCTTGGAGTTTTTCGGCCCGGTAGTCTCCCCCGACGCGGAGCCCCGCGGCCCGAAGCTCTCCTTCCACCTGGCGACCGTACTCCTCGAACTTCTGGCTGACGATGAGCACCCGCACCTGCTCCGGGGCCAGCCAGAGCGGAAACGCCCCGGCGAAGTGCTCAATCAAAATCCCCACAAACCGCTCGAACGAACCCAACGGCGCGCGGTGAATCATCACCACCTGGTGCGGGCGATTGTCCGGCCCGATGTATTCCAGGCCGAAACGTTCCGGGCTGGGCAGGTTATAGTCCAACTGAATGGTGCCCAACTGCCACTGGCGGCCCAGGCTGTCGGTCACCACGAAATCGGCCTTGGGGCCGTAGAAGGCCGCCTCGCCCTCCTGGATTTCCAGGTTGGGCAGGTCGAGTTGTTCGGCTTCGCGGCGGAGCACTTCCTGGGCTCGCTGCCACACCTCGGGCGAGCCGACGTACTTGTCGCTTTCCGGGTCACGAAAACCCAGCCGCACCTGGTAGTCGTCCATTCCCACGGCACGCAGCACCGTCTGGGTCATCTCCACGCAGGAGCGGAACTCCTGGGCTACTTGCTCTTCGGTGCAGAAGATGTGGGCATCGTCCTGGGTAAAGCCGCGCACCCGGGTCATGCCGCCCAGTTCGCCGGACTTTTCGTAGCGATAGACGGTGCCGAACTCGGCCAGGCGAACCGGCAGCTCGCGGTAGCTACGCGGGCGGGCCTTGTAAATCATGATGTGATGCGGGCAGTTCATCGGCTTGAGCAGATAGCGTTCCCCCGGCTCCATCTCGATGGGGGCAAACTGGCTGTCGGCATAGTAGGGGTAGTGGCCCGAGGTTTCGTACAGCTCCACCCGGGCGATGTGCGGCGTGTAGACCGGCTGGTAGCCCCGCCGGGTAAGCTCCTGGCGGAGGAAGTCTTCCAGCACCCCGCGAATCGTGGCTCCCTTGGGCTGCCACAGGATGAGCCCGGAGCCGACCAGCGGGCTGGTGGTGAACAGTTCCAGTTGGCGGCCCAACACGCGGTGGTCGCGCCGTTTGGCCTCCTCGACTTGTTGGAGGAACTCCTCCAGGTCCTTTTTGGAGAAGAAGGCCGTGCCGTAAAGCCGCTGGAGCTGCTGGCGGGAAGCGTCTCCTTTCCAGTAGGCCCCGGCGACCGAAAGCAGCTTGAACGCCTTGATGTGCCCGGCCGAAGGGATGTGCGGCCCGCGACACAGGTCGATGAACTCGCCCTGGCGGTAGAAAGAGAGCGTGGGATGGTCAGCCAGCCCCTGTTCGATGTGCTCCACCTTGAGCAACTGGCCCAGGTCGCGGCAAAGCTGGATGGCTCGATCTCGCGGCTCCTCGAACCGCTCGAACGGCTCGTCCTCGGCGATGATTTTCTGCATTTCCTGCTCAATCCGAGGGAAATCCTCCTCGGAGATCGGCTCGGGCAGTTCGAAGTCGTAGTAAAAGCCCGTTTCGGTCGTGGGGCCGAAGGCCAGCTTTACGTCCGGGTAGAGGCGCATCACGGCTCGGGCCATCACGTGCGCGCAGGAGTGGCGTAGCACGTCCAGGGCCTCCGGATCGCGGCTGGTGAGGATGCGTACGCGCACTTCGCCTTCGCCAGGTAGCAGATGGGCCAGGTCTACCACACGTCCGTCTACTTCGGCTGCCACGGCCTGCTTGGTTAGGCGAGGGCCGATCCGCTGGGCCACTTCCAACACGGTGGGCGGGTGTTCGAAACGCAATGTCGATCCGTCGGGTAGAATAACCTGAAGCATGGTGCTATCCGCCTGGAAGGCAGGGAAAAATGCCACTCACTTATGGGCGGTCCGGGAGAAACGAACACGGCTCAACCATACAGAAACCTTTTGGGGGCTGGCAAGACGGGCAATTGTTGCTTGGCGCCTTTTGGCCAACCACGGTACACTAAGCTTGGGGGTTGCTTGGAACACGGGAGCAGGCAGAAGCGCCAAAATCCACCGGAGGAGGGAGTTCGTCGGCCTGGGACGTCAACCAGAGGTTCTACGGGGTGAGTGAGTCACTGAAAGTCGATTTCCGCCAAGCGGCCCTGACCAGCGGCCTGGTGAGTCAGGAGCAGTTGGAGGAAGGGCTGGCCCTGCTTCGCAAGCGAGCCGAAGCGGCGCAACGGCAGGCCAATCAGTTCAGCGGGGAAGAACTGGCCCAGGCGCTGGTGGAATTGGGCTATCTGAACTCCTGGCAGGCCGAGCAACTGCTCAAAGGACGCACCAAGTGGACGCTGGGCCCTTACCGCATCCTGGATGCCATCGGCCAGGGAGGGATGGGCCAGGTGTTCAAAGCCGAGCATATGCTCATGCGCCGCGTGGTGGCCATCAAGGTGCTCCCGCTGGAACGCTGCACCCCGCAGGCCATCGCCGACTTCCAGCGGGAAATCCAGGCCCAGGCCCAACTGGACCACGAAAATCTGGTCCGTGCCTACGACGCCGGGCAGGACGGCAACGTCTATTACCTGGTCACCGAATATGTGCCGGGGTTGGACCTGCGTCGCCTGGTGAAAAAACGGGGCAAACTGAACATGCACGCTGCGGCTGCGGTGGTCACCCAGGCGGCCAAGGCGCTGGACCATGCCCATCGCCAGGGGTTTGTGCATCGGGATGTCAAGCCCGGCAACCTGCTGGTTACTCCCGAGGGAGTTTGCAAGCTTTCCGACCTGGGACTGGCCGGCCACGTGGACGAACTGAGCCAGACGAGCAAACACCGAATTGTAGGCACGATCGACTACCTGGCTCCCGAGCAGATTATCGCTCCCGAAAAAATCGGCCCTCCCACGGACATCTACGCCTTGGGTTGCACGCTCTACTATGCGGTAACGGCCAAGGTGCCGTTCCCCGGCGGCACTCCCCGGGACAAGGCCCGCGCCCACTGCAACGAACAGCCGCTGGACCCCCGGCGATTGAACCCGAACTTGGACGACGAGTTCGTAGACCTGATCGCCGACATGATGATGAAAGACCCGGAGGCCCGTATCCAGACGGCCCAGGAAGTCATCCGCCGTTTGCGTCCCTGGGCGGGGGAAAACCCGGTAAAGACCGCCGCGGTGGCATTGCACGGCGGGGTGATCGCCTCCCGGCGTAGCGTCCCGCCGACGCCGGTTTCGCCCCAGGTAGTGGCCGCTTTGAGCGACACGAAGCCGCTGCCAGAAGTCCCGGGACAAATCGAGCCGCCCAGTCAGGCTTCTCAAGGGACGGTGCCTGTGGTTTCAGCCACCGAGGAGACGTTCCCCAGCAGTTGGTCGGCGGTGGCCCACGATTTCGGCTCCCGCGAGCCTTTGCCCGCCAGCATCAAGTGGATTATCGCTGCCAGTGTATTGGCCGTGGTAGGAACAGTCGTCGGGATCATCGTCCTTTCTCTGATGTAACGTTCCCGGTGGCGGCCACCAGAATGAGGCACTAGCCTCTCTGCCCGCCGAAATCCCCGTTTG
>WFOE01000166.1 GCA_015488215.1 Planctomycetales bacterium
GCTCCGGCGCCCGAAAACCGGCCACCAAGTTTGCCCACCTGCGCAAAAAGCTCCAGAAGAGCCGCCGCAACGCCCCGGGAAAACTGGCTTCGGCCAAGGGCTCCAAACGCCGCGCAAACTGAAAGGGCAAACCCGATGCAGCAACTGGGCTGGATGCTGGTCATCCTGGGCGGGCTGATCGCCTTGGTCGGGCTGGTACTGCTGGTGTTCCCGTCGATTCCATGGCTGGGGCGTCTGCCCGGGGACATCGTCATCGAAACCGAAAACGGCCGCTTCTACTTTCCGCTGGCCACCAGCATCCTGGTCAGTGTCGTACTTTCGGTGGTGCTTACGCTGCTGGCCCGCTGGATGCACTAGCATCCGATGCGGGCGCCGGAGGGTTCGTTCGCGGCCGTTTGTCGCTGGCGGCCCCTAGGGTTCTTCTTCCACGGTTTCCCAGAACCAGGAGTGGAACCGCCCCCGCTGGATGGCCGCAAGGCGTTCCTGAGCCAGTTGGTGAAAGATGTTGGGCGAGCGGGTCAACAACGTGTATTCTTCTTCGGCTCGCTGCCAGTCGTGGAGGGCTTCGTCCCGGGAGGGTTTCCCGCGGGCCTCCAGCGCCTGGGCCAGGCCGAATCTGGCCCTGGCTACCAGTTCCGGTTGCGGCGCCTGGCCGGTAGTCACCTGCTCGTAGTGGGCTACTGCCCGATCCAAGTACTGGCGGGCCTGCTCCACGTCCTGGAACAGGTGCGACAACCCGAGCGTGTAATAGATGTCGCCCAGCTCCACGTGTGCGTAGCTGGCCACGGCTGTGCCGGCGTAATCTTGCAGCACCGCCTCCAGTTCTTCGGCCAGTCGGGCCACGGCTTCGCGGCGTTGCTCTTCCGGGCGGAAGTCTTTGGTCTGCTCGTCTTCTTGCAATTGTTTGAGAATCTGTTCCAGACGCTGGGCGCGCAAGGTGGCAAACAGGCGGTCCCAGCCTCGTTGCAGATGGGCTTCGCGCCGCGAGGCCAGCACCAACGCGCTTAACCACACCACGACAACGATCACCACCCCCGCGGCAATCAGTTTCCAATAAGGCTGAATCTGCTGCACGAGCCGTCCCACCCAGACGGCCAGGGGGTTGGTCTTCAGTTCACGGCGGCGCTGGCTTTTCATGGCGTGGGGCTTCTCTCAATGGGAAACAATAACGGCCCTCCGGCCCGGCGAGCAGGCAACCGCCCGAGGAACCGAAGTTCCATGCCTTGGGCCGAGTTTACTCGGCAAGCCCGTTTTACCCGGCAAGCCACTCTCCGCCGGAGTATAGGGCGGCTTTGTCGGAAGGGTCAAGGCGACCCCCGACCCGAGCAGGGCCCACTTTCTCCCCCCGCGGGCTTCCAGACGGAGAGTCGTGGGTCTGCGTCTTGGGTCTTGAACAGGAGCTTCCGCACCGAGCGGGAATCGGCTTGCAACCTGCGCCGCCTTGCGCACGGAGCTCCCACTCCGATGCGAGAACGAGAATAAAATAAGCGCCAATTCTTGCAATCGGCGAGCCGCCGACTTCGACTTCAGTCGGCGGCTCGCCATCGACGCCTTCACACCCCAAGCCCCCCCGAGCCCCCACGCCCTCGCCGGCGTCAGGCCGGGGCGCCTTCCCGGGCCAGCTTGCGGAGCACGGTTTGCAGGATGCCGCCGTTGCGGTAGTACTCCAGTTCCACCGGAGTGTCGATGCGTACGGTCACTTCCACCTGTCGGCTCTGGCCCGAGTCCGGATCGGTGGCCGTCACATGAAGCCGCTGCCGGGGCTGGAGCGAGTCGTCCACCGGGATGTCGAACACTTCGCGGCCGGTCAGCCCCAGCTCCTGCCAGGTCTTGTTGCCCACGAACTCCAGCGGCAGCACGCCCATGCCGACCAGGTTGCTGCGGTGGATGCGTTCGTAGCTGGCGGCCAGCACCGCCTTGACGCCCAGCAGATGGGTCCCCTTGGCCGCCCAGTCGCGGCTGGAACCCATGCCGTAGTCGCGTCCGGCCAGCACCACCAGCGGCACGCCCTGGCGGCGGTAGTTCATGGCGGCTTCGTAGATGGGCTTCACCTGCCCGTCGGTCCAGTCGGTGGTCCAGCCCCCTTCGGTACCCGGGGCAATCAGGTTCCGCACGCGAATGTTGGCAAACGTGCCTCGGGTCATCACGCGGTCGTTTCCCCGGCGGGACCCGTAGCTGTTGAACTCCCGGGGATCGACTCCCTGTTCGATCAGGTAGCGGCCAGCGGGGCTATCCTCGGCAATGGCCCCGGCCGGGGAGATATGGTCGGTGGTCACCGAATCGCCCAGGGCCACCAGCACCCGCGCGCCGCGGATGGGCTGGATTGGCTCCGGTTCCGGCTTCAAGTCGAGCAGGAAGGGCGGTTCCTGGATGTAGGTGCTGTTGGGGTCCCACTGGTAAAGCTCGCCGCTGGGGGCGGGCAGTTCGTTCCAGCGGGGGTTCGATTCGAACACCCCCTGGTAGCGGCGGCGGAAAAGTTCCGGGGAAATCTGCTCCATCAGCCGGCGGATTTCGTCCGGGTCGGGCCACAGGTCGTGCAGATAGACCGGCTGCCCTTGAGAGTCGGTGCCCAGGGGTTCCTGGGTCAGATCGATATCCACCCGGCCGGCCAGGGCGAAGGCGACCACCAGGGGCGGGCTGGCCAGGTAGTTGGCCTTGACCAGCGGGTTGACGCGGCCTTCGAAGTTGCGGTTGCCGCTCAGCACGGCCGCGGCCACCAGTTGGCCCGCCCGCACGGCCTGGGCCACCGGCTCGGGGAGCGGCCCACTGTTGCCAATGCAGGTGGTGCAGCCGTAGCCCACCAGATAGAAGCCCACCTGCTTGAGCGATTCGTACAGCCCGCTTTGTTCCAGGTAATCGCTCACCACCCGGGAACCCGGGGCCAGGCTGGTTTTGACGTAGGGCTGGGCTTTCAGTCCCCGCTGAGCGGCGTTTCGGGCCAGCACGCCAGCGGCCAGCATCACCGAAGGGTTGCTCGTGTTGGTGCAACTGGTAATGGCGGCGATGACCACCGAACCGTGCGAAAGGACCGAAGCGTGCCCGTCCAGTTGCACGGTGACGCTGCGGGAAGTCTCCTCGCTGGACAGCCCGAACCCCCGCTGCTCCGGCGGAGCGGTCAGCGCCTTTTTGAACGAGCTTTTCAGCTGCCCCAGCGAAACGCGGTCCTGGGGGCGTTTCGGCCCCGCCAGGCTCGGCTCCACGGTGGAAAGGTCCAGCCGCAGCACCTTGGTGTATTCCGGTGTGGGACTCTCCGGCGTGCGGAGCAGCCCTTGCTCTTGCATGTAGATGCGCACCAGTTCCACCTGGTCCGGGTCGCGGCCGGTGCGCCGCAGGTAGTCCAGGGATTCCTGGTCCATGGGAAAGAAGCCCATCGTGGCCCCGTACTCCGGAGCCATGTTGGCCAGCGTGGCCCGGTCCGGCAGGCTCATGGAGGCCACGCCGGGTCCGAAGAACTCGACGAACTTGCCCACCACATTCTCCTGCCGCAGCAGCTCGGTTACCCGAAGCACCAGGTCGGTGGCCGTGGCACCCGAGGGCAACTGGCCGGTCAGCTCCAGCCCGACCACTTCGGGCAGCAGCATGTAGATGGGCTGGCCGAGCATCACCGCTTCGGCCTCGATGCCCCCCACTCCCCAGCCCACCACGCCCAGGCCGTTGATCATCGTGGTGTGGCTGTCGGTTCCCACCAGGGAATCGGGCAGGGCCACCGGCCCCAGGTGGTCTTCGCGCAGGAAAACGCCTTGGGCCAGGAACTCCAGGTTCACCTGGTGGACGATGCCCACGCCGGGCGGCACCACGCGAAAGTTTTCAAACGCCTGCTGCCCCCATTTGAGGAACTGGTAGCGTTCCCGGTTGCGTTGGAACTCCAGCTCGATGTTCCGCTCCAGCGCATCGTCCGAGCCGAAAAAATCCACCTGCACCGAATGGTCGATTACCAAATCGACGGGAATCAGCGGGTTAATCCGTTTGGGATCCCCGCCCAGGCGTTTCATGGCGCTGCGCATCGCGGCTAGGTCCACCACGGCCGGCACCCCGGTAAAGTCCTGCAAGATGACCCGGGCCGGCTTGAACGGAATCTCCCGCGGCTCGACCTGTCGGGCGTCCCAGGCGGCGATGGCCCGCACGTCCTCCTCGGTTACGGTGAACCCGTCGCAGTTGCGTAGAGCCGACTCCAGCAGCACGCGCAAGCAGTACGGCAGCCGCGAGACGGCTCCCACGCCCTGCTCCTCCAGCACACTCAGGCGGTAAATCCCCACGTTTCCCTGGGGCGCACGGATGGTATCGCGGGCACCGAACGGATCGTTTCCGGCCATGTCGAACTATCCTCAACGGCTACGGGGACAGGGCGAGCCGGCTCGGCCGGCTCCCGGGGCGCAGGCGCTTCGCCCGGAGCGGCAGAACCGCCGCTGTCAAGTTAGCGTTTCGGCAAACTGTTGCAAAGGCGCCCCGGAGGTTTCTTGACCGAGTGTCCCCCGCTGGCCCGTTACGGTTCGGCCACCACCGGATTGCGGAGCACGCCCAGGTACTGGATTTCCACCTCGGCCACGTCGCCGGGCTTGAGAAACACCGGCGGCTTGCGCGAAAAGCCCACCCCGGGCGGCGTGCCGGTGAAAATCAAATCGCCTACTTCCAGCGTCATCACCTGCGAGATGTAGGCAATCAGCCGCGGGACGGAAAAGATCAGTTCCCGCGTGTTGGAACTCTGCATCGTCTCGCCGTTGAGCCGCAACTGGATGTCCAACTGGTGCGGGTCGGGCACTTCGTCCCGGGTGACCAGATACGGGCCCACGGGAGCGAACGTGTCGAACGTCTTGCCCAGCAACCACTGCCCGCCCGGCTTGCGCAGTTGCCAGTCCCGGGCCGAAACGTCGTGCCCGCAGGCGTACCCGGCCACGTAGTCCATGGCCTGGTCTTCTGGCACGTGCTTGCCGCGGCGGCCGATGACTACGACCAGCTCGGCTTCGTAGTCCACTTCGGCACTGGCCCGCGGCAACTCGATTGGCTGGCCATGCCCGGTGAGGGCCGAAGCGAACTTGGAAAAGATGACCGGCTCCTCGGGCACTTCGGCTCCGCTTTCCCGGGCGTGGTCCGCGTAGTTGAGCCCCACGCAGAGGATTTTCTGTGGGCAGGGGATCACGGGCAGAAACCGGGCCTGGTCTTCTGCCAGCGTCGGGTCCGCCTGGGAGCAAGCGGCCACCCGCTCCAGGCACTCGCTACCGGCGGCGAGAATCCCCGGGAGCGAATCGGGGATCGACGGATTGGCCGCGTGCAAATCGACCAGGCCGCCGGGAACGGCAAGCGCAGCTCGGGGCCCCCTGTCGGTAAGAATCGTGGCAAGTTTCATGCTGGCACCTTCGTCGGCAAGAGGACTCGGGACGGGAATGGCTTCCGCGGCCGGGACGGCGGCCGTCCCGCCAATTCTTGTCCAGAAGCGGCATCACCGAAAGGGGAGCCCGAAAGCCCCAGGGCTTCAGCTTCCCGGGCGGCTCCGGTAGGGTAACAGAAAGCGCGCTCGATCCGCCCGGAGACGTACCGTTCCATGACCCTGGTGCCCCGGTATCTGACGGCTTTCCATCCCAAAGAGCTGCCCCATTACTTTACCGACGTACTAATCCTCGGCGGGGGGCTGGCCGGGCTTCGGGCTGCGCTGTCCGTGCCGGAAGACTTGCACGTGCTGCTGCTGACCAAAGAGGGACTGGAACACTCCAGCAGCCAGGCGGCTCAGGGGGGGATCGCCTCGGTGATGGACCCCGAAGACCGCTTCGAGAGCCACGAGGAAGATACGCTTCGGGCCGGGGCCGGACTGTGCGACCCGGAGGTGGTCCGCTTCGTCGTCCGCGAGGCTCCCCGGCACATCCACCAACTGATCGAATGGGGAGCCCGGTTCGACCACGAAGGGGGCTTGCTGGCCCTGGGCCGCGAGGGGGGACACAGCCATCACCGCGTGGTGCATGCCCTGGGGGATGCCACGGGCCGGGAAGTGATGCGGACCGTCATCGCCCAGGTGCAGCAGCGGCAACACGTGCGCATCTGGAACCACGCCTTTGCTCTGGACCTGCTCACGCACCAAGGACGCTGCTGCGGAGCCCTGGTGTGGACGCCCGGGCAGGGGCGGGCTTTGGTGTGGGCCAAGCAGACGATTCTCTGTGCCGGTGGGGCCGGGCAGATCTATCGCGAAACGACCAACCCGGCCGTGGCCACCGGCGACGGAATGGCCATCGCCTACCGGGCCGGGGCGCAGCTTCGGGACATGGAGTTCATGCAGTTCCATCCCACGGTGCTCTACATCGCCGGCAGCTCGCGGACGCTGATTACCGAAGCCCTCCGCGGCGAAGGGGCCTATCTGGTCGATCGCTTCGGGCATCGTTTCATGCCGGAGTACGACTCCCGGGCCGAGCTGGCCCCGCGCGACGTGGTGAGCCGGGCCATCGTGGCCCAGATGGAAAAGACCGGCAGCACGCACGTCTTTCTCGACCTGAGCCATCTGGCCCCGGAACGCATCCGGCAGCGGTTTCCGGGGCTGGTGGCCACCTGCGCGCGGTTCAATCTGGACGTGTCGCGGGACCGCATCCCGGTGCGCCCCGCGGCCCATTACATGATTGGCGGCGTGGTGGTGGACCGCTGGGGGCGGACCAGTCTGCCGGGGCTCTGGGCGGCCGGAGAGGTGACCAGCAGCGGGCTGCACGGGGCCAACCGCCTGGCTTCCAACAGTCTGTTGGAGAGCCTGGTCTATGGGGCACAGGCCGGGCAGGGAGCGGCCGAGGCGGCCCGCGAAATGCCCCCGGAACTGCACGTGCCCCCGCTGGAAAAAGCCAGTCCGCCGCCGGGGTTACGAGCTCCGCTGGACGTGGAGGACCTGCGGCGTTCGCTCCAGGCGTTGATGTGGCGTCAGGTGGGCATCCGCCGCCGGGGGCCGGGGCTGGAAGAAGCCCTGGAGACGATTGCCGATTGGGGCCGGTACGTCTGGCCGCAGCAGTTGGACTCTCCCCGGGCCTGGGAACTGCAAAACATGCTCACGGTGGCCTATCTGGTCACCCGGGCGGCATTAGAGCGGCAGGAGAGCCGCGGCGTCCATTACCGCGAGGACTACCCGGAGCCGGACCCCCAGTGGCAGCGCCACCAGGTCTTCTGCCGTCGAGAAGAAGAATCGCCCTTGTGAACGGCGTGCGGAACATACAAAAGGCTGACCTATTCCCACTTCCCTCCAGGATGGCCTGACAGACGGCCCAAAGCATTGGCATGACTTGGAGTTGGGTCCGACCCAGCATCCGCTGCCCGATGATGAAGGAGCTCGAACCGTCCGCCCGGGGCAAGCTGCCCCAACTGGAAGGAGCATCGTGCTCCTTGGCATGGAGCCCAATTCCCAACAGCATGATGTAACCCAAGGCCAGAATCAGCAGGGCCCGACTGAGGTTCTCCGGACTGCGGACTTGCGTACAC
>WFOE01000167.1 GCA_015488215.1 Planctomycetales bacterium
CCGCAAATCGTTATAAAATAACGAGTAAAGGAAATCCCTGCCCGGACGCATCAGCGTTCCATTATGTGTTCGACCTCGTAGCACAGGAGGAGCTATGCCCAAACAGAAAGACACCATCGAAGTGGAAGGTGTGGTCACGCAAGCACTTGCGAACACCCAATTCCGGGTCAAGATCGAAGGAGACCACGAGATTCTGGCCTACGTGGGCGGGCGGATGCGCAAGAACTTCATTCGCATCGTGCCCGGGGACAAGGTCCGCGTAGAATTGTCTCCCTACGATCTGACCAAGGGACGGATTACCTACCGAGAACGTTAAGCCCGCCTGCTGTTTCCCCCGCTGTTGCCTTCTGCGTGGTCTTCTGGATTCGGCCCGGGAGGGTCGCACTGCGCGCCTGGCATCCCGGGTTCTTTGAACTAGGCTCTCCGAAGCTGCAAGACAAGCTCTCGCAGCCGTGCTACAATCGCAGTTAGCGCGGTGGGTTCTGCGCAGCAGGAAAAAACAAGAGCGATTTTCCCCGCTCCCAGTGCCCAGCAACTTTAGACGAGTCCAGGAGCAAACCCGATGTCCCAGTCGCTTCGGCCAATGGTTGTTTTGTTGTGGGCTGTACTTCTCTGCCCCGGCCAGGTGCAGGCCCAGGAAGAAGCCAAGGACCCTCGCCCCCGGGCCATCCGGCCCACTCGGGTTATCAAGCTGTTCAATGGCAAGGACCTTTCCGGTTGGGTCACCTGGCTTCGGGACACAAAGCACGAAGACCCCCGGCACGTGTTCCGCGTAACCGACGGGATGCTGCACATCACCGGCAACGGCTTTGGCTACATTCGCACCAAGGAGGACTACCGCGACTATCACCTGGTGGCCGAGTTTCGCTGGGGTACGCGCACCTGGGAGCCTCGGAAGAATCGGGCCAAGGATTCCGGAATCCTGATCCACTGCGTCGGTCCGGACGGCAACTACGGCGGCACCTGGATGGCATCCATCGAATATCAAATCATCCAGGGCGGCGTGGGCGATCTGCTGGTGCTGCGCGGCAAGTACGCCGACGGTTCGGTGGTCCCCACCCGGCTCACTTGCGAAGTAACCCGGGACCGCGACGGCGAATGGGTCTGGCACCGCGGCGGCATGCGGCGCACCTTCACCCGGGGCCGGATTAACTGGTTCGGCCGCGACCCGGACTGGAAAGACGTGCTGGGGTTCCGCGGCCGCAACGACGTGGAAAGCCCCGGCCAGCAGTGGACCCGGTGCGAAATCATCTGCCGCGGCGGGCACATCCAGGCGCTGGTCAACGGCGTGCTGGTCAACGAAGGGTTCGACGCCTTCCCTTCGGCCGGCAAGATTCTCATCCAGACCGAAGGGGCCGAGCTGTTCTTCCGCCGTGTGGAGCTGCACCCGCTGAAAGACGAGAAACCGTAACCATTCCGCTCCCGGCTATCGCGAGAAAACGATGACCGCTCCCTGCCGGTGCCTCTTGCTGGGCCGAAGCTGGCTGCTGCTCGTACTGCTTGGGCTGGCAGCAGCTTGCACCCCTTCGGGAACTCCTTCGGACGACTCCTCCCCCGAGGGAAAACAGACTTCCGGCAACGCCGCGGGCAAACCGGCCCGGCCACCGGGCAATGCGCACTCCGGCGGCTCCGAAACGTCCAAAAAGCACACCAACCGCCTGGCCCAGGAAACCAGCCCCTATCTGCTGCTGCACGCCCACAACCCGGTGGACTGGTACCCCTGGGGCCCCGAAGCCCTGGAAAAAGCCCGAAAGGAAAACAAGCTCATCTTTCTCTCCATCGGCTACTTCAGTTGCCACTGGTGCCACGTGATGGAACGGGAGACGTTTTCCGATCCGGAAGTGGCCCGGTTCCTCAACAAGCACTTCGTCTGCATCAAGGTGGACCGCGAAGAACGGCCCGACGTGGACGAAGTGTACATGACCGCTCTGCACGTGTATTACCAGCTCACGGGCAACCCTTCCGGGGGCGGATGGCCGCTTTCGATGTTTCTTACGCCCCGGGGGCTCCCCTTTGCCGGAGGGACCTACTTCCCTCCGCGTCCCAAGCGGGGTTTGCCCGGTTTTCTGGACGTGGCCCGGCGGATGCAGCAGGCGTGGGAAAAGAATCCCCGACAGGTGGAGCGGATGGCCGACGTGCTGGCCCAGGCGGTGCGCCGGGCGCTTTCGGCCCCGGTGGTGCTCAAAGAAATCGAGCTTTCCGACGAACCAATCCAGAACCTGCTCGACGAGCTGGGCGAACAGTTCGACCCGGACTACGGCGGTTTCGGCTACACGCCGGGGCAGGACCACCGGCCCAAGTTCCCCGAGCCGGGCAACCTGTTCTTTCTGCTGCACCGCTGGCGGCAGCATCGGGACGAGCAGGCAGGCCGGATGCTCGTCAAAACCCTGGACGAAATGGCCGCCGGCGGGATTCGGGATCACCTGGGCGGCGGGTTCCACCGCTACTCGACCGACCGCCGCTGGGAAGTGCCGCACTTTGAAAAGATGCTCTACGACAACGCCCAATTGCTGGAACTCTACGCTCTGGCCTGGCACCACACCCGGCAGCGGCGTTACCGCCGCGTGGCGCAGCAGACGGCCGAGTTTCTGCTCCGCCGCATGCGCAGCCCCCAGGGGGCCTTCTACGCCGCTTTGCACGCCGAAAGCGAAGGCCAGGAAGGACGCTACTACGTTTGGACCCGGGAAGAACTGGCTCCGTTCCGCAAGCACCCGCACTACCCACTGCTGGCCGAACTTTACGGGCTGGACGGGCCGCCCAACTTCGAGGGCCGCTGGGTGCTCCGCTGGCGCCGCCGTCCGGAGCAGGTGGCCGCCCGGCACAACATCTCCTTGGAAGAACTCTGGCGGCGGATTGATCCCCTGCGCAAGCAAATGCTTCAGCAGCGCAGTGGCCGCAAGCGGCCCGGCACCGACGTGAAGATTCTCACCGCCTGGAACGGGCTGGCCATCGCCGCTTTTGCCCGGGCCGGCCAGTACCTGGAAGAGCCACGTTACACCCAGGCGGCCGCCGAAGCGGCCACCTTCGTGCTAAAACACCTGCGCCGACCCGACGGCAAACTGTACCGCACCTGGACAAGCGGCAAGGCCCAACTGCCCGGCTATCTGGTGGACTATGCGGCTACCATCCGCGGCCTGGTGGTGCTCCACGAGGTAAGTGGCCAAGCAAAGTGGCTCCGCCCGGCCAAGGAACTTGCCGACAAACAACGGGAACTCTTTGCCGCCCCGCAGGGGGGGTTCTACTACACCAGCGAAGAACACGACGAGCTGTTCGTGCGGATTCGCGGACCGGCCGACGGGCCGGTGCCCTCGGGCAATTCGCTTGCCGCCCTGGGGCTGCTTCGCCTGGGTCGGTTAACCGCTCAGCGAAGCTACCCCGAGCAGGCCCGCGGCACGTTTCGCGCTTTCTGGCCCGAGCTAGAAAACATGGCCCAAGCCTACCCCTGGCTGGTGCTGGCCTTGGACCGCTACCTGGACACACAGCCCAAGCGGGAGCAATCGCCCCGGGGTCCCCAACCCCAACTGCCCTTGGTAGCCCCGGGGCCTAAGTAGCTTGCCGCGATTTGATTTCGCGGCGGCAAGTGCCCGTGCCATCCCGGTCGACCTTGGGAGCAAATGCCGGAGGCTTGCTACGCGGGAAGACAACAGGTGTTCGTCATGTCCGCACGACCCTTGCCAGAGAAAAACCGTTCGGCGGACGACCGGCTGCAACGACGTTGTGCCGAAACGGCATGGAACCAGTGGTCTGCCGTTGCCATCTTGCTGCTTTGGCTTTGCGGTTTTTCGGCGCTGGTGGGGCAGGCGCAGGCGGAACCCGCGGGAGAAAAGTCCCGGGGGCTGGAACCGCTCAAGCAGGCCCACTTGCTCTGGCTCGCCGGGCGGTACCAAGAAGCCGAGCAGCAGTTTCGCAAGCTGTTGCCCCGGCACGGAGACGAGGCCGCGGTGGGGCTGGCCCGGGTGTTGCTGGCCACCGGCAAACGCCAGCAAGCCCTCAAGCTGCTGCAAAAACGGGCCCCGGCAAGCAAAAACGCCTCTCTACATGCGCTGCTTGGCCGCATCCATCTGGACCGGGGTGATTGGGACGCGGCGGAAAAAACCCTCGGGCAAGCGCTGCGTCTGGAACCTGACTGCCTGCCGGCCCTCTGGTACCAGAGCGAGCTGCACCTGCTGCGCGGTCAACTGGACCAGGCAGCCGAAATCTATCGCACCGTCGTGCAGCACTATCTGGACCACCAGGAGCAGCTTTCGGCCGAGGAGTTGCTGTTCGTGGCCCTAGCCGGGGCACAGCACGCCCGCTGGAACAAGCTGCACGACCAGTTCAGCTTCCTGGTCAACGAGCTGCTGCCGGACGTGCTCCGGCTCCAGCCGAAGGACTACCGGGCGTGGTACCAGTCGGGACGGCTGTTTCTGGAAAAATACAATCGGGCCGAAGCCCTGCGCTGCCTGCAAAACGCGCTGAAGCTCAACCCGCGCGCAGCCGAAGTGCTGGCCGCTCTGGCCGAATTGGCGTTGCAGACCTATCAACTGGACCGGGCAAGGCTCTACCTGAAACGAGCCGAGGCAATCAACCCGGAACTGGTCCAAGTGCATCGGCTGTGGTGCGACTGGCACGTGGCCAACTTCGACCTGACGGCGGCTCAGGAAGCCATCCGGCGCGCCGCAAAGCTCAACCCGCGGGATCCGGAAACCCTGGGCCGTCGTGTGGCCCTGTGGGTGCTGCGTCATGGGATGCCGCCAGCAGACGGTTGGAACCGCTCTCCGCTGGTGAAGCAGCTCGCGGAGGTGGAGTCGCGCTGCCCGCGGCCCGGGCGGTTCTATTACGCGGCCGGAGTGCTGCTTTCGCGCAGCAACCAGTTGGACGCGGCGGCGTTCTTCCTCCGCCGTGCAGCCGAAGCCGTGCCGCAGATGCCCGGCCCTCAGGCCGAACTGGGCCTGCTGTTCATGCGTCTGGGCGAAGAAGCCGAAGCGGCCCCCCTGTTGCGGCGGGCTTTTGACCAGGACCCGTTCCACGTGCGGGTCAACAACATGCTCCAGGTGCTCGACCTGCTGGCCGGCTACGCCACACTGGAGACGGAGCATTTCGTGATTCGCTTCGACCGGGGCCAGGACGAGCTGCTGGCCCGGACCGTGGCCCAGGTGCTGGAACAGGAAGTCTATCCCCAGTTGTGCAAGAAGCTGGGCTACGAGCCGCAGGGCAAGACGCTTTACGAGATATTCAGCCGGCACGGGGGGACCTCGGGCCACCAGTGGTTCAGCGCCCGCACCGTGGGATTGCCTTACGTAGGCACCGTGGGAGCCTGCACCGGCGGGATGGTGGCGCTGGTTTCGCCGCTGGAGATGGACAAGCCGTTCAACTGGGGCCGGGTGGTGCGGCACGAGTTCGTGCACGTGCTCAACTTGCAGCAGACGCGGTTCCGCGTCCCGCACTGGCTGACCGAAGGGCTGGCCGTGGAACTGGAAGGCTACCCGCCTCCGCCCCGGTGGAAGCCGCTGCTGCGCAGGCGCTGGCAGGAAAAGACCCTGTTTACGCTCAAGAACATCAACCTGGGCTTCATCCGCCCGGGCGACGGCGACGATTGGCACCTGGCCTACTGCCAGTCGTGGCTTTACGTGCAGTATATGAAGGAGCGGTTCGGCTCCCGCGGGCCGATGAAACTGCTGCAAGCCTACGCCGCCGGTCCCGATACGCCGGAGGCCATTCGGCGTGCGTTCGGGCTGTCGCTTCAGGAGTTCGAAGACGGCTACCGCCACTACGTAGAACGGTATGTGAGGCAACTGCCCGTCGCTTCAGCCCAAGAGGAAACGGCGCCGCTTGCCCAACTGGAAGCCCGGCTGGCCAAAGACCCCCAAAATGCCGACCTGGCGGCCCAGGTGGCCCAAGGGCGGCTGAAGCTGCGTGATTACGCCGGGGCGCGCAAGCTGGCCCAACGGGCCTGGGACCGACAGCCCGGTCATCCGCTGGCCGGATACGTGCTGGCTCGGGTTTTTCTGACCATCGGCGAAACAGACCAGGCACAACAGTACCTGGAAAAAGCGTTGGACCGCCAAAAGCCGCATCCGCGCGTGGTGGCCTTGCTGGCCGCGCTGGCGGTCAAGTCGGGGCAGTTGGCCCGGGCCGAAGAACTCTACCGCCTGGCCCACCAGGCCCAACCACTGGAAGCCCGCTGGCTCAAGGCCCTGGCCGGCATCTACCTGAAACGGAACGAGCCGGAAAAACTCCGGCGGGCGCTCGAACAACTGGCCGCCCTGGAAAGCGATAACGCGGTGATTCGCAAAAAACTGGCCCAACTGGCCCTGGCTCGCGGGCAGGTGGAGCAGGCGCTTCGCTGGGCAAACCAGGCCGTGCAGATTAACGTAAAAGATGAGCTGGGCTGGCGTCTGGTGGCCCAGGCCGCGTCGGCTGCGCAGCAGTGGTCGCAAGCGGCGTTTGCCTGGGAAGCGGTAACGAGGCTCCGCCCCCGGGACCAGCAAGCACAGTTGGAGCTTGCCCGCTGCCTGGTGCGGCTGCAGCGTTGGCCGCAGGCCCGGGCCGTGCTCCAGCTGCTGCTCCAGGCCCCTGACCCACCGCCGGAAGCTCGCCGCTTGTGGCAATCGCTTCCGGCCCCCGGTGCTTCGTCTCCTGAATAACTCCAAACGCGATGAGTCATCCCCACAGGTCCGAATCGGCAAACACGTCTTCGGCTCAGGCTGCTCCTTCGTCCCCGGCGGCGCAATCGCCCTCGCCGGCCCAGGAGGTAACGCTGCGCGGGTTCCAGGAACTTATCCGGCGGATGTACGTGGAGAAGGACATCCAGCGCGGCGTGGACGGCACGTTCATGTGGTTGATCGAGGAAGTGGGCGAGCTGGCCGCCGCCTTGCGCAGCGGCACCCCGGAACAACAGCGCGAAGAGTTCGCCGACGTGCTGGCCTGGCTGACCACAATCGCCAACGTGGTGGGTGTGGATCTGACGCAGGCCATTTTGGAAAAATACGGCCAGGGCTGCCCGGGCTGCGGCCACTGGGAATGCACGTGCAGCGACGAGGAGAAACCCTGATGACGTGGTTCCCGCTGCGGGCACGGGGCCGCTTCCGCGTTTCGGTCCGGCTTGCGCTGGTGGTGCTGCTCGTGTTGGGCTCGGCACTGGACGTCCCGGCGGCCGATGCCGAGCCGAAGCTTCGGGCTTATCTGGGCTTTCAGGGCCGCTGGCGTGTGGGTTTCTGGACGCCTCTGCGGGTGGAACTGACCGCCGGCAGTAAGCCGCTGGCCGGATACGTCTTTGCCGAAGTGAGCGACCCGGATCACACGCTGGGCCGCGTGGTGGCTCCGAAACGGATTGAACTGGCTCCCGGCCAACGAGCCACGGTGCGGCTGCTGGTGCGTCCCGGGCGGGTGGTGCCGGTGGTGCGAGTGGGGCTGGTCGCCCGGCCGGAGGACGCTCGTCCCATTTGGGTGCAAAACGTCCCCAGCGACGTTCTTGTGGAACAAGCTCGCCAGGGACTGGGCGTGGCTCGGGCACTGCCCACCCACCACGTGCTGGTGGTGGCCGTCGGGTCGGTGGAGCTGGAATCGCTGGTGCGCCTGTTGCCTAAGGACGCGCCGACTCGGATTGTCGTGGCCGCCTTGGACGACCCGAAGCGGCTACCCGCCCAGTGGCTCGGCTACGAAGGAGTGGACCATTTGCTACTGGCTCTGGGCGACAAACAACTGGTTGCCCGATTCCCCGCTCGGCAGGCGCAGGCCATCGACCGCTGGCTGCATCGCCAGGGGCGTGTGACCGTGGTGCTGGCCCCCGGGGCCGAAGCAGCCTACGAAGCGGGCCATCCCCTGCGCCCCCTGGTGTTGGGCACCTGGAACCATTGGGGGGGACTTCGCCGCAGCAACGCCTTGGAAGAGTTTGCCGACACGAGCGTGCCGGTGGCCCTGGGGCCGGTGTTCGGGCCGCGGCGAGTACACGTGGCGCTGCTCGACCCCGGTTCGGCCCAAGTGGTGCTGCGTCAGGACACGTTGCCGCTTTTGCTTCGGGAAAGCCGCGGGTTCGGCATCCTAAGCTGCCTGACGGTGGACATGCAGGCCGAACCCCTGCTGAAGTGGCGGGGTCGGGGCAAGTTCTGGCTGCGGCTGTTGGAGTTGCATCCGCTGCTGGGAAGCGAAAGCGGCGGCGTGTCCCGACCGGCCCGATTCAGCCACGTGGGCGTAACCGATCTGGCCGGGCAGTTGCGCGGAGCGCTGGAACAGTTCGAGGAAGCCCCTGCGGTTTCGTTCATGGTGGTGTCGTTGCTGATTCTTGGCTACTTGGTGCTGGCCGGGCCGGTTCCGTATCTGTTCTTTCGCCGCTGGCCGCAATACAGTCCGTGGAGCTGGGTCGTCTTGGCGTTGTTGCTGCTGGCAGCAGCGGGGCTGGCCCACCTGCTGGCTGCGCAATGGAAAGCCCAACGCCTGCTGGCCAACCAGGTGGACCTGGTCGATGTGGACCAGGAAACCGCCACGGCTCGTGCGACTTCCTATGCGGTGCTCTACACTCCCGAGATGCTTAGCGGCCAGGTGCAATGGCGCGCCCGGCTCGAACCGCTGCGGCCTTCTTCTCCCTGCCGGGGCTATCTCTCTTGGCTGGGTCACCCGGGCACGGCACTAGGCGGGATGGCCAGCGGGGCACCGGCCACGTCGCGCAACGACGTCTATCTGTTCGATCCCCAGCAGATGCGGATGCGTCAATTGCCCCTGTGGCAGTGGAGCACGCGGAGTTTTGTCGCCCGCGGCTTCGCCCCGCTGGAACAGCCGCCGCTGGAAATCCAGATGGCAGTTTATCGGGACGAGTTTCCTCGCGGCTACCTGGTGAATCGCTCGCCGTGGCGGTGGCAGGATGCCTGGCTGGCCTACCAGCGCTGGGTTATTCGTCTGGGGGAGGTGAAGCCAGGCCAGCGGATCGACCTGGAGATGGACGACCTTCCGCGGCGGGAACTCCAGAACGAGCTGATGGGCCGCGAGATGTACTACGACACCAAAAGCCGCAAGATGCGCAGTCGGTTGCGGCCTTACGATCCCCAGAGCTTCGATGTGCCCAGCATCGTGCGGCAGATGTTTTTCCACCGGGCTACAGGGGGTCGGGAATACGCCCAGTTGTGGCATCGCTACCAGGGGTTTGTCGATTGGAGCGAGCATTTAGAATTGAAACAGGGGGTGCTCGTGGCCCGAGTGGCCCCTCGGCTCAGCCAGCTTGAAGTGAACGGGCAGCCGCTGGACGCGTCGGCCGTGCGGCATTGGAGCTGGTTGCGAATCAAGTTCCCACTTCGAACGGGTTCTCCGCCCACCACCGCCCAAGTGCCATGATTCAGACCGAACAACTCACCAAGCAGTACGGCGACTTGTTCGCCGTCAAGGAGCTTACGCTCAAGCTGGAAGAAGGCGACATCTTCGGCTTCATCGGCCCCAACGGCTCCGGCAAAACCACCACGATGCGGATGCTGGCCACGTTGCTTCAGCCCACCTGGGGCGAAGCCTACGTGTGCGGCTACTCCATCTACACCCACCCTAAAGAAATCCGCCGCATGGTGGGCTTCATGCCGGACTTTTTCGGGGTGTACGACGACATGACGGTAACGGAGTATCTGGAGTTTTTTGCCGCGGCGTATCGTATTTCCGGGCCGGTCCGCCGCCGTCGGTGCCAGGAGCTGCTGGAGCTGGTCGATCTGGCGTTCAAGCGCGATGCTCCGGTAACGAGCCTTTCCCGAGGCATGACGCAGCGTCTGGGCCTGGCCCGCGTGCTGCTGCACGATCCCCAGGTGTTGCTGCTGGACGAACCGGCCAGCGGGTTGGACCCGCGCGCCCGGATCGAAATCCGCCGCCTGCTGCAACAGTTGCGGCAGTTGGGCAAGACGATCATGGTTTCCAGCCACATCCTGCCCGAGCTGGCCGACGTGTGTAACAAGATCGGCATCATCGAACAGGGCCAGTTGATCGTCAATGCCGACGTGGCCGACGTGATGCGGCGCGTGCGGCAGCGAGTCGTGCTGCATATCGGCCTGGCCGGAGGGGATCCGGACGCGGCCGCCCGACTGCTGGAACAGCACGACCTGGTCCACCAGGTGGATCAGCGAGACGGGCGCCTGGTGGTCACCTTGCAAGAAAACGTGGAAGACTACAGCGAACTGCCCACGCTGCTGGTGGAAAACGGCCACCGGCTCAACCTGTTCCGGGAAGAAGAAGTCAATCTGGAAACCGCGTTCCTGGTGCTGACCAAGGGGATGTCCGCCCAGGCCGGCGCGTAAGCCGAGTGACGCCGGGCGACTGGCAAACCGAGGGACGATTGTTTCTAATAGGAAAGTAGCTAGAAAGCGGGCCAGGGGCGTTCTGCCCCTAGGATCGGGGTGGAGTTTGCGTCTGTACCACCGTGCAGCGGAGGAACCTTCATGGCGACGGACAAAGTGGAAGTGCAGGCTTCGGACGACGTGAAAAAAAACGAAAACGAAATCGACAAGTACTTCCGCGCACTGGTCAAGTACGAAGGAAGCGACCTGCACATGAAGGTGGGCCACCCGCCGTTTATCCGCGTGCGGGGAAAGCTCCAGCCGCTCAAGGCCCCCAAAATCACCGACGAGCAGATGCGGCGGATGTGCTTCGGCATGATGAACCGCCGCACCCGCGAAATCTTCGACCGCGACGGTGGGGCTGACTTCGCCTACACTGTGGACGTAGACGGCGTGGAATGGCGGTTCCGCGTCAACGTGTTGCAGCAGATGGGGCACATGGGCGTGGTGGCCCGGCGAGTCAACCGCTTCATCCCCGACTTTGAAAAACTGAACCTGCCTCCCGTGCTGGAAAAACTCTGCCAGTACGACCAGGGGATGATCCTGCTGGCCGGGGTGACCGGGTCGGGGAAATCGACCACTATCGCTTCGATGCTCAACTGGATTAACCGCCACTACTACAAGCACATCCTCACGCTGGAAGACCCCATCGAGTTCGTCTTTACCGAAGACAAGTGCCTTATCAACCAGCGGGAGATCGGGCTGGACGTGAAGGACTTCGCCATCGGCATGAAGCACGCCGTGCGGGAAGACCCGGACGTGATGCTGGTGGGCGAGATGCGGGACGAGGAAACCTTCATGACGGCCATCCACGCGGCCGAAACCGGGCACTTGGTCTTCGGGACCATTCACGCTTCCAGCGCCCCGAGCACCATCGGCCGTATTTTGGACCTGTTCCCGCAGGAGATGCACCCGGCGCTGCGCAGCGCGATTGCCTTCAACATGAAGGCCATCATCGCCCAGAAGCTGCTGCCGTCAATCGACCCGCGTTTCCCCCGCGTGCCCACCGTGGAAATCATGATTTTCAATCCCACGGTACGCAAGCTCATCCTGGAAGAACAGGACGACAAGCTGGCCGACGCCATTCGCATGGGCGCCAACGAGGGAATGCAGGACTTCACCATGAGCCTAACCGATCTGGTGAAGCGGCAACTGGTCGATATGAAAGTGGCGCTGGAAGTGGCCCCGAACAAGGACGCGCTGAAGATGGCCCTCAAGGGAATCAACGTCTCCCAGCCGGGCATCCTGTAGCGGACTTTCCGCCGAAGCTGCGCTCTCCGCTTACTGCAGCAGCCAGCGACACCGTTCGACGCGTCGCCGAACGGGGAGCGACGTCGGCTTTGCAGGCGGCTATGGTCGTATCGCCCCGCGGCCTGAGTAGGTCCAGCGCGCCTGGAGGGATTCGAACCCCCGACACGCGGTTTAGGAAACCGCTGCTCTATCCCCTGAGCTACAGGCGCTGCGGTGGGGGAACCTGGCACGCGCTGCGAGCCCGTCCTCTGGCGGCCTGGGTCCCGCAGACAGCCAGCCCCCGCACCTAAGTATGGCTGTCTAGGGACTGAGATTCAATTGGTCCCGCTCCCCATCGCCCCTTCCTCCATCGAAACTGGGGGGCAAAGTTTGAGGGATACCCCGCCAGATACCTCAGCCCTCGGAAGCCCATTGGAAGAAAAACAGCGGCGAGTGGTTGCCCACGTACTTGCCGTTTCGGAGCTGTCGCCCGTTGCCGTTGCTGCCCGAGTTGGTGCCGGCGACGACCAACAGCGGCCACTTGGGATGACGGGCCAGCGCGTGGCAGTTGATTGGTCCGCGGGCGGTGAAAAACGGCTTCTCCTCGCCCTCGCGGTGCAGGTGCAGCCGTCCTGTGCCCGGGGTGCCGCTGGTGGCCACGGCCAGGAACCCGGCTTCGTGGAACAGCAGATCGCAGACGAAACACTCGTTCTTGGGGCCCAGAGAGAGCTCCGCATGCGGTTTGCCGCTTTCCCAATCGAACAGCAACACGGTAGGCACGCCCTGGATGGTGGCTCCGTTGTTGGGGCGCGTGCCAGCCACGGCCAGTCGTTTCCCATCGGGAGCAAACCGCAACACGCGCACTCCACCGCAGTCCTGGAGCCGGTGCAGCTTGTACAGGGCCGAGGCGTCCAGTTCCCGTACCTTGCGGCCCGATGGAAACTCCCAGTGCAGCACGCGGCCGAACAGGTCGCCGGAGACGACCGCGTCGCCCCGGGGGTGGAACGCCACGGCCAGCACTTCGCTTCCCCCGTGGCCTTCCAGGCGGCGGAGCAGCTTGCCGCTGCCGGTTTCCCACAGGGCCACCGTGCCGTCCACCCCAGCGGTGGCCAAGTGACGGCCATCCGGCGAGAGAGCCATGTCGGTGATCCAGCCGTCGTGGGCCTGCGGCTGCTGCCACCGGGGCTTGGGCTCCTGGGGACCTTCGTAGCCCCAAGCGCACAGCCGCCCCCAGCTATCGGCCGAAAAGGCGATCCCGCCCTGCGGGTGCACTTCCAGGGCGGTTACCCAACCGCCGTGGCTTTTGAACCGCTCCAGCGGCCGCCAGGGGGCTTCGGGCACGCCGCGGCGACGGGACTTGCCCTCGGATTGCTTGGCGTTTTCTTCCTGGGGCGGTTCCTCGTACTGCCAGCGCCACACCGTGCCGTCGTATCCGCCGCCGAGCAGAAACTTGCCGCACGGCGTAAACCGTAACCGGGCAATCTGCCGGTCCGGTTCCAGCCGGCCGGTGAGTTTGGGCGTCCAGCGCTGCCGGAACGCTTCGGCCGCGTCGGCCGCTTTCTTTTCTGGCTTGGTTGTCATGCCACGTTCTCCGCGTCGGTTTCGGTCGTGCCGCCTACCGCTTCAGCCCAACAGTGGCTTTAGCCCAACAGTTCCTTGATTGGGAAGCAGTCGTCGTGGGCGATGGGCAGCGGCTGGCCGTTGTTGTCGTATTCGGTGTGCTGGCTGTCGATTCCCAGGGCCGTAAACCACGTGTGGAACAGGTGGCCGATGTCGTAAGGCTCGGTCTTGACGAACACGCCCTGCTGGTCGGTGGCCCCGATGACGGCTCCTCGCTGGAGTCCGCAGCCGCCGGTCAGCACGCTCCAGGCTTCGGGCCAGTGGTCGCGGCCCACGTGCCCGTTGATCCGCGGCGTGCGTCCGAACTCACTCATGGCGATTATCAGCGTGTGTTCGATCCGGCCGGAGGCCACCAGGTCGTCGATCACGGCCGCCAGCGCCCGGTCGAACTTGGGCACCAGCGAGCGGTGGGCCAGGAAGTTGTCCCCGTGGGTGTCCCAGCCGTAGCTGGTCACCTGGACGAATCGGGCTCCGGCTTCCAGCATCCGGCGGGCGACGATCATGTGCTGGCCAATCTGCGTGCGGCCGTAGCGGTCCCGTTCCTCGTCGCTGATGGTGGATTCGTCGAACAGCTTGCGGCGGCTCATCAGCGCCTGGGCCATGTGGTAGGCGTGTTCGTAGGCGTCGTTGATCTGGGCGTTTCGACCAGCGACGAAGTGCCGGTTGACCAGCCGTCGCAGTCGGTGCCGGTCGTGCAGGTCTTGCTCGGGCAGGTCTTTGGGCGGCAGCAGATTTTGCGGCGGGCGGCCCTCGCCCAGGGCCAGCGCCCCGTACTTGGGACCCAAGAACCCGGCGTACTTGTCGATGAATCCGCCGCTTCCCGGCTTGACCCAAATGTAGGGCGGCATTCCCGAAGGACACGGTCCCAACAGCTTGGCCACCGCCGAGCCCAAGTAGGGATAGACCACACCGCGGTTTTTCGGGTCGCCCCGCAGGATGCGAGGCACGCCGGCCGAATGGGAGTTGTCCTTGGTGGAAACACTGCGTACCACCGCCACGTGGTGCATGCGTTTGGCCATCTCCGGCAGCAACTCGCAGATGTGCAACCCCGGCACGCTGGTGGCGATGGCCCGAAACGGACCGCCAAACTGGGTGCCCGGTTTCGGATCCCAGCTTTCCAACTGGGAAAGCCCTCCGTCGAGCCAGACGAAGAGCACCTGCCGGGGCGGTTCTTTTCCCTCGGCGGCAAAGGCGGCACTCAAGCCCCGGTGCCGCAGTCCCCACCACGCCCCGGCACACAGGCCCAGGGCCCCCTGAAGCACCCGGCGGCGGGAAAGGCGGTGTTGTTCGGCGTTACAGCGAGGGTGGCGATTCATCGTTCCTGGCGACTTTTTGGGGAGTGTTCGTTTTGACGGCTATTCTTTGCAGCGGAGCGGCAGCTCCCGCGCAAGACGCACGGCGCAAGCCGCAAGCCGATTCCTGATTGCCGATAATGAGCTGCCGATTACGAGTACGAGTACGAGCACGAGACGAACGCTTGCTTTTCCGCTGGAGCGGAAGCTCCCGCGCAAGTCGCACGGCGCAAGACGCAGGACCTCTTGCATGGCGGCTCTCCGGCGGGCAATGTCGTCGGCGGCACCGCGTCCGCTCCAAAACCAACTTGTTCTCCACCTAGTGGTTCACGCGGAACTCCACGCTGGCCAGCAGCGCCCAGAGCAGGTTTTTCACTGCCCGGGCACGATCCGGGTGGGAAGCCAGGTAGGAGGCCATTTCCCTTTGTTCCTCTTTGTCCGGCAGACGGCACAGCACGGCCAGGTAAGCGGTGCGCACCGCCTGGGCGTTGTCCTTTTGTTCAAGGAGCCGGGCGCTCAAGTTGCCCGGACGCGGCTCCAGCAGTTCCAGCACCAGCGGATCGTTCATTACGAACAGGGTCCCTTTGACCGCCGGGATGAAGTCCACTTCGGCTTGTTTGGCCGGGCCGGCAAACGCCTTCTGGAACCGCTGGCGATACTCGCTCCAGGCCCGAGGCGGCGAAGCTCCCGCGGTGCGAACGGCCTCCGCCGGCAGTTGCTTGGCCTGCTTGGGGGCCAGGACGCCCATTTGCACCAGGTCCAGCCGATGCCCGGTGGCCACCAGCACGGCCGCGGCCAGTTGTTCCGGCGACAAGGGCTTCTGGTGGAAGGTCAAGAACGTCTCCGGCGGCGTGGGGCCTGTCTTGGGCCACGTGCCGGGCTGCTGGTAGGTGCGGCTGGCGGCCAGATGGGCCAGGTAACGCCGCAGGTCGAACCGCTCCTCAACCAACGTGCGGCCCAGCTCATCAAGCAGTTCCGGATGCGAAGGGGGATTGTCCGAGTGGAAGTAGTCCAGCGGATGCACCAACCCTCGCCCCAGCATCAGAAACCAGAACCGGTTGGCACTGTTGAGCACAAAGGGGCGGTTCCCGGGCACGGGCAGGTTTTCGGCCAGCAGCTTGCGCGGCGAAAACCGCGGCACGCCCGGCGTGCGCTTCTTGCGGTCCGGCGGTTCCAGATACTCCTGGCCCTTGTCGAACTGGGGAACCGGAAACGCCTTGCCTCCCGGCAGCCGCGGTCCGGTGGTGTGCGGCACCTTGTCGAACACGGAAGCAAACTCAAGCGGAGCGTTCATCACGCGTTCGGCCACCACCCATTTGTTCCCCTGGCGATGCAAGAAGGTGTTCACCGTAAAGGCGTGCAGCCCGCGGTAATCCAGTTGCTTGTAGTCGTCCACGAACGGATGGTCGTGGCAGTTGGCACATTCCAGGTCCCGGCCCAGGAAAAACCGGCCCACGTCCCGAGTCAGCCCGTCCTGGTCCGGCGGCACCTGCCCGTATCGCTTCAGCCGCACTACGTAAAAGAACTCCACCCCCTCCAGGTCGCCTTCGGGACCGGGCGTGCCGGCCAGCACCTCGCGCACCAGTTGGTCCCAAGGCTTGTTCTGCAAAAACGACCGCCGCAGGTAGGCCATCCAGCGGGCATCCTCGCCGCGGCGTTCGATGAGCATCACGTTGATTGCCTCGCTCATCCGGTGCGCCCACCAGGGGCTTTGCAACAGGCGCTGGATCAGAAGGCGGCGCTTGTCGCTGCGGGAATCGCCGACGAATTGCTCGAGCTCCGCCAGCGTAGGCACGCGGCCGGCCAGGTCCAGATAAACGCGGCGGAGGAACTCGTAATCGTCCGTGGCGGGTCGAAGAGTGCGCCCGGCCCGTTGCTCAATCTTCTGGTCGATTACCTCTTCCAGCGGGGGAGCGGCCCAGGCTCCGGCAGAACAAAGCACCACAAACCAGCAGAGCAAGCCGGCGGTCCGCATCAGAGCGACTCCTCAACCTGTCGGCCGGTGGGTCCCCTCTTCGAGTTCTGTTCCGACCGGGCAGACACAGGGGGCGGGATACGTTGTTTTCAGGCAGGAACAACAAACTGGAATATAGGTGTTGCGGCAAAGCCGGGTCAAGAAAATTTCGAGTCCAACCGGCGCGACGGCGTGAATCCGCTTCCACGGCTTGGTAAACTATCAGGGCCGTAACGGTTTTCATCACATGGTCTTCGTCAGGGAAAAACCTTCCGCCTGAGCAAGCTGGCCCCCCTGTACGCCCTTTGAGATTCGTAAGGAGTGTCCGCCATGAAATCCGACCGCCGTCAGTTCCTGGCTCAATCCACCGCCGCCGCCGGTGTGACCGTGGCCGCGTTGAGCAACGCCCAACTGCTGCGGGCGCTGGAAGCTCCCAACCAGCGTCTGGTGGTGGGCGTGATGGGCGTCAACGGCCGGGGCACCGCGTTGGCTCGCGGGTTTGCCCGGCTGCCCGGCTGCACCGTGGGTTACATCTGCGACGTGGACACCCGCGCCGTGGACAAAGCCGTGCAGGCCCTGGAAACCTTGGGCGCGCCGCGGCCGAAAACCGTAACCGACTTCCGGAAGATTCTGGACGATAAGGATGTGGACGCTCTGGTCATCGCCGCCCCGGACCACTGGCACGCTCCGGCGACAATCCTGGCCTGCAAAGCGGGCAAGCACGTCTATGTGGAAAAACCCTGCTGCCACAATCCGCGCGAAGGCGAACTGATGGTGGCCGCCGCCCGCAAGTACCGCCGCGCGGTGCAGATGGGCAACCAGCGGCGCAGTTGGCCCAAGCTGCAAGAAGCCATGAAGGCCCTGCACGAAGGAGTAATCGGCCGCGTGTATTACGCCCGGTGCTGGTACGCCAATGTGCGGGGTTCCATCGGCCGAGGACGCGAAGTACCGGTCCCCTCGTACCTCAACTACGAGCTGTGGCAGGGCCCGGCTCCCCGACGCCCCTATCGCAGTAATGTCATCCACTACAACTGGCACTGGTTCTGGCACTGGGGCACCGGCGAACTGGGCAACAACGGGGTGCACGCCATCGACCTGGGCCGCTGGGGCCTGGGGGTCGATTACCCGATCCAGGCCAGCGCCGTGGGCGGCCGGTTCCATTGGAACGACGACCAGGAAACCCCCGATACGCTGGTGGCCACGTTCCGCTTTCCCGAGGGCAAGTCGCTCACCTGGGAAGGGCTTTCCTGCAACCGCTACGGACCGGACGGCTCCACCTTCGGGGCCACGTTCCACGGCGAACGCGGCACGCTGGTGCTGAACGAACGCACGCGCGGCTACACCATCTACGACAAGTCCCGCCGCAAGGTCAAAGAAGTGGATGGCCGCGGCACCGCCCTGGATCGGGACCACCTGGGCAACTTCCTGGACGCCATCCGCTCCGGAGCCCGGCTCAACTCCGAAATCGAAGAAGGCTTCAAGAGTACCCTGTTGTGCCTGCTGGGTAACATCTCCTACCGCACCGGACGAACCGTCCACCTGGACCCCACCACGCGCCAGGTGGAAAACGATCCGGAGCAACGCCAGCTCTGGAGCCGCGAATACGCCAAAGGGTGGGAGCCGACGCTCTGACTGAGTAGAGAGCAACTGGCTTTGAGCAGGCACCGGTGGTATAGCTCTCCGGCAAGCCGACTTCGCTGGTCGTGAAGGCTTGGAGGCGTGAGCGGGGGCTTCCGCACCGGGCGGAAATCGGCCAGCGGCCCCGTTGCATGACACCCGGCGGCGGTTCTGTTATACAGAAGTTTGAAGAGGCGGTTGCCTTCTTCCCCCGAGGTAGTTTTTGCGGGAGCCTGCAGGTCGTGGCCCGGTCGCAGAACGAAACCCAGTCGCTCTTTGCCCGGCAAGAGGAGGCGCATCGCCGCGCCGCCCAACCGCTTGCGGCCCGAATGCGCCCCCGTAGCCTGGAGGAGTTCGTCGGCCAGCAGCATTTTCTGGGGCCCGGCAAACTGCTGCGGCGGTTGCTCCAGGCCGATCGGCTCACTTCGGCCGTGTTTTACGGTCCCCCGGGTACCGGTAAAACGACGCTGGCCCGGGTCATCGCCGCCGAAACCCAAAGCCACTTCGTGCAGCTCAACGCGGTCACCAGCGGTGTGAAGGAGCTGCGCGAAGTAATCCGGGAAGCTCAGAGTGAACTGGCCCGCTCTGGCCGCCGGACCGTGCTGTTCGTGGACGAAATCCACCGCTTCAACAAAGCCCAGCAGGACGTGCTGCTGCCCCACGTGGAAGAAGGGACCGTGGTGCTGCTAGGCGCCACGACGCAGAATCCCTTCTTTGCCCTCACCAGCGCCCTGGTCAGCCGCAGCCATGTGTTTGAGTTTCGCCCCCTGAACGAAGAGGAAATCCTGGAAGTGCTCCGCCGGGCGCTAAGGGATCCGGAGCGAGGACTAGGGGCCGAGCCGGTCCAGGCCGACCCGGAAGCCCTCCGCTGGCTGGCCCAAGTGTCCGACGGCGATGCGCGCCGGGCGCTTTCGGCCCTGGAAGTGGCCGTGCTCTCCAGCGACCAGCGCCCGGTGCGGCTCACCCGGGAACTGCTGGCCGAATCCGTGCAGCGCAAGCCCGTGGTCTATGACCGCCAGGGAGACGCCCACTACGACGCGGCCAGTGCGCTGATCAAAAGCATCCGCGGCTCCGACCCGGACGCAGCCCTGTACTGGCTGGCCTGGATGCTGGAAGGGGGCGAAGACGTGCGGTTTATCACCCGGCGGCTGGTCATCCTGGCCAGCGAGGACATCGGCAACGCCGACCCGCAGGCCCTTCCCCTGGCCGTGGCCGCGATGCAGGCGTGCGAGTTCGTCGGCTTGCCCGAGTGCCAACTGACGCTGGCCCAGGCGGTTACCTACCTGGCCTGTGCTCCCAAAAGTAACGCCGCCACCGAGGCGATTGCCCAGGCCCGAGCCGACGTCCGCCAGGGCCGCCTGGTTCCCGTGCCGGTTCACCTGCGGGACAGGCACTACGCCGGGGCCAAGCGGCTGGGCCACGGCGAAGGCTATCAGTACGCCCACGCTTCGCCGGAAGGGGTGGTGGCCCAGGACTACCTGGGCGTGGACCGCATCTACTATCGCCCTCGCCCGCGCGGTTTCGAGCAGGAACTGGCCCGACGGCTGGAACACATCCGCAAGGTGCTTCGCCAAGGACGCACCTCGCCAGAGGAGCAGCAACCGACCGAGTGAGGAACGCATCGCTTGCGGCTGCGGTTTTTCCGACGCGGCCTGGCGGCACCTCGGACCATGCGCCGCCGGGTTCTTCGGCCGGATTGAGTTGTCGCCCCCGGTGCTTCGGCGGAAAATAACTTGGGAGGGAGTGCGGTCCCCTGGCCCCGGCCGGTTTCGTGGTTTCCGGTACTCGTCCTGGAAAAGGAGCATCTCCGATGAGCCTCCGCTGGCAACTGCTCACCGTGGCCGCGTTGCTCCTGATAAGCGGGACGATTATCTGGGTACTGGCCAGTTCGTCGCCCACCCCGGAGCCGGAATCGCACCGCGGGCAACAGGCGTCGCTGACTCCTGCTGCGGTGGCTTCGCAAAAGCCTTCCTTTCCAAGGGGCACCGGCGACACTCAGCCTCGGCCGCCCGAGGGTACCGGGAATCCCCAACCCGAACAACCGATCTCCAGCCCCAAAGAACCGCCCCGGCAGTCCATTCCGCCCCGCGAAGACAAACCGGCCGGCGAGGTAGCCCAGCCCGCGGAACGACTCCCCTTGGTGGCGCCCCCTTCCCGCGCAAACGACCCCCTGGCTCTTTATCCTGGCGAAGAGGAACCTCCCGCGGGCGAGGAGCAGACTTACGAGGATATCTGGGCCCGGCCGATACCCGTTCCCCCGGAGGCCAAGGGGCTCAAGCGGCTAACCAAGCACAACGGCGTGTGGATTGACCCGCAGCGGAAGCGGATTGTGATTGCCGGGCGCGTCGTCTGCCGCCGCGGGGCGTTGGAGATGTTCGCCTGCCCCAAACAAACCAAAGAGCACGAATCGGTCGTGGCGGTCAACACCAAGGCTTTTGTGGTCCATGCCGCGTTGCTGGCCCTGGGGGTAGAGCCGGGCCGTCCGGTGCAGTTTGCTCCCGATTATCGCCCCGCCCAGGGACCGGAAATCCGTGTGCTGGTCTGTTGGACCGATCCCCAAGGGAAACGCCGCTGTGTGCCTGCGCAGAAATGGATTCGCAACGTGCGCACCGGGCGCGAAATGCAGCAGCCCTGGCTCTTTACCGGCAGCCAGTGGTGGGAAAGCCCCGACGGCAAACAACGCTACTACATGGCCGAGCAGGGGGATTTCATCTGCGTGTCCAACTTCCCCACGGCGATGATGGACCTGCCCATTCGCAGCAGCAACGCCGCGTCGGCCCTGCTGTTTGCTGCGTTTACCGAAAGAATCCCCCCGCTGGGAACCGACGTGGCCGTGATCCTGGAACCGGTCAAAAAACCGGCGGCAAAGCCCCGTACCGGCAAAGACAAATCCTCCAAGATGTCCCCGGCCCCCAAGTCCTAAGCTCCCGCGACAACCGGCCTGTCGGCGTCATTTCGTGGGCGGTTGTCCTTCGTCCGCTTCTCGTGGGAAAGGGGCAGAAAATGCAGTAGGATAGAAATATCCGGCGGCATGCCGTTTTCACGGGGCTAGGTCCCCTGCCCGGGGCATAGGAGTGTGTGGCGATGAGCTTCCGGCCGAGCTTTCCCTCCGTTCTGGTTCTTGGCGCGGTGTTGGTTCTGGTCGTAGCCGGACCGGGGTGGCCGAGTGTGCTGGCCGAACAAGAGCCTCCCTCGGCCCAGCAGGTTCGCCGCCTGGTCCGCCAATTAGGCAGCCCCCGGCTGGAACAGCGCCAGCAGGCCGAACAGGAACTGATCCGGCTCGGACCGACCGTGCTGCCGCTGTTGCCTCGGGCCGAATCGCTTCCGGCCGAAGTGGCCAACCGCCTGCGCCGCATCCGGCATCAGCTCCAGTTACGCCAGGCGGAACAAATGGTTTCCGGCAGCCGGGTCACCCTGCAAGGAGAGATGACGCTAGCCCACGCCCTGCAAGTTTTACAAAAACAAAGCGGCAACCGGATGCTGGACTACCGGGAACGCTTCGGCCAGCAGGCCGACAACCCCAGGCTCAAGCTCGACATCGGCCGCCGGTTGTTCTGGCAGGCAGTGGACCAACTGTGCGACCAGGCCGGATTGACCGTTTACGGCTATCCGGAACAACCAGCCGTGGCCCTGGTGGTCCGCCCGCCCGACGTTCTGCCGATGAAAGAGCGCATCGTTCATTACCATGGCGCTTTCCGGTTCGAGGCCCTGAGCTGCTTTGCCGTGCGGCAGTTGCAGCAGCGGGGAGCATCGCACACTTCGGTCAAGTTGCAGGTGGCTTGGGAACCCAAGCTCCAGCCCGTAGCGCTGGAACTCCCCTGGGAGTCGGTCGAAGCCCGGACCGACGGGGGGCAGGCGCTGCGGCTCGACCGGCCCGGTTCGCTGGTGGTGGAGCTAGTGCCGGGAGCCCCGTCGGAAATCACCCTGCCGCTGGGCGAGGTCCCCCGAGCTGCCCGCCGCCTGGAGCATCTACGAGGCCGGCTCCAGGTGTTGCTGGCCGGAACCCGCGAAAAGTTCGTCTTCGATCCACTGATGAAATCCGTGGGCAAATCGCAGCGGCGCGCTTCGGTGGTGGTTACACTGCACGGGGTGGTACCCAACAACCAGACGTGGCAAGTGATGCTGCTGGTGCAGTTCGAAAAGACCGAAGGGGCGCTGGAATCGCACCGCACCTGGATTCTGGACAACCCGGTGCATCTGATCGACCCGCAAAACCGCAAAATCCCGCCCGACGGGATGGAAACCTTCCTGCACGAGGAGGACAAAATCGGCATTTCTTACTTCTTCGGTTTGGACCACAAGCCGGAAAAGTACAAACTTGAATACGAAACCCCGGTGGTGATCCTCAAACAAAACGTGCCGTGGGAACTGAAGAATATCCCGTTGCCCTGAACCCACGGACCAGACAGGGAGCTTGGCACATGGCCTGGGGCCGATTGCTGCTTTGCTGTTGCATTCTGTTGGGCTGGCCGTGGGCTTGGGCTGCGGCGCAGCCGGGGCAGGACTCCGCCGACCAGGCCACCGAAACGGTGGTCGCCTACGTAAACGACCAGCCGGTCTATCTTGCCGAGCTGGATTACCTGATCCGCACCACGTTCCGTCGGGCGAAGATTCCCCCGGCCGCGTTGCAAAAGCTGCGCACCTGGGCGCTGGAAACCACTGTGCGGCGGATGCTGCTGCTGGACCATCTGCGGCAGCAGGGGAAAGCCGTCTCGCGGGAAGAGCTAGATAGCCACCTGCGCGACTTTCGTCGCCGCCTGGAAGCCAATCGTTTGAGCCTCCGACAGCATCTGGCCGAAATCGGGCTGAACGAGGAACAGTTTCGCCGGGCGGTGGATTGGAAGCTCTCCTGGGCCCGGTTCCTGGCGCGCGAGCTGACCGAGGAGAAGCTCCGCCGCTACTTCGAGCAGCATCGGAAGGAATTCGACGGCACGCGGCTCCGTGTGGCCCATCTGCTGCTGAAAGCCGCGCCGGAGGACACCCAAGCCCGGCAGCGGCTGCGCCGCCAGGCGGAGCAGTTGCGGCAGCAAATTGTCGAGGGCCGGTTGAGCTTCGAAGAAGCCGTGGCCCGGTACTCCCAAGGAACCCGGCAAAACGGCGGCCAGTTGGGCTGGATTGCCCGGCACGGTGATATGCCCGAGCCGTTCGCCCGAGCGGCGTTTGCCTTGGAGCCGGGGCAGCTCAGCCCGGCGGTGGAAACCCCGGCCGGAATCCATCTACTCCGCGTGCTGGAGGTGAAGCCTGGCGAAAAGACGTTCGAGCAAGTTCGAAGTGCGGTGCGTCGGGCGGCCGCCCGAGAGCTGTTTTGGAAACTTTCCACGCCGCTTTTGCAGCAGGCCCAAATCCGCACCACAGGCCGAGTGCCCTGGCCTTCCCGGACCGGGAGCCGCTAAAGTAAGCACAAGCTGCGGCAGCTTGCCCGGCGGGCAAGTTCACGCCTTCCAGGCTTTTCGAGGGTCCACTACGCGGTGAGTCTCCACGAATCTCCGCCCCCGGCACAGGAACCGCCGGATGATTACGAGTGGTGGCAACTGGAGCTATTCCCGCCTCCCGGGGCCACGCGGCAGCACCACGTGGTGCTGGAACCGTACAGCCGGCGGCCGCCGGGGCTGGTGTTCGCTCTGGGGATTCTGGCCGCGGTGTTCGGTGGCGTGGCCACGCTGGAACACCGCAGCGGCCTGACCCAGCAAGTGATGGGAGCCGTGGTGCTCTTTGCCGGGACGGCGGCTACCGCCCGGGCGTGGTGGATTATCCGCACCCAGCGCCGCAGCGGTCCTCCGCGGCTGGTTGTTTCGGTCCAGCCGGTTTTCATCGGCGAGCGGTTCACGGTTCGGTTCGAGCAGTTTTATCGCCGCAGATGTTCGTTGCAGCACGTGGCGTTGTACCTGCGCTGCGTGGAAGAAGCCCGCTGGCAAAAAGGAGAGCAGCGCCTGCGCGAGCAGGTGGAAATCCACGCTCGGCAGCATCTGCTCGTTCCGGCCAGAGAAGTGGCCCCCGGAACGCGCCTCAACGGCAAGGTAGAGTTGTGTGTGCCGGACCAGGCCATGCACAGCTTTTCGGCCCCGCACAACCAGGTCCGCTGGCTGTTGGAGCTGGAGATTGCCGTTGCAGGCCGCGAGGCCTATCGGGAACAATTTCCCCTGCTGGTGGCTCCTCGCCGCGTAGGAAGCTGACCCGAGGGAAACCGTCGGCCCCGGCGAGCCGCCGACTTGAGTCGGCGGAGGACGGCAGGGCCGTCGGCGACTGGGTGCTTCCGCACCGAGGGCGTGGAGGCATGGAGACGTGGGGAGATGGGGGGAGAGCTTCCGCTCCAACGCAAGGAGAAACGATGATTCTCGCAAACGGCGAGCCGCCAGCTTTAGCTGGCGGAGGAAAAACACCAATAAGCGCTTTTCACCGGTTCTTCCCGGACTGAAGTCCGGGGCTCGCCGTGAAGGCCCAGGGCTCGCCGAAGCGCCGAGGGGAACGTCAGTTAGCATGTTCAAAGACGATTGGCTGGGTACTTAAAAAGGACACAATCCAATGAGCGACACGGGAGGAAAAGTCGTTGTCGTTTCTTCACCCGACGCGATGCAACGGCTGTACGGGTTGCAAGGCCCGTTCCCTTCGCCCCACGCCCCTCGGGAAACCCAAGTGGCGCTCAAACCCGCCTCGGGCTGCGGTCTGGCCGTGTTGCTGGCGGTGGGGCTGGCTTTTGTAATGGCTGGGATCGGCTGGAGCGTGATGCTGCTGATGGACAAAGGGGAGTTCTGGTTCGTCTGGATTTTTGTCGCCGTGTTCGAGCTGGTGGGCCTGGTAATCGTAGGCGTCGGCGTGGCGCAACTGCTGGCCCGGCGCAAGGTGGAACCGCCCGAGCTGGTCGTTTCGGTCCAACCGCTTTACCTGGGCGAAACGTTCACGGTGCGCCTGCGCCAGCCGTTCAAAGGGGACTGCCAACTCAACGGAGTAGCCCTGAAGCTGATTTGCCGCGAGGAAGCGACTTACCGCCGGGGCACCAACACCCATACGGATCGGCACGAGGTGTTCACCGAATCCTATCCGGTGTTCGGAGCCCAGCACGCTCCGGCCGGCACCGTGTTGGAAAGCGAGATTTCTCTACAGATTCCCGAAGACGCCATGCACACCTTCGTCGCCTTGCGGAACAAGATTCTGTGGTTGCTGGAGGTCCACGTGGACATCGCCTCCTGGCCGGACTACCGGGAAGAGTTCCAACTCCAGGTGGCCCCGCGCCGGATGGAATCGGCCACCTGAACCGTTTGCGAGAAGGAATCATTCGCTAGAAGGAATACTCGCATGGGCAAACCTACCGCCACCATCGAGCTGGATCCCGGCCCCTGGGCCGACGATCCTCAGTGGGCCGACTGCCGTCCGGCCGAAGGCAACCTGAGCGGCCGCGTGCGGGTGGATGTGGACGAACCGCTCAACCCGCGGCGGGTCATCTTACGCGTAAAATGGTACACCGAAGGCCGGGGAGATCGGGACGAAGGAATCCTCTGGGAAGAAGTGGTTCACCAAGGACCGCTTGTCGGTGGGGAGGAGTTCCCCTTTGAAGTCCAACTGCCCGAAGGGCCGTTGAGCTATTCGGGACGGCTAATCAAGATCATTTGGGCCGTCGAGGTGCATTTTGACATCGCGTGGCGCAAAGACCCCAAGTTCGAGCAGCGTTTTCGACTGGTCCTGGCCTGAGGCGGGTAAGGCGATGCCCACGGCCCCTGGAATGCTCGGCTCTTCCAGCTTCAGCCGCTTGCGCGATGCCGGCGAGCTGCGCTGGCGGCAGTTGGGGCTGCAGGGCAATCCGTTCAATACCCTGACGGTCGAAGAAGAGATTGGCGTTTTGGACCACCTGGAACCCCAGGCCCGGCAAATCGCTCCTCTGGCCCAGCGGCCCGGTTTTTCGGCCCTGGTGATTCAGGCTCCCCGGGGCTGGGGCAAATCGACCCTGCTGCGGCTCTGGCAGCAGGAGCTCTCCGACCGGGGAATCGCCTGGCACCACCAGGTGCTTCGGCCGGGGGATCGATTGCAACCCCTAGGTGATGTCCCGTGGCTGCTGCTGGACGAAGCCCAACGGCTCTCCCGGGCGGATCGCCGCCGCCTGGTCCGCTGGTTGCGTGCACCGGGACACCGGCTGGTCGCTACCACGCACGAGCGGTTGCACTCCTGGCTTCCGGGAAACGTGGTCCAGTGGTCTCTCCGCGGTCCTACGCGTCAGGGGTTGCACCGCTGGTACGCCTGGCGTCTGGAACGTGCTGGCGCCCAGCCGGGACAGTTCCAGTTGACCGACGAGGCGGCCTGTTGGCTGCTGCGCCGCTGGGCGGGCAATCTGCACGATATCTTACGCGTTCTTTACTACCTGTTTCAAACCGCTCCGGTAGAGCAGTTGCTGCGGCTGGAAGCAGCAAGCTGCCAGGCCGCCGAGCAGGTGAACACCTGACCGGTTCTTGAACCGCCCGTACACGGCTGCCCCGATGGACCAGAGTGAGCAAACGGCAAGCACTCTTCGAGAAGCGGGCAAGGGGACCGGATCGCCGAGGCCCTTACAGAGCGGCACAGCGCGGTTCTGCCGCCGGGCTCAAAGCCCCAGCAAACGCCGGGCGTTGTCCCGAAAGATCCGCTGCTGCACATCCTGGGGCAGGTCCAGCTTGGCCATCAGCTCGAACTGGGGAACCGGTTGGCCCGGGTACAGAAAGTCGGTGCCGAAAAGGAGCTGCCGCGAGCGGCGAATGAGAAACTCCCGGCCGAACTTCGGGTCCCGAGCAATCGCGTTGGCCCCACTTCCGGCCGACAGATCGCCGTAGAGGTTGGGATACTTCTCCATCAATCGGTCGATTGCCCCGCCGGGGACGACCGGCCCACGCGGGTAGCTTTGCATTTCTTTTTTGGTCACCTGGCCCGAGATACTGGCCCACCAGCCCGGCCCGTGGCCGATGAACACCCCATCGGGCACTTCGCGGAGCACTTTTTCCAGGCCCGGCAGCCCCGGCCGGTCCCAGTTCCGCTGGTTATCCAGGTGGAACAGCACGGGCAGGCCCACTTCGGCACACGCCTTGAACAAGCGGATGTTCCTGGGATCGTCGATGGGCACCCCCGGCTTGTGTTCCCCGAAGCCCCGGCAGCCCTGGTCCCGATACCGCTTGAGCATTCCCACCAGCCCCCGATGCCCGCCCTGATAGCTGGTGCGCGGATCGATGGAACAGAACGGAATGAGCCGCTGGCGATGCTCGCGGGTAACGCGGAGCACGAACTCGGTGGTCAGTGGATAGGAAGAGGCTTCCGGACTGACTAGCGGCAGCACCACCGCCTGAGCCACCCCGTGGGCGTCCATCCAGCGAAGCAGCTCGGTGGCCGAAAGCGGCGGGCGCGTGTTCCACGTCTGTCCCAGATGCGTATGTACGTCCACGAAGGTTCCCGGCGGGAAGCCTTTCGGTTGAGCCGAAACGCTCCCGGGGCAAACCACCGCGGCGGCAGCAGCCGAGGCGGCCTGAACCAGCAAACGGCGACGCGACAAGCTCGGGCGGGACGAACGCGAACAGCTCATCAGAGCAGCCTCTCAAACTGGGGGATTAACAACGAAGCAGCGGCCGGAAGCCCCAAGGCTCCGCGCCACGTACCGATTGTACCTGCCGCCACCGGAGCTTGCATCCAGCCGGGCACATTGGCGGCAGGGCCACTCGCTTTTGGGGAAAGTGCCGAGCGGCTCGGTCTCGGGCATGCGCTCTTATCCGGCAGGAGCGGTTTGCCTAAAATACGAAACAGGCCGCCGGGGGCGTGCGTCTTCCGGCGGTCTGGGGTTGGACGGGTGGCCGAGTGGTCGAAGGCGGCGGTCTTGAAAACCGCTGTACCCTCACCGGGTACCGTGGGTTCGAATCCCACCCCGTCCGCTTTTTCAGCCGAAACACGGTTGGGGTTTTCTCTCCGCCGAGTGTGAGAGTTGGCGTCTATTCTCGCATCGGTGCGGAAGCACTTGGCGCAAGCCGCAAGCCGATTCGTGCACCGGAGCGGAAGCAACCAGTCGCCGACGGCTCCGCCGCCTCCGTCGACTGAAGTGGGCGGCTTGCCGATTCGTGCTCAGCGATGATGGTCTGCCGGTTCCGAATCGAGTACGAGCACGAGTACGAACGCTTGCTTCTCCACCGGAGCGGAAGCTCCTCGCGCGAGGCGCAAGCCGATTTCCGCCCGGAGCCGCAGCTCCTCCCCACGCCTCTAAGTCTCCACGCCTCCAAGCCCTCTAGTAGTTGAACAAGAACGCCGGGCTGTTGATCAGCGCCCAGGCCAGGTCTTGGGCTCCGCGGAGCCGGGCTTTGGGGGCTTCGGCCTCAAGCTGCTTGACCCCTTGCAGCAGCCGCTGGTATTGCTCCTCCTGTTCCTTGTAATAGTCGAGCACTAGTTTGCGCTGCTCGGCAGTCCACTTCGACTGCGGCTGACGCACCACCTGGGCCACTTTCGGGGGCAGCGCGTCGGACGCGGGGTCTAGCTTGCCCGGGCTGGTGGTCGCCGCCAGGCGGAAGTGCCCCAGCGTATGGGCTGCACCCCAGTGCTGAACCAGCGTCAGTTCCAGCACGGCCCCTGCGGGAAGCTGGAGCGGTTCCAGGAACTGGAACACGGCCACATGGCGCTGGCCGAACCGCGGAGCGATGGCCCAGCCGCGGCGGGGGTGCGCCTTTTCTTCGATGGCGTGCATGGGCGAAAAGCCCGATTGGGTGAATGTGGCCTTGGCCCGCAGGAACGTAACCGGTCGGCGTTTTCCGTCCGGGGCGATTACGTCCAGGCGGAACTGGTTGAGCACCAGGTTGCCGTTATCAGCCCGCCCGGGCCCCTTGGCCGGTAGGCTTTCGTGCGGCAGCAGCTCAAGCCGCAATCCGGTGGCTCCCTGCGGCACCCCGGCCAGGCGAAGGATGTACGTATCCTTCGGTGGGCGTTTGCCGGTGGCCAGCACCGAGCCGTCGGCGGAGACTTTCAACGCCGCTCCGCCGGAAGAGCGAGCTTCGGTTACTTCGACCGGCGTCCAGGTGGTTTGCTTTTGCACCCGCTGGAGCCAGGTGGCGAACCGTTTGGGCAGTTGTTCTTTTTCGAACCTGGCCAGCTCCCGGCGGCGGGCTTGCAGTTCCGCATGGTAGGAGCCGCGCACGGCTTCCACCCCCACTTTGAGCTGTTCCGGAGTGGGGAACCGCGACCAGATGGCCAGATACAACTGCCGCACTAGCTCCTCGTCGTCCTTGTACTTGTTGACAAGCTGCTCAATGCGGTTGCCAGGCTGGTTGATCGCCTCGGCCACCGTGGGTCCGTTGACCAGGTTGAGCACCGGAGCCAGCATCACTCCGGTGGTGCGTTCGCACTCGCAGGAGCTTTCCCGCGGGGGCTTGCCGAACAGGTTGAAGAACCCATCGGGCATGCGCACGGCCGAGTCGGGCATCTGCACCGCCCGCAGCCCCGGTGGCAGACCGGGCAACCGCCGCGTGGCCCCGGTAACCGCGTAGATGGTGTCGTAAAGCACCTCGGCCGGCAGGCGTTTGGGATAGGCGTGGGAGTAGTTCAGCTCGTCGTCCTGGTTCCAGCGGTTCGTCTTGACCGAAAGCTGATACACCCGCGACTTGCAGATAAGCCGCATCAGGTGCTGCACGTCGAAGCCGCTGTCGATGAACTCCTGGGTTAGCCGGTCGAGCAGCTCGGGATTGCTGGGCGGGTTGCCGGCTCGGATGTCGTCCACTGGTTCGATGAACCCTCGCCCCAACAGGTAGGCCCATACGCGATTGACGAAGCTCTTGGCGAAGTAGGGGTTCTCCTTGGCGGTGATCCACCGGGCAAGCTGCTCGCGCCGACTGGCCTTCGCGGGCACTTTGCCCGGGTGCTCGAAGGGGAACTTCGGCGGAGTCACCTGGCCGGTGCGGGCATGCTTCACTTCGCCGCTTGGCTTGTCGTAAACGATTTCCACCAGCGGCTTGGCCCCTTCGACAGCCGTTCCCTGAATCTTGCGGTCGGCGAACCGCGGATCGGGTTTCAGACCCACACGGGCAAAATAAGCGGCCAGTTGGTAATACTGGTCCTGGGTCCAGCGTTCGAACGGGTGGTCGTGGCACTTGTTGCAGTTGAAGCGGATGGCCAGGAACACCTGGGTGGTGTTTTCCATGATGTCCTCCGGCGTGCGGAGGATTTTAAAATACGAAGCGGGCGGATTTTCCAGGTTGGAGCCCCGGGCGGTGAGAATCGTGTAGGCGAACTTGTCATAAGGCATATTCGAGGCTACCGCCTGACGGATCCAGTTGCGGAAAGCCCAGGCCCCTTCTTCGCCCAGGAACTTGCGGTTAACCATGAACAGGTCGGCCCATTTGTTGGTCCAGTACTCCACGTAGGCGGCGCTGCCCACCAGGCGATCCACCAGGGCGTCGCGTTTTTCTTTCGAGGGACGCGGGTCTTTCAGAAACGCCAGCACTTCTTCCGGTTCCGGTGGCAGTCCGGTCAGGTCCAGATACACGCGGCGAATGAACTCTTCGTCGGTGCAAAGCGGGCTGGGCAGCACTTTCACTGCCTGCATTTTCTTGTAGGCCAACTGGTCGATGAAGTTGTAAGCCGGCACATCGACCCACTTGTACCCGGACCGGTCGCCCATGACGATGACCGTGGCCGCCGCATAGCGTCCTTCGTATCGGGCCAGCACGGCCGCTTCGCCGCGGCGCAGCGCGGTGGCCAGTCCCCCGGGAGCCAGCTCCAGCACTTCGGTGTTGCTGCTTTCGGTAAAGGCTTCCTGGGACACATCGCGCACCGTGCCGTCCTCGTAGGTGGCCAGCACGGCAAACTGCTGCTTCATGCCCGGCAGTTGGATGACCACCTTCTCCGGCACGATGCGGATGCTGGTTACCCGCGGATGCTCCAGGTCCAGCGGCACGCCGTCGGCAATCCACTGCCGCACCAGCTCGTAGTAGGGTTCGCCGGGTCGGGTGCGCACCCCGCCCACGTGCGGAACACCACCAGAAGCCTTGAGCAGCATGAGGCTTTGGTCGGGAGCCGCCCGGTTAATTCGCCGCCCAGCCAGATCGTCCACCAGCGCCCGGTGGTCGAACTCCGGGTCGTAGCCGCGCAGCGAGAGTTTGAAGCCGTTCTTGCCCTTGGCTGCCCCGTGGCAAGTGCCCAGGTTACAACCCATCCGCGAAAGGGCCGGCATCACGTCGGCCACGAAGCTGGGATGGTACGGTTCCCGCTGGCCGCTCACCTTGACCGGCACTTCCACGTGCTGCTCTTGCAATGCGAGCCGGATTGTGCCCTGCCCGTCGCTTTGCGGGCGGACCACCCCGGTGGGGCTTACCTGGACCACCAGGGGGGCTTCCACCTTCACCAGCCGGGTGACGTCGGCGGTGGTGCCGTCGGCCAGATGGGCCGTCACGAGCAACTGCCGGTAGGCGAACCGGTGGGGCAGTTCGATCTGCCGGGGGAACGCTTCCAGCCGCACCACTTTGGCCCCGGGCGGAAGCTTTTCCTTGCCGGGCTTTTCCTCGGCTCGGGCCTGCACTGCCGGCAAAGCCGCCAAGGCGGCCACGCTTGCCACCAGTAACACGCGGAACCGAAGTCGCATCGCTTGTCCTCCTGGGTAGGACCGGCCCTCGCTTGGGCCGGCAGAGTCCGGGGATTCAGGGCTTGGGGGTCCGATTTATGGTAGCAGTTTCCGGGTCCGGAATCTACGAGATTCTTCGGCCCCGAGGGCGCCGGTTCCACAGGCTGCCGCCTGCGGAGTGAGGGTCAGGGCGCCTGTGCCACTTTCTCCAGCGGTACGGCCCAGAACTCGTGCAATCGCTTGCCGCTCTGGGCGTCGAAGATGCGCACCTTGCCGTCGAAGCCGACGGTGGCCACGCGGCGTCCGTCGGGGCTGAAGGCCACGTCGTAGATGGCCGATTGCTGTTCCAACTGGCAGATGATCTTGCCGCTGTCGGCCTCGTAAACGCGGCCCATCCCCAGCCGCACCTTGGGCGGCTGGTCGTAGCTGCTTCCGGCCACGAAGCGTTTCCCGTCGGGACTGAAGGCCACGCCGTAAATTCGCCCGGGCATTTTTTCAAACGCCCGGATCAGGTTGTAGTTGTCGCCGATGCGCCGCTGTTTGGTCCGGTGGATGCGAAAGATCTGCGGCGTGCCGTCGGAACCGCCCACGACGATCTGGTCGTCCTTGGGATTTTTGATCCCCGGGCGAATATCGACCGAGATAAGCCCCCCTTTGAGCGCCCCGGGGGTGATGCTCGTGATGTTGTCCACAAACCGGCCCGTGGCCACCTCGGTCAGTTTGGCCGTCATGTCGCGGCTGACCGAAACCAGGTGCGAATCGTCGCTGGAAAAGACGGTGTCCAGCACCCAGTCGTTGTGGGCTCCTTGTTGCAGCAGTTGTTTCCCCGTCTTGGCGTCGATCATCCGCACGGTATTGTCCGGGCAGCCGAAGGCGACCCAGCGACCGTTGTGGGACCAACTGGCCCCGTAGATCGTGTCGAAGCCCACCTGGATGGAAAGTTCCAGTTTCTTCTCGGGCAGGTTCCAGATTTGCACTTCGCCGAACCGGCCCGGCGACCCGCCGGTGACGGCCAGGCGTTTGCCATCGGGAGAAAAGACGGCCGACTCAATCCGCTCCGAAAGCCCCACCAACCGGGCGACGATTTCCGAGCCGTCGGCCTTGTGGATGAGCACTTCGTGGTAGCCGGAAACGGCCAGCAGCTTTCCATCGGGCGAATAATCCACCGAGGTGAGCACGGGAGCCAACTCGTACCGCGGCGGGTTTTTCATCGTGTAGGTGACTTTCATCGATTCGGGGGTATCGTCCTTGGCCCCCTGGAGAATCCAGCGGCGAATCTTTTCCACCTCCGCCGGCGAAAGCGGCGGGGCGTCCTTGGGCATCAGCGGCTCTTCCCCTTCTTCGGCCACCACGTAGGTGTAGAGGGTACTCTCCTCCGGCTTGCCGGGCACCACGCCCGGTTCTTCGCTTTCGCCCCCTTTGCGCAGCCCCTGGTAGCTCGTAAGCACCAGCCCCCCGCCGGGCTTGGCCGGCTGGTGGCACCCTTGGCAGTGTTCCACCAGGATGGGACGAATATCGCGGAAGTAGCTCACCGGCGTTTGGGCGTCGGGCTGGTCCGCCCGGGGTTCTTCGGCCTGACTCCAGGAGCCAAGCAGCAGCCACACCGCCAACAGCCACGTAAGGAAACCCAACCGCTTGCCGAACCGAATCATGGGAAAGCTCCTCGGAAGGAGGCGGGAAAACACGCTCATCTTGCCGTCGATGGAGGGTGTCGTCCAACGGGGAGGGAAGTCCGACTCGCAATCTTCCTGCGGGGGAGGGACAAACCCGGTGCGGAGGAAAGCACTGCGGCACCGGAGGAAGCTTTACATTAAGTGTACCGTGCCCCCGGGCGGTCTTGCAACGAATTGTTCCGCTCGAATCGCCCTGGGGCGGGCACACCCCAAGCGGCGACCATAGGTTTTGCCGGCCTAGGACCGGCCTATTGAAAAAGCGGCTGTTCCCGGGTGGTCAGGAAACAGCCGCTTGGGAGGGGAAACCTCCGCTAGCCGAGGCGGGGAAAACGCCGAAGGGTCAGAACCCGATGTGAATCCCGAACCGGCGACCGTGAATCATGATGCCACCGTGATGGGGAACGACCGGACCCGGGACATAGAGCGTTCCTCCGTGGTGAGGCACCGGCTGGAACTGGGCTTGTTCGTGTTCCAAAGCGTCCACCAGCTCTTCGTACACTTCGTCCAGATCGCACGGAGCGTGGGTTTGCAAGGCGCGATGCAGATGGGCCAAGGCATGCCGCAGGTGGCGCCGGGTGACGAAAGTGCACGATTCGTTCAGAGCACGGTGGATCTCCCGATCCGTGCGGCCCATCCAGTAATCGAACGCGCCGTGGTGCCGGGCCTGGAAGGCTCGTTCCAGGTAGTCCAAGGCGCGGATCATGTGCACTTCGCCGGGGCAGCCCACCCGAGGGCCGGTCCAACGGTAACTCCGGTGTCCGGCCTGGGCCGAATCGGCCGCCAGCGGGGTGAGCGTGGCCAGGGCCAGCGTTACCAGCAGGGTGTTCATGCGGGTCATCGTGTGCTCCCTCCTGTTCGAGTGTGGTGGCGAAGCCCCTGTGTCCTGTGCTTGCCAGTTCTGAAGTCGCAGCCAGCGTGCCAATTGCCTGGCTCCCAGGTCGAAGAAAATGGCATCTTGTATCGCAAGGATTTGCAGCAAAGTAACTTAAGAAAATCAGGCCACATGGCACCGGTCAGGAGAACCCAACAAGCCACAACCTGGGATACTCGAAGTGATGCCATTGTGATGGCGCATGCAGAATCCAACTGATTCCTTTCACCGCCCTCATTTCCGGCAAAATCGCTAAATCTTCCCGACCCACTGGTCCGATATCGCAAGCAACGCGGCGAGGACCGCAGCCGGCGGGTCGCTGCGCCGCCTTGGAAACGGGGCCGACAAAATCCAGAACGCGGAATTGACCGGAGAGCAACCATGCGTGGGACCATCCCCGGACTGCTGGCAGGCTTGGCCTTGGGGCTGCTGGTTTCGCAGGCTTCGGCTCAGGGGCTTTGGGGCCGAGGCGGCGGGCGGCAAGGCATCCAGGCTTCGTGGAACAACCATTCCCGATTGCAAGGGCTGGGAACCGTTTCCCCCGGGAGCAACATGCCCGCACCGCGTGCCGAGGCGTCCGATCTCTCGCCGCGGGGGCTGGCTCGTTCGCTGCTGTGGCCTTTCGGCTCCGGGCGTTCTGAGCAGCCGCAGGCTTCCCAACTGCCGGTCCAGCCCTGGCCCGCCCAACCGGTTCCCGGAGCCGGTTACCCGAACACCCAGCCGTTTGGCCAGCCGGGAAGCCGTTGGACCGGCGGGCCGGCTGCTTCTGGTGCTCCGGGCTTGCCGGGTGCGGTGCAGATGCCCGCTCAACTCCCCCCGACGGCTTATCAAATGCCCACTAGCGTCTATCACCAATGGACGCCTCAACAGGCCAGTCCTGCCCTCTACCAGCGGTCCTATCCGCCGGCCGGGCCCAGCGGCGTGGTGCCCGCACAGCAGATGACCCAGGTTCCACCTCGGCCGGGTTATCCCAGCCAAAGCGTTCCGACTCCGGGACGGTTTCAGCCAGGACAGACAGCCTCGCCAGCGGGGCTTCCCGGACGCAGCATCCAGCCGCAGGTGGTCGGGACTGTGAATCGCCAGCAGCTCGAAAAACCAAGCTGGTGGCAGCGGTTCCGAAGCCTGTGGCCTTTCGGCCGGTAGGTGGTTCAGGCCGGTAGGTTCAAGCTTGAAAGCAGCTTCGGCCCGGGAAGCTTCGTCCCGGGCCCGGCGTTTTTCAGCATAAAGCGTTTCGGAACGGGAGCCGCTTTCTCCTCCAGGACAAGCGGCTCAAACTGTGTCGTAAGTACCTGAACAAGTTTTTTGAGCAAATCAGCAGACAGCTCTGTTCGGTGCTTCGGCGAGCCCCGGACTTCAGTCCGGGGAGAGCCAGAGAAACCGGAGAAAAACGCTTGCTCGTTCTTTTCCTCCGGGAGCTAAAGCTCCCGGATCGCCGGTTGCCAATTCCAAGAATTAGCGTTTGTTCTTGCATCGGAGCGGAAGCTCCCGCGTAAGGCGCAGGACGCAAGCCGCAAGCCGACTCTTGCCCGGTGCGGAAGCACACAGTGGTTGCGGCCTGTTTCACTGCGGCCGATTGAACGTTGCCGAAGTTGCAATCGCAGCCCCCGGGGGGCACAATGGAACTGTCGCCCTGCGGCGGCCAGTTTCCCTCCTTTGCACCGAACGTGGCCCCCCTGTTTCGTTCCTGCCTTGGAGAAGAGGATCGGAACGTGACCCCGCCCCGGCAAATCGTTCCCGAGCTGGAAGAGCTCACCCGGCTGTTTCACGAAACGCTGCTCCCCCTGGGCCGTTTCGAGGAAGTGGAGCAGGACCAGATGCCGCTTACCTATCGGCAACTGCTGGCTCACGACCATCACATGACCGTTACCGTCGAGAATCACTACGGCGAACCGGTCCGCGTGGAAGTGCTCCAGCGCCGCAGCGACCAGAACCGCTACGCCCGCGAAATCCTGCTGCGGCTGCAAAACTCCGGTCAGGTGGTGCAGTACGGCATCATGCGGGTGGACCTGGAGCAGATCCCTGAGCCGGGACGCAAGGCGATCCGCAGCGAACAGGTACCCCTGGGCCGCGTGCTCATCCAGCATGTGGAGCTGCGTCAGGTGCGGCTGGATACGCTCTACCGCATCCAGCCCGGCGCCCGACTGGCCCGGCTGCTGGAACTGCCCCCGGGCCGGATTATCTACGGCCGCACGGCGCTGATCTGCCTGAACGGGCACCCGGCCGTGGAATTGCTGGAGGTGGTCAAGTAGCGCCTGCTGAACAGGAGGCCCGGCCATGACGACCCCTTACGATTGCGTGGTTCTGGGGGCCGGTCCGGCCGGCACCACCACCGCCGCGTTGGTGGCCCAGGCCGGTTTTCGCACGCTGGTGGTGGAACGGGACCGCTTCCCCCGTTTTCACGTGGGCGAGTCGCTCATGCCGGAAACCTACTGGGTGTTCCAGCGTCTGGGCGTGCTGGACCGGCTGAAGCGAAGCAGTTTTCCCAAGAAGTACAGCGTGCAGTTTGTCAATCACGCGGGCAAAGAGTCGGCCCCGTTCTACTTTTTCGAGGCGGATCCCCGCGAGTGTTCGGTCACCTGGCAGGTGCTGCGTAGCGACTTCGACCAACTGATGCTGGAAAACGCCCTGGACAAAGGGGCCGAATGCTGGCAGGAAACCCGCGCATTGGACGTGCTGACCGAGGGGGAGCGGGTCGTGGGTGTGCGCGTGCAACGCAGGGGCCAACCGCCCCAGGAGGTGCCCGCCCGCGTGGTGGTCGATGCCACCGGGCAGCAGTCGTTTCTGGCCCATCGCTTCGGGCTGCGCGAAGAACTGCCCGGGCTGCGCAAGGCTTCCGTGTGGACGTATTTCCGGGGGGCGTATCGCGACCCGGGTATCGACCAGGGAGCCACTGTCATCCTGCACACGCAGGACCGCCAGGCGTGGTTCTGGTACATTCCGCTGCCGGACGACATCACCAGCGTGGGCGTGGTGGGCGATACGGACTATCTGCTCTCCGGCGGCAAGTCGCCCCAGCAGGTCTTTGCCGAACAGGTGAGCCGCTGCCCGGCCGTGGCGCGGCGGATTGAAGGAGCCGAACAGGTGGAACCGGGCCCGGGCGAGCCTCGCTATCGGGTAATCCGCGATTTTTCCTACCTGACCCGACGCCCGGCCGGTCCCGGTTGGGTGCTGGTGGGCGACGCGTTCGGGTTCCTGGACCCGATCTATTCTTCCGGAGTGTTTCTGGCCCTGGTGTCCGGCCAATGGGCAGCCGAAGCGATCATCCATGGGCTGGAAAGCGGCAACCTTTCCGCCGAGCAGCTTGGCCGCTGGGCCGAGCCGCTCCGGCGAGGCATGAAGTGGATTCACAAGCTCATCCGCGCCTTCTACACCCCGGGCTTCAGCTTCGGCCGGTTCATTCGCGCCTATCCCCAGCACCGCAACAACCTGACCGATCTGCTGGTGGGCAAGGTGTTCCACCAGGAGGCGGGCCGGATTTTCGACGACCTGGACCCCTGGCTGGAACGCCTGACAGCCACCGGTTCGGCAAACTGAGTCCCCCGCCAAGAGTCTGAGCACACCGGCAATTGGCGAGCCCCGGACTTCAGTCCGGGGAAGCCGGAAGGAACCGGAGAAAACGCTTTCGTTGTTTCTCCTCCGCCGACTAAAGTCGGCGACTCGCCGGGGAACTGTGCCGTTGCGTTTATACAAACGAATCGCTCTGCCCGCTCTGGCGGTGCTACGGTTCGTCGTACACGATCAGGCAGCCTACAGCCTGGGTTTGCCGCCGAGGGACCGGTTTTCCACCCAGCAGGGCGTCCAGAGCCTCGGCCAGATCATGATGCCGGGGCCGGGGGCGCTTCCGGCCGTAATCGACATAGGTATCGTCAATCCGCCCGCGATAAACCACCCGGCCTTGCCGGTCGATGACGAATGCCTCGGGCGTGACCTTGGCCTGTACGGCCCGGGCCAGCCGCTGCTTGGGATCCATCACCACCGGCATGGGAATGCGGTACTGGCGCACGTGCTCCCGGGCCATCTGAGGCGTCACGGCCGGATCGCTATGTACCTGGAAGAACCGCACGCCGCGAGGAGCGTACTTCTGGTGCAATCGCCGCAGTTCCGGCTGGTAGTAGTTGGCGATGGGACAGTCCACGTTGGTGAACACCAACACCACGGCCTTGGTGTCCGCGGAGTCCCAAGGACGATGGCGCTTGCCGTTCAGATCGACCATCTCGTCCCAGGGATGCCCGGCCCGGGCCACAGCGGGCCAGAACAAAATCCCAGCGACCAAAACCGCACCCAGCAGACGATAGCGGCTTGGGATCCGCGGCACATTGCCACAAAGGGGGGCCATTAGAGACATGGCGGCACTCCTCTCAGGCGGCGGAAGCGGGCCGACGCGGCGGCTCAGGAAGACTTGGCGGGCTTGGAAGCCGCTTTCCACAACGCGCGGATCTCGTCGGGGTCCAATTGACCGTTTTCGTTGAAGTCCCAACGGAGCAGGATTTTCTCGCGGGCCTGCTCGGGCAGCTCTTCGCGCTGGAGGATGCCGTCCTTGTTCCGGTCCAGTCGCAGGAACAGCCGGGCGGCGATTCGTCGCCCGCGTTCGGGGGCAAAATGGTCCATCCAGCGGCGGAACTCGCGGCGCTGCTCGCGCGTCAGCCGCGGCACGTAGCCCAGGTCCAGGTTGCGGTAAATGCCGGCAACCAGTTTGGGTAGGTCTTTTTCGCGGGCGGGAACGGCCAGCACGGTGATGCTGCCCATCTCGTCATAAGACTCCAATCCCCAGCGAATCCGCCGCGGGGGATTGAAAGGGTTGCGGGGATTGTCGGCCGAGTTGTCATAGACCAGCACCGTTTCCAGCACGGTTCCTTCGGGCAGGAAGAGCGGCTTGCGGTAGTAGTAGCGATCCTGCCAGTTCAGGTCCCAATCGTCGATCTGAAGCAGGTTCTTCTTCGTTCCGTCCGGCAGCGTGGCGGTCATCTGCATCTTTACGCACACGTAGTGGGCGTGGCCGCCGATGGAGATAAGCTCCACGTCGGTCGGCAGGGTCAGTTGGCCGCGCACCACGTAGTGCTTTTCTCCGGGGGGGATGTCAATCCCGGCGAACCGGCCGAACATCCGCGGCACCTGGAACGGCACCAGCGTGCGCGTGGGCGGCTTGTCGGCAAAGTACAAGGCCAGTTCGGATTGCTCTACTTCTTCCTTGCCGGTGGGATGGAAGTGCGTCTGGATAATCAGATCGGCCCCCTTGGGCAGCGGCATGGCCAGTCCCTCGGGTAGCTCGTAGGGGAAAGTGCCCGGCACGTAGCCGCCCAGGCTGCCCGAAATCGGCACGTCCATCCCCGGCACGCCCGGCTGCCCGTCGCGCCCGTCGCGGCGGCGAGCCAGGCCGGTGGTGTCGAAGAAGAACAGCGCATGATGTACCACCTGGCGGCTGCTGGGACGCAGCTCCACGGCCCGAACCCACTTGTCTTCCGGCAAATCCAGCGGGATGACGAACGAACGGTAGATGTCCGGTCCGGTGGCCGGCACGCGGAACGGCTTGGGCATCTTCACCACCAGATCGGGCTTGCCCAGGTACCATTCGTCCGGAAACTGCGGCACGGGCGGCTTTTTCTCCGCTGGGCCTTCCGGGCAACCGGCCTGGATCCAGCGAAGCAGCGTGGCCTTTTCCTGCTCGGGCAGCTTGCGCGAGTTGGCAAACATCCCCGGGTCGTTGACCGGCTTCCAGGGGGGCATGTATCCGCTTTCAAGCACCGCCTGGATGGTCAGGCTCCGCCGTTTCACGTCGCGATAGCTAAGCAAGGGAAATGGCGCCACCTGCCCCGGCCGGTGGCAGGTGGCACAACGCCGGTAGATGATCGAAGCCACGTGTTCATTGAAGTTGGGCGCCGGCTCGGCCCGAAGCTCCCAGGGCAGAAGCAGCACGCCTACCGAAACGCTCCACACGGCCAAAAGAATCCGTTGCATGGGCTCTCTCTTCGACGGGGCGAGTTGACGACCAGATTCTAGTAGTATGAACCCCTCCACCACAAAAAAGTACCGTACATCCTGTGGCGGAGTTTCGCTAGCTCCCGCACCGAAACGCAGCGGGATCTTCTCAGACCGCCTGGGGACTTCGCCAGCGGGAGGCCGGCATTTTCGGCTAATTTGTCTGTCAATTTATCTGCGGCAAATTACCTTCAGCAATCCAGAGCCAAGCACCGGCTTCGGCAAACGCGCCGTGTCCGCGTTCTTCGAAGCACCGCCTGCACGATTGGGGGGCTTCTCGCCCCCCCGGACCGGCAGACCTTTGAAGAGGCGCGAGCAGGCGAGTTGTGTCGGTGGCAACGCTAGCTGCGGCATGAGAGAATGGCAACCGCAATAGTCCTCGTCGGCGGCGATTCTTCTGCCTGGGATTGCTGCCACGGGATCGAATGACGCTTGGCGAAAGAACTAGGAGCCATGTTCATGTTTGGCCGACATCGTTTGGCGTTTGGTTGGGTGGCCATGCTGATTGGCCTGGGGGCCGTGCCAGCCGCGGGTGGGGAGCGCCCGCTGGTGGCTCCGGAGCCGATTCCCCCGGAATACTGCGTGCGCCAGGTGCAGGGCTGGACCGTGCTGGTCCACCGGCGGCTTCTCGAGCAGCACGCTCAGGCCACCGCCCGGGCGCTCGAACTGTTGGAAGAGCAACTGCGATTTGTAGTCCGGCACGTGCCGCCTCGGGCCGTGCGGCGATTGAAACGGGTGCGATTGTGGTTCTCGCCGCCGTATCCGAACACGCAGCCCAAGGCCGAATATCACTCCCATCCCGCTTGGCTTCGGCAGCACGGACGTCCCGAAGCGATGGCCCGCGGCGTGGAGTTCACCAACGTGTTCATCTTCGCCCGCGAAGTGAAACGCATGCCCGTGTTCGTTCTGCACGAGCTGGCTCACGCCTACCACCACCAGGTGTTGGGCTGGTCTCACCCCGACATCCAGGCGGCTTATCAGGCGGCGGTGTCCTCGGGCCGGTATCGGCAAGTGCTGCGAAACGACGGCCGCATCGTGCGGGCTTACGCCCTGACCAACCCTCAGGAATACTTCGCCGAGCTAACCGAAGCCTTCTTCGGCCGAAACGACTTCTTCCCCTTCGACCGCCGCCAGCTTGAACAGTACGATCCGAGGGCCTATCGCCTGCTGGCCCGGCTCTGGGGAGTGGTCGCCGAGGAAGAAAACCTTGCCGTCCGCCACGAACCCATCCGCCTGCACCCGCAGAACCCCCACTACTTCCTCTGGCGAGGCAAGCCCACCGTGTTGGTAACCGCTGGGGAACACTACGGGGCGGTCATCAATCGGGCGTTCGACTACCGGGCCTACTTGCAGGAGCTGAGCCGCTGGGGATTCAATCACACCCGCGTTTTTTCCGGCGTGTATCGGGAACTGCCCAGTTCGTTCCGCATTACGGACAATCCTCTGGCCCCCAAGCCGCAGGATTACCTGTGCCCCTGGCCCCGGAGCAACCAGCCCGGAGCAGCCGACGGAGGCAACCGCTTCGACCTGGAACGGTTCGATCCGGCGTACTTCGACCGCTTGCGGGCTTTCCTGCGCGAAGCGAGCCGCCGCGGCGTGGTGGTGGAGCTGGTGCTTTTCTGTCCGTTTTATCGGGACGACGTGTGGAACATCTCCCCGCTGAACCACCGGAACAACGTCAACGGAGTGGGCCGCTGCCCACGGACCGAGGTCTATACGCTCAAACATCCCCGGATGCTCCGCGTCCACCTGGCCGTTACGGAGCAGATCGTGCGGGCCGTGAACGAGTTCGACAATCTTTACTTCGAAGTGTGCAACGAGCCCTACTTCGCCGGCGTAACCGACGCCTGGCAGCGGCGGATCATCCGCCAGATTGTCGAAACCGAGCGGCGGCTGCCTCGGCGGCATCTGATTTCGCTCAACGTGGCCAACTACGCCAAACAGGTTGGGAACCCGCCGCCGGAAGTGTCCATCTTCAACTTCCACTACTGCGTGCCGCCGGTCACGGTGGAGATGAACTACGGGCTGAACAAGGTCATCGGCGAGAACGAAACCGGCTTTCGCGGCCGGGCGGACATCCTTTACCGCACCGAAGCCTGGGACTTTCTGCTGGCAGGCGGCGGGCTATTCAACCACCTGGACTACTCGTTTTCGACCCGGCATCCCCGGGGAACGCTCCGCGATTACCGCTCCCCTGGCGGCGGCAGTCCCGAGCTGCGGCAGCAGCTCAGCGTGCTGAAGCGTTTTCTGGAAAGCTTCGACTTCCTGCGGATGAAGCCGGACCGCCATAGCGTGCAGAGCGCGGAGCCGAAGCTGACCCACTACGTGCTGAGCGAGCCGGGACGGCAGTATGCCGCGTATTTCCACGTCCCCTTGCCGCGGCGGCCCAAGCGAGTGGAAGACCATCTGCGCCGGGGGATCAAGCTGCGCGTCCGGTTGGCCCTTCCGCAGGGCAACTACCGCGTGGAGTGGATCAGCCCTCTGACGGGCCGGCAGTTGGCTGCCCAAGTGCTGAAGCACACCGGCGGTGCGTGCGAGCTTCGCTCGCCGCAGTTCGACAACGACGTGGCGCTACGTATCTCCGCCGAGGCAACAGGAAATTGAAGCACACACGGTGGGGCTTTGCCCCACTGGGTTTCCCAACCGGATTGGCGGGGCAGAAAGCCGTCGGGGACGTTCCCAAAGACGCGGCTGCCATCGTTGGCTGGCACCTGTCGTTTGAGCAAACACGTCGGGACCGGGCGACGCTACCAAGGGGGCTGCGGTTCCCCTGGTGGAAGTTACAATAAAACCTGTTCAAAGCGACGCACGGCCCAGATGGCCGGCCGGTTGTGTATCCTCCCTTCCAGCGATTGCCGTTTGTATGCTGTTTCGGATTCGCTCTTGCTCGCACCGGGAAAGTTCCTCCCGGCAAAGAAACACGCTAAAGATTGCTCCCGGATGGTTTGTCGCCCTGGCGGCGCTGGTGCTCGGTGTGCCGGACGCGGCGGCCCAGTCGCCCTTGCCGCGGCTGGACCGCCTGGAACAAGAGAAAGAAAAGCTCATCCGCCGCGTGCCGCCGCGGTCGCCGCAGGAGTCTCAGCAGGCGTTGCACTTGGCTCCCGGCTTCGAAGCCCAACTGGTGGCCGCCGAGCCGCTGGTTTACGACCCGGTGGACCTGTGCTTCGATGCCCGAGGGCGGCTCTACGTGTGCGAGATGCGTTCCTGGCCGCTGGACGCGAAGAAACGCCTGTGCCGGATTCGCCTGCTGGAAGACACCGACGGGGACGGCCGGATGGACCGCGCCACGGTGTTTGCCGACCAGTTGGCGTTTCCCGTTTCGGTGTGCTGTTACCGGGGCGGGGTGTTCGTGGCTGCTTCGCCAGACATCTGGTATATGAAGGACACGGACGGGGACGGCCGGGCCGATCTGCGCCGTAAGGCGCTGAGCGGTTTTCGCGTCATCTATTCCACCCATCCAGTGGCTTGCCTGCGGTGGTATTTCGACGGGCGAATCTACGGCGTGGCTCGCTCCGGCGGCACGGTGCGTTCGCTCATGTGGCCTAAGCAGCACGGCGTAACGCACCAGGTGCAGTTGCCCATGTACCACCATTTCAGCTTCGATCCTCGCACCGGGGATCTGCGGGTGGAAAGCGGCGGAGGGCAGTTCGGCCTGGGCATCGCTCCCTGGGGAGAGATGTTCACCTGTGCCAACAACTCCTATCCGCTGCTGCAACTGGTCTATCCGCTGCGCTACGTTCGCCGCAACCCGCACGTGTCGTTTCCCCGGCCGGCGGTGCCCATCTTCGACCCTGACAAGGGAATGGAAATCTACCGCCGCAGTCCCGTGGAAGGCTGGCGCGTGCTGCGGCAGTTGCGTCGGGTGCGGGACAATCTGCCGGGAGCCGACGAAGCGGGCGGGCGGCCCTCGGGAACGTTCACTGCGGCTTCCGGAGCGACGATCTACACCGGAGACCAGTATCCCCGGTTCGGCCTGACGGCCCTGATTGGCGACACTACGAGCAACCTCATCCACCGCAAACGCCTGGTGCGCCAAGGGGTGCTTTACCGCGGCAAGCGCATCGACCGGGAGAGCGAGTTCCTCGCATCTGAAGAAAACTGGTTCCGCCCGGTGATGATGACCAACTCTCCCCACGGCGTGCTCTACGTGGCCGACATGTACCGCGAAATCCTGGAATACATCGGCTCCATCCCGGAAGAAGCCCTGCGGGTGATCGACCTGACCGCGGGGCGGGACCGGGGCCGCATCTGGCGGATCGTCCCCCGGGGCTATCGCCAGCCGAAACGCCCCGTGGACCTGACTCGACTGACCGACGCCCAACTGGTGGCGCTGCTGGGCCATCCCAACGGCTGGCATCGGCTCACCGCGCACCGGCTGCTGGTGCAGCGCAACCATGCGGAGGCAGTGCCGCTGTTGGAACGCCAGGTGCGCCAGGGGCCGCCCCTGGGCCGAATGTTGGCCCTGTGGGTGCTGCGGGCCACCGGACGACTGCGGCCCGAGGTGCTGTTGGAGGCGATGCAGGACAAACACCCACGGGTTCGGGAACACGCAGTGGAGGTGGCCCAGGCGTTTCTGGAACACGAAGCCGTGCGGCGGCGGCTTTACCGTCTGGCCGACGATTCCGAGCTGCTGGTCCGCTACCGAACGGCGTTCGTGCTGGGCGAGCTGCCCACGCCGGAGGCCACCGCGGCCCTGGTGCGCATCGCCCTGGCCGACGTGGACCAACCGTGGGTGCGGGTAGCCGTGCTCAGTTCCGCCCCGGGCCGAGCTGGCCGGATGGTAGCCCAACTGGCCCGGCGCGCCTCCTGGGTTCGGCACCCGCAGGCCCCCGAGTTTCTGCAAGGGCTGGCTCGCACCGCCGGAGGCGAAGGCCGGGCCGAGCAGATACGGCAGGTGATCGACTCGCTGGAGGAGTTGCAACGGCTGGAACCGACCGCGGCCCTGGCGACCGCTCGGGGCCTTTACGCTCCGCTGGCCCGACGACGAGGACCAGCCTGGCGGCGGTTCGCCGGAGAAGGAGGGCCGTTGCGAAAACTCATGCAACGCGTCTTCGACCAGGCCAAACGCCTGGCCCGCGACGCCAGCGCCCCGCTTGCACAACGCCGCGAAGCCTTGCAGACGCTGGCCGTGGCTCCCTGGGAGGAAGCGGCCCCGGTGCTCCGCGAGCTGTTGGACCCTCGCCAGCCGCCCCAGGTGCAAGTGGCCGCCCTGAACGTGCTGGGGCGGTTCTCCCGGCCGGAGGTGGGGCAATGGGTCCTTCAGCGTTTTGCCGCCTTCTCGCCCCAAGTCAAGCAAGCCGCCCTGGACGTGCTGCTGGGCCGGCCGGAGCGCGTGGCGCTGCTGCTACGGTGGATCGAACAGGACCGCCTGCGGGCCAATCAGCTTACGCTCTCGCACCGGCGGCGGCTGCTGCGGTTCGCCCGTGGCGAGCTGCGCAGCCGGGCCGAAAAGCTGCTGGGCGCTACGCCGGCGGCCAGCCGGGCCGACGTGGTGGCTCGCTACCAGGCCGCTCTCCGGCTGGAGGGCGATCCGCAGCGCGGCAAGCAGGTGTTTGCCAAGCACTGCGCGGCGTGCCACCGTTTTCGCGGGCAGGGGTACGCTTTGGCTCCGCCGCTGGAAGGGGTGCTCAATCGCGGGCCGGCGGGCGTGCTGCTGGACATCCTGGACCCGAACCGGCAAGTTGACCCGGAGTTCGTCAACTACACCGTCCTGCTGGACGATGGGCGGACCACCAGCGGCATCCTGGCCGAGGAGACACCCAGCCACATCACGCTGCGGCGCGGCCAGGACCAGCAGGAACGGCTGCCCCGAGCCCGGATTGAAGCGATGCAGAACACCGGCACTTCCCTCATGCCTGAGGGGCTGGAACAGCAGATTAGCGTGCAGCAGATGGCCGATCTGCTCAGCTACCTGTTCCAGTCGGGCTCCTAATCCCTGCCGGCAAAGCCGAAAGGACAGGGGCCAACAGCGGCCGGAACACCAGAGCCGCTGAATTGGGGGGGCTTGCGTCTTGGGCCTTGTGTCTTGAGCAAGGTGCTTCCCCACCAGGTATGAATAAACGCCGATTCTTGCAAACGGAAACGACAAGCTGGGAGCTGCTGCTCCCGGAAAAGAAACAAAAGGAAGCGTTTCCGATTCGTTTTTCCTCCCCGGATGGAAATCTGGGGTTCGCCGTGAAGTCCAGGGCTCGCTAATGACACGGCGGAACATCGCCGGCCATCTCGCCGCGGCGCCAAACGACGAATTGGGGTGTGTCCCCGTTCGCTCAAGACCCAGGACGCAAGACACAAGACCCTTTCGTCCGGAGCCCAAACGGCAACTGTCAGGCCACCGCCGTTCCTGTTGCGGTTTTCTCCGGGTGGTTCTCTCCAGCGGCAAGGAGCGGTACGATGAAAGCGGCCCTTGGCAACTCCCGGGCCGGACTACGGAGCATCTTCGCCGCGGGTAATCCGGAATGAACGACTCTCTGCTGGAAGAACTCAACGAGCAACAACGCCTGGCCGTCCGCACGACCGAAGGCCCGTTGCTCATCCTGGCCGGACCCGGCAGCGGCAAAACGCGCGTGGTCAGCCATCGTATCGCCTATCTGCTGCACCAGGGGGTACCCGAACAGGCCATCGCCGCGCTGACCTTCACCAACAAAGCGGCCGACGAGCTGGCCGCCCGCGTGGAACGGCTCGCCCCGGGGCGGCGGGTCTGGACCAGTACGTTCCACCGCTTCTGCGCCCATCTGCTGCGGTTATACGGCCAGCGGATTGGTTTGCCGCAGCCGTTTGTCATCTACGATGCGGAGGACAGCCGCCGGGTGCTCAAGCAGGTCGTGGAAATGTACGAAGGCCCGCTGATGCAAGCCAGCGTGCAAAAGTTGGCCTGGCGCATTTCCCAGGCCAAGAACGCCCTGATCGGAGCGGACGAGTTTTGCGAAAGCCGCACTCCGTTGGATCGCGTCGTTTGCGACATCTATCCGCTGTACCAGCAACGGCTGCTGGAGTGCGCGGCGCTGGACTTCGACGACCTGCTCTTTTACACCGTCCGGCTGCTGGAACAGGACGAGGAACTCCGCCGCCGGCTGGATCGCCACTACCGCTACCTGATGGTGGACGAGTACCAGGACACGAACCTGGCCCAGTACCGCATCGTGCGCCTGCTGAGCCAGGAGGAGCCGAACCTGGCCGTAACCGGCGATCCGGACCAGTCGATTTACGGCTGGCGTGGGGCCGATATTCGCAACATCCTGGAGTTCGAAGCTGATTTTCCCCAGGCCCGGGTCGTCCGACTGGAACACAACTACCGTTCCACGGCACGGATTCTCCGCGCAGCAGATTGCCTGATTGCCCACAACCGCCACCGCAAGCCCAAACGCCTGGTTACGCACAAGCCGCCGGGAGAACCGGTACGGGTGTTCCGTCTGGCCGACCAGCAGCAGGAAGCCGAAGCGGTGGCCTGGTGGATCCGCTCCCAGGTGGCCTCGGGCCGACGGCGCTACCGCGATTTTGCCGTGTTTTACCGCGTCAACGCCCTTTCCCGCACGCTGGAACACGCGCTGCGGAACCACGGGATTCCGTACCAGGTGGTCAATGGGCTGGAGTTCTACCAGCGGCGCGAAGTGAAAGACGTGCTGGCCTACCTGGCCCTGTTGTGGAATCCCCGGGACGACATGGCGTTTTTGCGCATCGTGAACACTCCGCCCCGGGGCATCGGCCGCCGCACGCTGCAAGTGGTGCAGCAAGCCGCCCGGGCCGATGGCCGTTCGCTGTGGGAAACCGCCCGGGAAGCGGAACGCCTGGACGGGCTGTCCGCCCGGGCAAGCAAGGCCCTGGCCGGATTCGCGGCCCTGATGGAACGCCTGCGGCAGTTTGTCGACCAGGAGGTGGAAGTCGTTCTGCGGCAGGTGCTCGAACAGACCGGCTACAAGCAGCTCTACGCCACCGAGAGCGAAGAGGACCAGCAGCGGCGTTCCAACATCGAGGAGTTGCTGACCGCCGCCGCCGAGTTCGACCGAAACCACGAACCCGGCTCGCTGGGCCTGTTCCTGGAGCAAACGGCCCTGGTCAATGACACCGACCGCTGGAACAACGCGGCCGATTATGTTTCGCTAATGACGCTCCACGCGGCCAAGGGGCTGGAGTTTCCTGCCGTGTGGATTCTGGCCCTGGAAGACGGGCTGCTGCCGCACGAACTCTCTCGCTACGAGGAATCGCTGCTGGAAGAAGAACGCCGGTTGCTGTTCGTGGGCATCACCCGGGCCCAGGAACAACTGTGCCTTTCGCTGGTGGATCGCCGGCAGTTTCGCGGCCGCACCGCTACCGCGGTGCCCAGCCGTTTCTTGCAAGAGCTGCCGCTGGAAGAGCTGGAAGTCTGGGGCAACGAGGCTCCCTGGGCCGAAGAGCCGCAGGGGCTGAGTGCCCAGACGATGGAGGGTATCTTCAGTGGCCGCATTGTGCAGCCCACGAGCGATGCGCCGCTGGAGCCTTCCGCCGGGCAGCCACAAGCAGGCGACAGCACACCGCGGAGCAAACGCACCGCCGCAGGGGGTGCCTCCGCGGTCGGAGCATTGGGCTCCGTGCTGGTTACGGCAGCCGAGCTTTTGCAGCAAGCCGGCGCAAATGAGGACCAGCCCTTGCCGGAACGGTTCGCCGTGGGCCAGGTGGTGCTGCATCCGCAGTACGGGCCGGGCCGGATTGTTAAGCTGAGCGGTCAAGGCCCCCGGCAGCAGGCGACGGTGGATTTCGGCCACCAGCACGGTACGCGCACGTTTGTGCTGGCCCATGCGCCGCTACGGCCACTAGGGTGATGGAGTACTGACCCGAGTACAAATCAACCCACTGAAGACATAACAGGAGCGATCGGCGAGCTTGAACAAGGGCAGATGCTCCGCAACCCCACAAAACGGCAGCACGGAGAGGGTCCGGCAGTAAAGGAAATCTCCCGATTGCCGGTTCAGTCGTCGTCCCCGTCATCTTCGTCGTCGTCTTCGTCGTCGCCCTCCTCGTCGTCATCGTCCTCGGGGAGCACCATCAGGAACGAGGCGCGTACCGGGGCGGGCATCACCGAGTGCGGCCCGTGTACGCTCTGCCACACCAGGCGGTTGAGCACCAGGTCATCAGCCGCGTCGGCCCGACTGAAATCTAACTCCGCCGAAATCTTCGCTCCCAGCGTGCCGCCGGGGTTGCGGGCGTTCAGGTCCACCTGGGCCGGGCGGTGCTTGTAAGGACGCAGGTCGGGCTTGGCCTGGAACGAGTTGTACATGGGCGTGGCCGCCGCGTCGAACTGGCTCATCGGCGGCATGCCCAGAATCAGCTCCATCGTACGCAACATGCTGGCCGTGGAATAAAGCGTGGAATCCACATGGCCCCGCTTCGTGTAGGGGCTGATGACCAGGGCCACCGTGCGATGGGCGTCCACGTGGTCCGGGCCGTTCTGGGCGTCGTCTTCCACCACGAAGATGGCCGTCTCTTTCCAGAATCGGCTGTGGCTTACCGCTTCGACAATCATCCCCAACGCCTGGTCGTTGTCGGCCACCATGGCCGTGGGCGTGCGTTTGCCGGCCCGAAGGCCGTAGGTGTGGTCGTTGGGCAGTTGCAGAATAACCATCTGCGGCATGGAGCCTTTGGCTTCCCAGTCCTTGAGCACCTGGGCGAACCGCTTGGCCCGGTCGATGTCCATGTAGTCCATGTCCCAGGGACGGTACAGCGGATCGAAGTGGCCCTTGACCACGTCGAACCTGGGCCGGGCCGGGTCTCCCACCCGGGCGGGCGTTTCCAGCCACATGCCGAAGATGAAAAAGTCCACGCCGTGCCGGTGGCAGTGGTCCCACAGATAGCCGTGCTTGGGATAGGCGATGGGGTAGTTCCCGTCGCCCAGGTAGTTCATCACCCGCCGGGCCTGGCCCCGGTACAGCAGCGGCCAGCTCTTTTCAATGAAATCGGTGGCGTAGGCGGCCAGGGACCACTCCTGCCCGTCGGCGCTGACCTCGCCGTTGACGTAGAAGTTGTCCAACAGCACGAACTCCCGGGCCAGGGCGTGATGGTTGGGCGTGACCCGTTCCGGGAACAGGCACAGCCGGGGATCGCCGTTGCCCTGGGGCATATCGCCGAACACCTGGTCGTAGGTGCGGTTCTCCTTGATGATGTAAATGCAGTGCTTGATGGGGCTAGGATCGCCTACTTTGGCCGGAATGGGATTACCCGGGGGCGGCTGCGTGGGCGGAAGCAAGTCTTTTCGCAAGGGGCTGGCCTTCCGGGCCTGCTGCGTGTACTGGGCCAGTTGCTTCGGCCCGGGCATCCGCACTTCCTGCAGCGTGCCCTGGAACAGCTTGCCGATGTATTCTCGCACCGTCTTGGGGGGTTCGCGTTCCGGCTGGGGGCCCAGCGGATTGGCCCGAGAGCCCAACCCCTTGCCGTTCGCTACGTAGATCGTCTTCCGCCGGGCGTGATAGCGCACGCAGGTGGGATACCAGCCCGTGGGAATCAGTCCCAGCGAAACGCTTTTGCCCGGGCGGCTCACGTTGAACACGGCCACCGTGTTGTTGTTCGCGTTGGCCACAAAAAGCACCTGCCCCTCGGGAGTCAACGCGATGCTGTTGGGCGTGGTGCCCGTGGGCATGGGAGCACCGGGATAGAGCGCCGCGCTGATGACTTCCAGCGTGCGTCCCTTTTGTGTGTCGATGACATGGACCGAGTTGCTGTTGGCGCAGGCCACAAACAGCACCTTCCCGTCGGGCGAGAGCAGCATTTCGGTCGGGTGCAGGTCGGTCTTCCAGGTGGCAAGCTGCTTGCCGCTTTGGGCGTCCAGCACGGCCACCGCGCCGGATCCCCAAAGACTGACAAAGAGCCGTTTGCCTTCCCGGTCCGGAAGTACCAGGTAGGGATAGCTTTCCCCGGGCAGGGACCACTCCTGCAACTGCTCGGGATTTTCCAGGGGGATGCGGCTTACCGTATCGCCCCAGGCGTTGGCCGAGTAGAGCACCTTGCCGTCGGCCGAGAGGGCAAGCCCGGTGGGAATGAACCGGTTCTTCTTGGCCCGCGTGGCCGGCACGTCCTTCCGCCGGACGAGGTAGCCGTCCTGGAACTCGAAGCGGTAGATGAACTGCTGCGTGCCGCCGCTGGCATAGACGTAACGCCCCTGGGGATCCATCGCCAGACCCAGGTAGGTTTCCCGAAGCTCGGCTCGGGACACCACGCGGCGCGAAGCCAGGTCCACGACCACCAGCTCATGCGTGCCCCAACCGCCGTGAGAAACCACGGCCCAACGCCCCGAGGGATGAAACACCACGTTGACCGGAAAATCGCCCAGGGGGATTTGCCTGCCCACCGGACGCAGCGACCAGCCGTTGGGCAGCAGCATGGCCCCACCGGGCAGTTGGCCAGGCCAGCGAAGGGCGGGACCGGCCTCCTGCCGGGCTTTCGCCCCTTGCGATTTGCCGCCCTGCTGTGCCCCAGCCGGCAAAGCAGCCAGCAACACAAAAGCCACCGGCAGCACAAAAACCACCGCCGGTAAAAGCCGGCGCCGTCGAATGCCAGAACGGACAAACCTCCCGCACAAGTTCCAACGACCAACGGCAGCAACACGGCGTTTCATAGGCGAAACCTTGCTCTGGGCACACATTCGGGCGGAAACCAACCTCCAAGGGCAATCCACGGGAGCAGCCGCACCCGGCGGCACGCTGCTCCTCGGCTCAGGCAGCAGCGGGAACTGGCCATCGACTGCTCCGGGATACATCACCTGCTGCCAAACACCCTAGACGCTCGCGAAGCGGAAAACAATGCTTTGCTTTCAAACGGCGGCCCTTTCCCGCTCGGCCTGGCACCGGCTGGTGCCCCCGAGAGGTTGCGTCCTGCGGCGGGCGAACGTGTGGTGCAATTCCGTTTCGTCCTGCGGCGGCTAGAATGAAGGAGAAGGCCGGAGCGTGCCTACCGTTCCGGCTGCGGCAGTGCGTCTGCGAGCGAGGGAGTGTCCATTGGCTTCGCTGTTTGTCATCTGGGGAAACGACCAGGGAACGCGGTTCGAGTTGTCCGAAACGCGCGTGCGGATCGGTCGCGACGCGGACAACACAATCCAACTGCACGATGCGGAAGCCTCGCGCCACCACGCCCAGCTGCAGCGCGAAGGCTCCCACTGGGTGCTGCTGGACTGCGGCAGTTCCAACGGCACGTTTGTCAACAGCCGCCGGGTGCAGCGGCACGTGCTCCGGAGCGGCGACCAGATCCAGGTGGGCCGCACGCTGATGCTCTTTACCGCCGAGGAAGAACAAGCCGGCGACGGCACCGGCGTGCAAATCCGCCGCGAATCGCCGGAAGAACCTTCCCGCATCATCCACACGGTCCGCCAGGAACAGGGGAGCCAAATTCTTCAGCAAGCTCTGCTGGGGCCGGCCGAGCTGGAAAGCCCCCATGCCCGAGCCTTGCGCCTGGTGTACGAGGCGGCCCGAACCGCCACCGGCACGCTGGACATCCACCAGTTGCTCCAGCGGATTCTGAAGCTGGTGTTCGAGTTCGTCCACGCCGACCGGGGCTGCGTGCTGCTGGCCGAAGGAGACGACGGACATCTGCAACCGGCCGTCCAAATGACCCGTGGCACCCGGCAGCAGGAACCGCTTGTCATCAGCCAGACAATCCTGGACTACGTGCTCCAGCACCGCCAGGGCGTGCTTACGACCAACGCCCAGGCTGACCAGCGCTGGACCGATGCGGCCAGCGTCCGCCGGCTGGGCATTCGTGAGGCGATTTGCGTGCCGATGCTGGGCCGTTACGGGCTGGTGGGGGCCATGTACATCGACACGGCCGCGGCCGTGCACGAAGTGTTAAAGGCCCGGGACCAGCAAGTACGCTTTACTCCAGAGCACCTGACGCTGCTCATGGCCATCGCCCACCAGACGGCCCTGGCCGTGGAAGACACTCGCTACTACCAGGCGATGGTGCAAGCAGAACGCCTGGCTGCAATCGGCCAGGCGGTGGCCATGCTTTCGCACCACATCAAAAACATCCTTCAGGGAATCCGTGGCGGCAGCTTTCTCATCAAGGACGGCCTCCAGCGCGGCGACGAGCAGATGCTCCGCCGCGGCTGGGAGTTCGTCGAAAAGAACCAGCAGCGCATCTCCGACCTGGTGCTCAACATGCTCACCTTCAGCAAGGAGCGGGAGCCCGAGCTGGCCCAGACCAATCTGAACCAACTGGTTCAGGACGTGGTGGAACTGGCGGCCAACCGAGCCCGCGAAATGGAGGTCCAACTGCAATTCGAACCCTGCCCGGAACTCCCCCTCTGGTACGTGGACCCGGACGCCATCCATCACGCCTTGCTCAACGTGGTAATCAACGCCGTGGAAGCCTGTGCCGGAGCCGAACCGGCCCGCGTGCTGGTCCGAGTGCACTACCATCCGCACAGACAAGAAGCGGAGATTGCGGTGCAGGATACTGGGCCGGGAATCCCGCCGGAGCAGCTCCAGCGCATCTTCGAGCCTTTCGTCTCGACCAAGGGGAACCGCGGCACGGGACTGGGGCTGCCGGTGAGCCGCAAGCTCCTGCGCGAACACGGCGGCGATATCCGCGTGGAATCCACGCCCGGCCAAGGAAGCACGTTCCGCCTGGTGATCCCCGCGGCCAAGCCGGCCGCCAGGGAATCCACCGGGGAAAAATCTTCCGCCAACGAACCGGCCACCGGCGAATCCGCCATCGGCGAGTGATTACTCCGCCAAACAAACCGTTGGCCGTGGCGGCCGATCTCCTGCTAGAATCGGGCGGACGGCAACGGTTCGTTCTCTCCCGGTGGTGTTTTCGGCAAAGGGGTTCCGCGATGAAACGACGCGCGTTTCTGCAAACCGGCACGGCGGCGACACTGGGCACCTGGATTGCTTCGGCTCCCGTGGCCAAGGCGGCTCCCAGCGAGCGGATCAAAGTGGGCGTGATGGGCGTGCGGGGGCGCGGGGCGGCGCTGCTGCGCAGCTTCGCCACTCAAAGCGACGTGGAGCTGACCCACGTTTGCGACGTGGATGCCAACGTGCTTGCCGCCCGGGTGGATTCCGTAACGCGGCTCACCGGACGGCGGCCCAAGGCGGTGGAAGACTTCCGCCGCATTCTCGACGCCGGAGTGGACGCTCTGGTCATCGGCACGCCGGATCATTGGCATGCCATTCCCACTATTCTTGCCTGCCAGGCCGGCGTGGACGTGTACGTGGAAAAACCCGACGGGTACAACGTGGAAGAAAGTCGCCGCATGCGGCAGGCCCAACAAAAGTACCGCCGCGTGGTGCAGTTGGGCACCCAGGCCCGAAGCGACCCCCAAATGCACGCCCTGATCCGCTACCTGGCCACCGGGGCCATCGGCACTCCGCGAATGGCCAAAGCCTGGGAAAGCACCCGGCAGGCCAACATCGGCCACCCGCCCGATTCCCAGCCGCCCCCAGGTGTGAACTATGATCTGTGGCTGGGACCGGCTCCCCTGCGTCCCTTCAATCGCAACCGGTTCCACGGTTCGTGGCGGTGGTTCTTCGACTACGGCACGGGCGACCTGGGCAACGACGGCGTCCACCGGCTCGACATCGCCCGCTGGGCCTTGGATGCGGCGCTGCGGGCCGCGGGGCAGTCGCCGCTGGGCTGGCCCGAGCGGATTGCGGCCCTGGGCGGCAAGTATTACTTCGACGATGCTCAGCAGTGGCCCGATACGCTTATGGTCACCTACGACTATCCTCGTAACCGTTGCCTGATTACCTACGAGTTGCGTATCTGGAACCGCTACCCGATGCACGGCGAAGGCGAGGGAGCGGCCGTCTATGGCGACGGTGGTTACGTGGTCATTGGCAATCGCCGCTGGCGAGCCTACGACCAGCGAGGCCGCCTGATCCGCGAAGAAAAACGCGCTGATGCCACCGTCCAGCACGTGCGCAATTTCCTGGAAGCGATCCGTTCCCGAAAACCCACCTCCGCCGATCTGGCCAGCGTGGGCCACGTAAGCAGCATGTTGTGCCACCTGGGCAA
>WFOE01000168.1 GCA_015488215.1 Planctomycetales bacterium
ATGGAGGCGTGGGGGGGATGCTTCCGCACCAAGGCGGGAATCAGTCTGATTCTTGCAACCAGCGAGCCCCCGACTTGAGTCGGGGGAGGAAAATAACAGCGAGCGTTTTTCAGCACTCCCCGGACGGAAGCCCGGAGCTTGCCCAATTATACGACCAACAACTGCCGGCAATCTTGCCGCGGCACCCGGGAAGCAATCGCCGCGAGTCCCCGGCGGCCCAACGCACGACACGCAAAACCTTGCAACTTTTCCGTTAGGCACTGCGGCGCAAGCGGACCAGCAGGCGGTGATAGTCTTCCGGGGTATCGATCCCTCGGGCGTGGTGCTCCACGCGGCCCACAAGAATCCGCTGGCCTGCTTCCAACACGCGCAGTTGTTCCAGCTTTTCGATCTGCTCCAGCGGCGAAGGTGACAGGGCGGCCAGACGAAGCAGAAACTCGCGCCGGTAGGCGTAAAGCCCAATGTGTTGCCAGCCCAGGGGGGCTCCGGCATTCTGGCTGGGGAGGCCATCGCGGGCAAAGGGGATTGGCGCCCGGGAAAAATAAAGCGCCCTTCCCCGGCGGTCGAACACCACCTTGACGCAGGCCGGATCGGCCAGTTGCTCGACGCAGCGGATGGGCGAAGCGAGCGTGCTCATGGGCACGTCCGGGTGCTGTTCCAGCAGCTCGATGGCCAGGTCGATATGGGCTGGATCGATTTCCGGCTCGTCGCCTTGAACGTTGACCAGCACGTCGAACTCCGCGTGGCTGCGTGCCACTTCGGCCACGCGATCCGTGCCGCTGGGGCAACTGGGGCTGGTGAGCACCGCCTGGCCGCCAAAGCGGCGCACCTCGCGGGCAATCTCGGCCGAGTCGGTGGCCACCAGCACGGCTCGGGGCTTACGGGCTCGACAGGCGGCTTCGTAGGTGTGCACCACCAGCGGTTTGCCGCCCACGGGCAAGAGCATCTTCCGGGGCAAGCGGGAAGATTGCAGCCGGGCCGGAATCACCACCAAGGCACCATTCATCGCTGCGGGCATCCTTGCCGGGAGCAAGCGGGTTGCCGTTCCTGACTTCGGCCTCGTACCGTAGGCTGCCGCCGGAAGCGACGCAAGACGGGCTGCTCCCCGACCGCTCCAGCGCCGCCAGCGGTGCTGTCACTCGGGCAGGGTTTCGATCAGCATTTCGGTCGATCCGTCGGGCAGAAAGCGGCGCAGCGACAGCTCGCAGAACAGATGGGCTCCCAGCACCGTGCGCGAATGGACTCCGTCCAGCCCGCGGTAAAACAGCCACTGTTGGCTGCCGCTTTGTATGCGGAACCCGCACGCCTGGTCCGGCTCCACGGGGCGGAGATCCTGAGCCACGGTTAATCGCCGCCAGGTGCGCTGCCTTCTGGTCCGGCGGGAATCCAGGTCGAAGAACAACGGGACCACGAAGCGGCATCCCCGGTAACAATGACGGAGCCAGAGACGTTGCTCCTGCTGTTGCAGCGGAACCCAAGGGCACCCGACCCGCCACTCGGGAGCCCCAATCGGCATCAGCAACGCCAGGCGATTTCCTCCCGGGGCGAGCAGCACGCCTTCGGTGGTTTCGGCTTCCGCTTGCCAGCCCACGCCGGCGGCCAGGGGGAGGGACAAACCGTATTCCCACGAAGCCGGTTCGTCGGGACCGCACACCGCATCGGCCAGCAGTAGAAAGCGGTCTTCCCGGGCCAGAAACACGTGCCGGTAGAGAGTGGTGCTATCAGAGAGTTCCAGCTCCAGTTCCAGATAGTCCCCGTCGGCGTCGGCTTCCCAGAGGAGGCAGTCCCACTGGCTTTGGGGGCGGAGCAAGTGCCCGTTGCGACGCAGTTCCAGATGGAGTTCCCCCTGGAGCAGCAAGGCGCCGCGGTTGCTTAGTTCCCAGCGGCATGCTTTTTCGGCGTGGTTGACCCAAAGCCGCGCCGTGCCGCGTTCCCACTGCGGTTGCAACAGGGCCACGCGGGCCCAGTCCGATTGATAACACGGCGGAGGCAACAGCTCGGGCAAGGCTTGTTGGGATAGGTGGGCACGCAGCGGGCGTTGCCAGGCCCCGGGTAACGAGCGGCGGGCCATGGCCCAATCGTAGCGGTCGCCGGCCAGTTGCAGCATCTGTTGCACCAGTTGGCGATCCCCGGCCGGAGCCTTGGCCGCGTGGAAACACCAGCGACCGTCGCTTTGGAACAACCGCAGCATCTGCCGCACCGCCCAATCGTATTGGTCCTGGGCCTTGGTGGTCCAGAGGGGCGACTGGCTGGGGAGCATCAGGCAGCGAGTCCAACAACCCAACAACGCAGGAAACACCTGCAGATGACGCCCGTGGACCATCCCCTGGCCGTCGCAAAGTTCTACCAGGCCGGCCGAAAGCACCCGGCGAGCCCGGTCGGCCAAGGGCCCTAAAGGGGCCAACTGCCCAAAGGCCCCCGCCAACAGCAGCGGAAGCTCGCCGCCAAGGAGCTGCCGTCGGAGCGGTTCGGTTTCCAGCGGCAAGCGTTGGGCCGCTTCGGCTTGCCGGAAGAGTCGGGCCAGCAGTTCCCACCACTGCGTCCGGGAACACCACGTGGCCGCCCAAGGCAACGCCCAGGCCACAAGCAACGCAGCCAGAGCGCTCTGGTAGGGAGAGGACACCCCTTGGTCCTGCACCAGCGCCAGCAGGTCGTCCCACCCCTGCGGCGTTTTGCGGGCTCCGCGTCCGGCCGCCGCGGGCCATGTTCTGGCAAAGCGGGCCAGGTGGACAAGCGCGTCAAGCTGTTGGCTTGGGAGAGCGGTACTGGCCCCCCAGAGAAAGTGCTCCGGCCGCAGATTTGCGAGGGTTTCTAGCAGGAACTGCGCCGGACGGCTCCGCAAATACGCAGCCCAACTCCGGTGCGCTTCCTCCTCTTGCCACGGGGCAAGAGCACTCAGCGAGGGCGGCGCATGCCCGTTCCAGGCCCAATTCGGGCCCGCAACGGAAGCGGTGGAAGTTTTACGTCGGGCCGAGGCGGCTACCCGAGGGGGAGTCATCATCCAGAATTCGGTCTTTCCGCGGCGAGCAAAGGTCATTCCTCGGCGGTCATCTTATCACGGCCCTGCCGGCCCACAAGGTGCCCGAGCAAAAGCGTTTTCTTGCAAGCCAGGAAAAGAGCGACAGAAACGCCGGGAACGTACCGTCGCGGGTCGGAACCGGAGCGCAGTTGGCTCAGCTCGACCAAAATCTTTCCGGCAGGCAGAGAACCATTCCTGACCTACTCCCCACTCTTCCCTGCCCGGTGTACAAAATGGGCGAAGACCTCCAAGTGACGAGTGCGAAAAAGGTGAAATGCCTGAGCAATCGTTTTTAGCGGCAGACGGCTCTGTTCGGTACTTCGGCTCTTCCCGGACCTCATTCCGGGGAGAACCGATTGTGAGAATAAACCCAGGCCTTGCCCTGGTGCGGTAGCACCTAGTCGCCGACGACCGTACTGTTCTTCGCCGACTGAAGTCAGTGGCTTGCCGGGGGCGAGAATTGCGCTTACTTGTGCCCGGAGTGGAAACTCCTTCCCGCGCCCACGCCTCCCAGTCCCCACGCCCTCAGTTCGTCAGAACCGGCGTTTGCCGCACGCGGGTGTGGGGAGACGCCGTCGTTTCCTTGCCAAGCGGTAAGGTTTCACTTATCGTAGAACTCAAGTCTTCTTGCCTTTCCTGGACTCCGGTGCGCCGAGGAGCGAATCCTCGCCCTTGACGAGCCGGGCCAACTTGCCTCCCAACCCTGCCATGCCTGCCATGAAACAGCTCGTTGGTTTTCTGGTCGTTGCCGGATGGCTGCTTTCGTTCCAGGGGGCTTGGGCCCAGCAGAACACACCGCTTGATTACTGGCCCGTTTGGCGCGGGCCGGAACAAAACGGCACCAGCCGCCAGCACGGGCTGCCGGTGCGGTGGAACCCCCGCACGAAACAGAACGTGCTCTGGTTCCGCGACGACGTGTGGAGTATCTCCTCCCCGGTGGTCTTCAACGGGCGGCTTTACATTCAGGCTCGGGCCGAGCCGGGTACGGTGCGCGAAGGGGAACGCGTGGTGTGTCTGGACCCTCACACGGGCAAGACCATCTGGGAAAACCGCTACAACGTCTATCTGTCCGACGTGCCGGATACTCGCGTGAGCTGGTCGGCCGTCACGGTCGATCCGGAGACGGGCAACGTCTATCACCTGGGCGTGTGCGGGCTGTTCCAGTGCATCGACGGCCGGACGGGTAAGACCCTGTGGCGGCGTTCGCTGCATGAGGAGTTCGGGCTGCTGAGCACCTACGGCGGCCGGACCAACTTCCCGCGCGTGTTCGAGGACATGGTCCTCATCAGCGGCGTGGTCATCAACTGGGGCGAAAACTCCCGCCCGGCCCATCGCTTCTTCGCCTTCGATAAGCGGACCGGGCAGCTTCGCTGGTTCCGCGGCACGCGGCTCATTCCCTACGACACCACCTACAGCACCCCGTTCTTCACCGTGTTGCAGGACCAGGCGGCCATGGTGTTCGGTTCCGGGGACGGGCAGGTGTGGGCCTTCCAGCCACGCACCGGCAAGGCCATCTGGAAGTTCCCGCTGGGCCGCCGGGGGCTGAACGTCTCGCCCATCGTGGTCGATGGGGTTACCTACACCGGCCACAGCGAGGAAAACCTGGAAGACAACACCATGGGCGCCGTGATCGCCCTGGACGCCCAGGGCAAGCTGCTGTGGAAGAATAAGCAAATCGCCAACGGCAAGAGCTCGCATTTGTACGTGGACGGAAGGCTCTACGTGGTCGATGACCGCGGGGGGCTGTGGATCTTCGACGCCAAGACCGGCCGCCAGGTGGGTCGCCGCGGCCCGCGGCCCCGGGCCAACATGAAGCTGGGCACCCAGATGCGCGGCAGCCCCGTCTATGCCGACGGCCACATCTACATCTGCACGGCCAACGGCCGCTGGTACGTGTTGGAACCGACCGAACGAGGCGTGCGCGTCGTTTACCGCACGCGGCTGCCCAGCGGGATGGAGTGCGCCGCTTCGCCCGTGGTGGCCTACGGGCGGATTTATCTGGCCACCACCGGAGGGCTGTTCTGCCTGGGCAGCAAGGAGGCGAAAGCCACCAGCGACCCCATCCCCCCCGGTCCGAAGGAACCCCCGGTGGAAACCGACACCCAGGTGGCTCAGGTGCAGATCGTCCCGGCCGAAGCCCTGTTGGCTCCCGGCGGCCAGCAGCAGTTCCACGTGCGGCTTTACAATGCCCGCGGGCAGTTCTTGCGGCAAGCCCGGCCCGAGGAAGTGCAGTTTGAAGTGGACGCCAACGGGCAGGTGAACGCCCAGGGCACCTTTACCGCTTCGCCCGAAGCACGCCACGTGGCCGCCCGGGTTACGGCCAAGGTGGGCCAGCACCAATCCACGGCCCGAGTGCGCATCATCCCGCCGCTTCCCTGGAAGTTCGATTTCGAAGACGGCCGGATTCCCGAAATCTGGGTCGGCATGAAGCACCGCCACGTGCCGGTGAAGATGCCCGACGGGAACTGGGCGCTGAAAAAACTGGAACGCATCCCCATTCCCGGCGGCCGCTACACCAAGCTGGGTACGCGCAGCCAGGGATGGATTGGCCCAATCGACCTTCACGATTACACCATCCAGGCCGACTTCTACGGCACACTCAAGGACGGGCGGATGCCCGACATGGGCCTGATCGCCCAGCGGTACGCCCTGGTGATGATGGGCGCCAGCCAGATGCTGCGCATCCAGAGCTGGCACGCCCAGTTGCGGATGGCCAAGAGCGTGCCGTTCCGCTGGCAGGCAAACCGTTGGTACCGGATGAAGTTCCGGGCCGAAAACGCCGGGGATAAGGTAATCCTCCGCGGCAAAGTGTGGCCGCGGGAAGAACCGGAACCTAAGCAGTGGCAGGTGGTGGCCGAAGACCCGGTGCCCAACCGCCACGGAGCCCCCGGCTTTTTCGGCAACGCCCGCGAAGCCGACTTCTTCATCGACAACGTGATTGTCACGCCTAACGAGCAGTAAAGCTGCCTGCAAGCTGCCGCGGGCGGTATCGGTCCCGTCCCGGCAGGCGTCGGGAAGCCCCCGCTGCCTGGAAGCCGAAACGCCGCATACCCCGAAGTGCCGCAAACCCGTTGTCCCAACCACCTGACAACCTTCCTTAATGGAGTGTTTCCCACGATGAAACGGTCTTCTGCCATTTGCACGAGTTGGTGCCCCGCGTTGCTGGCCATCGCTTTGCTGCTTGCTGGTGGCTGCCAGCAACAGCCGTCCGGTCCTTCGCAAGAGGAACAGGGGCCTTCGCCCCAGGCGGCACTAATCCAGACTCCCCAGGGCGCGCCGGAGCAGCCTTCTTCCGCGCCGGAGCCTGCCGAGAGTGAAAAGCCGGATGCCGCCGGGCAGAAGCAATCCGAAGCCAACTCGACCAAACCAGCTCCCCCTGCGGCCAAAGAACCGGCCGAAAAACAAACCGGGGAACAAAAGCCGCCGAAGCCCTCGGGCCAGTCCCAATCCAAGCCGCAAGTGGTGCCCACCAGCACCCAAACGGCTCAAGGGGCGGATGTGGAGGCCATTCTGGCTCGGGTCAAGAAACAGTACCAGGGCTACAAGTCGGGCAATCCCACCTCAATCGACCCGGACCAGATTGCCGGCAAGCTGGTCGGCGTGAAGCCGGACGATTGGCCCCAGTGGGGCGGCACATCGATCCGCAACAACACTCCCCAGGTCCAGCATCTGCCCACCGAGTGGGACATCGGCCAGTTCGACGACGAGGGCAACTGGGTGCCCGGCTCGGGCAAAAACATCCTCTGGGTGGCCAAGCTCGGTTCGCAGACTTACGGCAACCCGGTCATCGCCAATGGCCAGGTTTACGTGGGCACGAACAACGGGGCCGGCTACCTGAAGCGGTACCCGGCCACGGTGGATTTGGGCTGCTTGTTGGCGTTTCGTGTCAGCGACGGCAAGTTTCTCTGGCAGCATTCCAGCGAGAAACTGCCCAGTGGGCGTGTGCACGACTGGCCCTTGCAAGGCATCTGCTGCGCCCCGTTGGTCGAAGGGGACCGGCTCTGGTTCGTTACCAGCCGTGGGGAAGTGCGTTGCCTGGACACCCAGGGCTTTTACGACGGCGAGAACGACGGCCCCTACACCCAGGAGCCCAACCAGAACAAGGACGAGGCCGACGTGGTGTGGGTCTTCGACATGATGAAGGAGTTGGGCATCTCCCAGCACAACATGTGCAGTTGCTCGGTTACCGCGGCCGGCGACTTACTGTTTGTGAACACCAGCAACGGGGTGGACGAATCGCACATCAACATCCCGGCTCCCAAGGCCCCCAGCTTCATCTGCCTGGAAAAGAAGACGGGCAAGCTGGTCTGGGCCGACAACTCGCCCGGGCTGAACATCCTGCACGGGCAGTGGTCCTCGCCGGCCTATGCGGTCATCGACGGCGTGCCGCAGGTGATGTTTGCCGGAGGGGACGGCTGGCTCTACAGCTTTCTGGCCACCCGGGACAACATCGACGGTCGGCCCATCCTGCTGTGGAAGTTCGACTGCAATCCCAAGCAGTCCAAGTGGATTCTGGGCGGCCGCGGCACGCGCAACAACCTGATTGGCACCCCGGTGGTGTACAAGAATCGGGTTTACATCGCCGTGGGCCAGGACCCCGAACACGGCGAAGGCGAAGGGCACCTGTGGTGCATCGACCCGACCAAACGGGGCGACGTGAGCCCGCAGTTGGTGTTCAACTCCGCTTCGCCGGATAAGCCGATCCCGCACAAACGCATCCAGGCCTGCGAGCCGGACAAGGGGGATTTCGTCCGCGACAATCCCAACTCGGCGGCCATCTGGCACTACGCCACCTTCGACCAGAACGGCGACGGCCAGATCGACTTTGAAGAAACCATGCACCGTTCCTGCGGCACGGTGGCCATCAAGGACGACTTGCTGTTCATCGCGGACTTCAGCGGCCTGTTCCACTGCCTGGATGCCAACACTGGCAAGGTGCACTGGACTTACGACATGCTGGCCGCCGCTTGGGGGTCTCCGCTGATTGCCGACGGCAAAGTCTATATCGGCGACGAAGACGGCGACGTGGCCGTCTTCCGTCTGTCGGCCGATCCGGACGTGGCCATGCCCGATGGGCAGCCGCTGGCCGAGATCAACATGGGCAACTCCGTTTACAGCACGCCGGTGGTGGCCGGCGGGGTGCTCTACATTTCCAACAAGACCCACCTGTTCGCCATCGCCGAAAAGCCGTCGCGGAAGTCGGACAAAGCCGCAGGCCAGTAAGAGCGTGTCACAAAGCTCTGCGGTGCCGTTCCAATCCTCTGGCGCGGTGCTTGCGGCCGGAAGTGTTGTGACTGCCAGTAAGAAAAGTCCGCTGCCCGGGAACACGCGGCGTTCGGCTCACTCCGCGCGGGTGCCCTCCGGCGGTAAGGAGAGCCGGGCGAGCAGCTTCCGCCAGGCGGCCTGTTCCCGTTCCGGGGCGACCAGGTGGCGGCGAGCCGCGCACCAGCGGTGCAGCCGCAGGAGAAAGCGCTGCTCGGTGGCGCAGCGGTGGATCAGTTGGGCCAGCGCGCGGGTATCGCCCACGGGAAACAGGCCCGGGTAGTCGGCTCCCAGCAATCCGCGCGTGCCGCCGATGTCCGAGGAGAGCACCGGCGTGCCGACGGCGATCGCCTCGCACACCACGTTGGCTCCTCCTTCCATCAGCGAGCTGAGCACCAGCAGGCTGCTGCGGCTCAGCAAACGCATGGCCCGGTGGTGCGGCACTTCGCCCAAGTAGCGGTACCAGGGATGCTGTGCCTGCCACCGCTCCGCCCGCCGGGCAAAGCTGGGCGAAAGTGCTTCGCCGGCCTGGCAAACTTCCAGCGGCCGAAACGCCTGTCCGGGCGAAAGCCCGGCCGCGTGTCGGTGGAGATAAGCCACTGCTTCGGCGGCGCGGAACGGATCCTTTACCCGGCGCAGATGCCCCAGCACGCACAACCGGAACTTCCGCCGCAGCGGCTGCCAGCTCAAGCCGGTCCGCACCGACTGGTAGATGACGTGCGTTTTGTCGCGGTGCCGGGGCGGAAGCTGCGACGGGGCGTCGGCCTGTAGCACCACCAGAGCGTCAGCCAGTTCCACGCTTTCGGCCGCTTGGGCGTTGCCTTGTGGCAGGTCCCCGTACACGTCGGTTCCGGTCAGCGCCACGACAATCGGCCGTTCCGGCCACCGGCGGCGAAATCGTTTGACGGCCCCGTGGCTTTTGCGGGCGTGCAGCGCCACCATCAGGTGCCAGCGCTGTTGCTGGTACTGTTGGGCCACCTCGACCCTGTGGCCCAGGCGGCGCAGCAGCCTCGCCCAGCGCAGCGCGGTGATCCGATTCCCCCGGCGGGAACCAGGCGGAGCCGGGGTTACGATGCCGATTCTCATGGTCGTGCCAAGTCGGTAGCCGCCTGTTTTGGAGCAGCCCCAAGGGTTGCTCGGCGGCGAGCGCCACTTGGAAAGGTCTTGCGTCTTGGGTCTTGAGCAAGGTGCTTCCGCACCGATCGGGAATGGGCTTGCGGCTTGCGCCACAGGTGCTTCCGCACCAGTGCAAGAATAAGCGCTAGTTCTTGCAATCAGCGAGCCGGGAGCGTTAGTTTCCGGAGAACGGCGTGGCCGTCGGCGACCGCGAACCCTGTAGTTTCCAGCCGGGCGGATGCCAAGGGGAACACAACAGCAGTAGGCTAAGAATGCTACCCGGTGGCAGCTTTGCCGCCTAGGGGCAGTCTGGCAGAGAAGCCGCCCGCCGCCGAGCAGCGTCTGCCCCGGCTGCTTGGGGCACCCTAAGCAGCAAGCCGGCCACTCCCGGGCGGCAGTTGGCGTTGACTCCCCCGGAGGACTTTCCACAATAGACTCTCGCTGCCAGAGGGCCGATGCGGCCGGTGTGACCGGTGGAACCATCGAAACCGCAGGGAGTGCTGTCGGGAAAGGGGACGCTCATCGTTGCCGGCGGTTTTGGCAGAGGGGTCGCCATGCCACTGTTCGAAGTGGAAACCAACCAGCACATCGTTATCACCTGGGCCGAAACGCAGGAAGAAGCCCTGCAGATGGTGGCCGAATCGTTTCCTGGGGATCAGGTCGTTCGGGTCACGCGCCGCCCGCGCAACGCTTGGGTCATTTCCAAGGCGGCGTTGGGGATCACGGGCCAGGTGGACCCTTGCGCCACGGCCCGCGACTGCCTGGCTCAGGCCGCCGGCGACAAGGTCCAGGCGATTCGGCTCTACATGCAACGGACCGGAGCGGACTTGGAAAAGGCGCGCAAGGTGATTGAAACGAACATGGTCCTGGGCTGGTAAAGTGCCCGGCCTTTCTCGTCGCGTCTTCCGCTGGCTGAAGTCGGCGCCTTTCCGGGTGCGAGAATCGGCGTTTGTTCGCATCTCCGCGGGCCGCGAGTGTCAACTCGCGGCGCAGCCGGTGAACCGGCGCTTGTTTGCTCTTCTTCTCCGGGAGCTGACGCTCCCGGCTCGTGCTTCTCCCCGAGCTAAAGCTCGGGGCTGGCCGCTTGCAAGAATCGGCGCTTATTCTCGCACTGGAGCAGTAGCTCCTGCTCAGGACCCAAGACGCAAGACCCGCGGTGCGGAAGCTCCTACCTCATCCCCCTGCCCATCCATCCCC
>WFOE01000169.1 GCA_015488215.1 Planctomycetales bacterium
CCCCCAAGCCTCCGCCGACGAAAGTCGCCAGCTTGCCCCCACGCCCCCACGCGTTCCCATGCCTCCAAGCCTTCCGCCGACGATAAGTTGGCGAGCCCGGAAAACGGCCCAGTTAGCCGGCTTTGCGTTGCGTTTGCGTTGCAGGCGTTTCTGCCGGCTGGGGCAGTTTGATTGTGGTCGTTCGGGGAACGCGCCGTTGGTTGAGAATCCCGCGGCTGGTTTGTCGCAGGAAGTGGTGGAAGTGGACCGTGGGCTGCTCGGGGAACTGGCGTTGGAGTTCCTCAAGCATCTGTTCCCACGGCAGTTGGCTGCAAAAGATCAGCCGATAGGCTTCTTTGAGGCGGCGAATCTGTTCCGAGGAAAATCCCCGTCGCCTCAGTCCAATCAGGTTCAGGCCCACGACCAGCGAACTGAGTCCGTCGACAATGACAAACGGCGGCACGTCTTTATTCACGTGGGCCTGGCCTCCCACCATGGCCACGGCGCCGATGCGGCAGTGCTGGTGGACGGCGGCTGCTCCGCCCAAATAGGCTGCGTCTTCGACCAGCACGTGGCCGCCCAGCATCACGTTGTTGGCCATAATCACGTGCGAGCCGACCTGGCAATCGTGGGCCACGTGAACGTTGACCATCAGAAAGTTGTGGTCGCCGACGGTGGTCTGGGTTCCCGGCTCCAGAGCCCGGTGGATGGTTACGTGTTCCCGAATGACGTTGTGCGAGCCGATGACCACTCCTCCCCAAGGGCCCGGATGCCGCAAGTGCTGCGGTCGGGCACCGAGGACGGCTCCTTCGTGGATGTGGTTGTGGGCACCCAACCGGGTTCCGGTTTTAACCACCACGTGGCTTTCCAGGATGCACCCCGGGCCGATTTCGACGCCGGATTCGACGACACAGAACGGGCCGATTTGGCAATCTTCGGCAATCACGGCATCGGGACTGACCGATGCCAAGGGGTGGATGTTCCCCACGGCAACCCCCTGTCGGTAGTGGCGTTGTGAACCTGTGCTGCAACCATCCCAGGCGGTGTTGTCCGGTCCGGCAGCGCTCCCCCGCTGGGACCGCATCGCCTGTAGCTTGGGTATCGGTTGGCTAAAGCATTCCGGTTAAGCCAAGTAAGCCGAGGCGGGAAGCAAGCTGTCCGGCCGCTTGACCTCACCGGCAATTCGGAAGCGAAAGCGTACTCAGGGCCACAACTTGGAACAACCCCAGCCCCCCGAGGGCCGCGCCCGCAGGATGCTACCATTGGCAGCAGTTCGTTCTTCCCAAAGCAGGGGGCGGTTGCTCTCATGCCGGGTTTGTGGTTTGCTTGGAGGAGATGAGGTTTCGGGTTCCGCTTACTCGGCAGGAAATGACTCGGTAGAAAAAGGGACTTCCCATGGCGGACAAACATCAGCTCTACGACGAAGCCCACCAGCTCAAAGAACAGGGCAAACTGGAAGAAGCGGTGGCCAAGCTCCAACAGGCCCTGGAACTGGATCCCGACTTCGCCCTGGCCCATGCGGCCCTGTCGGTCTTCTACAGCCGGTTGGGCAAGCACCAGGAAGCGGTCAAGCACGGTCTGCGCGTGTGCGAGCTGGAGCCCAACGACCCGTTGAGCTTCACGGCCATGAGCGTCACTTACCAGCGGGCCGGGATGATTCCCGAGGCGGAAGAAGCCATGGCCCGGGCTCGTATGCTGCAAATGGGCGGGTGCTAGCTTGCCGGCGGTCCTGTGGCGGCAGGGAAAAAAGTGGCAATTCCCCCGGCGGCCCGCTAGCATGGAATCGCCATCCGGTTGGTACCGGCTTTGGGCCCGGCGCGGCGTGATTGCCGCTTGTAGCCGGGAAGTCGCTTTTTCGGAACAGGAACGGGCCGCCGCGGCGAAGCGCCGCCGGGGAGTGTGGAAATGGCAAAGCAGGCAAAACAGCGTGCAGCCTCCGGCGGTCAGACTCCGCTTACGGCCGAGCAGTTGGCCCCGCTTGTCGAAGCCAATCACGGGGCGGTGTACGCCTATTTCCGCGCCCGGGGCGTTTCGCCCACCGAAGCGGAAGACCTGGTGCAAGAAACGTTCCTGCGTTTCTGCCAGGCTCGGGACCGGTTCGAAAAGGACCGAAACGCGCGTGCCTTTCTGCTGGGAATTGCCAAGAACTTGTTGAGGGAACGGGCCCGACGGGTGCGCCGCCGCGGCGAAGTCTCCTGGACCGACATCTGCCTGGAGGTGGAAAGCCGCGCCGCTCCCTGCCCGCTGGAGCAACAAGAACTGACCGACCGGCTGCAAAAGTGCCTGGAACAGCTCACCCCGGCGGCACGCGACGCCCTGCGGTGGCACTATCGGGAACAGGAGCCGTTGCAGCGGATTGGCCAGCGGTTGCAGCGCACCGTCGGCGCGGTGAAGCTGCTGATGTACCGTGCCCGAAAAACCCTCAAAAAATGTCTGGCACTGGAGGGGGAAGGGCAAGCGGAATGACCGACCAGGAACTGATCGAGCTGCTGGACCAGCGCGGCGTGGACCAATGGCCCGCCGAGCAACTGGTCCTGCTCCGCCAGCGGGTGCGGCAAAGCGCCGCGGTGCGCGAAGCGTTCCTCGCCCGAGTCCGGCTGGAAGAAGCCCTCCAAGGGACGCTGGCTCGTCCCCCCTACACCGTGGCGGCCTTGAGCGCCGGCGTGGCGGCTCTTCTCCTTCGGGGAGCTTCGGCCGGATTGGCCCGAGCGGCCATCTGGTGGTGGGGCACCCTGGGCACCACGGCTCTGGTGGCCACGGTGGCCGTGGGGACTTGGGCCTTGCGCGACCTAGGAACGGACCAGCCGCCTCCGCTTGTCCAGCGGCTGGAACCGCTGCCGCTGGTGGCCCCGGAACCTTCCGATCCCCGGCAGACCGAACCGCTGGCCGACGCCCAGTGGAGCCCTTCGGACGAGCTGCCGCAAGGGTTCGCCCGTCACTGGGACCCGCAGGCCGCGCCGGATTCTTCCACCTCCTCCTGGTCGGCCCCGATGGGTGCATTGCCGCTAGTGGCTCCCGGGCCGGATGGGACCGGCCCCTGAGCGTTCCGAGGGGCATCCGGCGATGCGCGTACTTGTAACCGGCGCCACGGGCTTCATCGGACGGCATCTGGTGCGCCGCTTGGCCGAAGAGGGACATCGGGTGGTATGTCTTTACCGCCGGGCCGACCGGGCTGAGCCGCTGCGGGAACTAGGCGTGGAACTGGTCCAGGGCACGCTGGAAGAACCGCAACCGTGGCAGGCCCATCTGGGCGAGGCCGACGTGGTGTTCCATCTGGCCGGGGTGCTGAAAGCGTTCTCCCGGAGCCGGTTTCATCAGGTGAACGTCCTGGGCACCCGCAAACTGCTCCAGGCCGTCGCCCGACAGACGAGTGTTCCCCGCGTGGTGATGGTTTCTTCGCTGGCCGCGGCCGGCCCCAGCGGGCAGGACCAACTGCGCTGCGAAGCCGAGCCGCCGCGGCCCGTTTCGGTCTATGGCCGAAGCAAACGGGCGGCCGAGGAGGAAGCCACTCGCTGGGCCGAGCAAGTGCCCATCACCGTGGTGCGGCCACCAATCGTCTTTGGCCCCGGGGATCGCGACGTGCTGGAGATGTTCCGCCCCGTGGCCCGATTCGGGGTCCATCTGGTGCCCACGCTGCGCGTGCCGCGGATGTCGCTGGTCCACGTCGAAGACCTGGTCGCCGCCCTGGTGCGTGCCGCCCAGGTGGGGCGAACCATCTCACCAAACCCGCTGAAGGATCAGTTCGCCGGGTATTACTTCGTGGCCGCCGAGGAGCACCCCCGGTACGACGAGCTGGGCCGGATGATTGCCCAGGCGCTAGGACGCCGCCGGGTGCTGGTGTTGCGGGTGCCGGGCTTTGTCACCTGGCTTGCCGCCCTAGGGGCCGAGTCCGCGGCCCGGCTGCGACGGCGGCCGCAGATATTCAACCTGGACAAAGCCCGCGAAGCCCGAGCCGGTTCCTGGACCTGCGATCCGGCCCGTGCGCGCCAGGAACTCCAATGGGCCCCGGCCTGCCCGCTGCCACAGCGCCTGGAGCAAACGGCCCAGTGGTATCGGGAACACGGCTGGCTATAACGGCCGACAGCACACGGCGAGGCTCAGCAAAGGTGCCGCCGAGGCTCCTGGCCGCAAGGACTTCAGAACGGGAAGAGCCGCCCGCCGAATTCGGCCGATTCGCCCAGCATCTGCTCAATCCGCAGCAGTTGGTTGTACTTAGCCACGCGGTCGGTCCGAGAAGCCGACCCGGTTTTGATCTGCCCGGTACCCATCGCCACGGCCAGGTCGGCGATGGTCGTGTCTTCGGTTTCTCCGCTGCGGTGTGAAATGACGGCCGTGTAGCCGTTTCGCCGGGCAAGTTCCACGGCGTCGATGGTTTCGGTTAGCGTGCCAATCTGATTCACCTTGATGAGAATGGAGTTGGCCACCTGGGAGTCGATCCCCCGCTGAAGCCGCTGCACGTTGGTTACAAACAGGTCGTCCCCGACCAGTTGCACTTTGGAGCCGAGGGTTTGGGTCAACAGGGCCCAGGTGTCCCAATCGTCTTCGGCACAGCCGTCTTCGATAGAGCAAATGGGATACTCGTTGGCCCAGGCGGCCAGTTGTTCGACCATCTCCTGGCCGGAGAGGCGGCGTCCGTCGAGCTGATAGGTTTTGCTTTCGGAATCGAACAGCTCGCTGGCGGCCACGTCCAGGGCCAGGCGAACCTGTTTGCCCGGCTCGTAACCGGCTTCCTGGATGGCCTGGGTGAGCAGGTCCAGGGCCTGCTGGTTGTTTTCCAGGTCGGGAGCAAAGCCGCCTTCGTCGCCCACGGCCGTGTTGAGCTTGCGGCCTTTGAGCAGTTTTTTCAGTGTATGGAAAATCTCCACCCCGCAGCGGAGCGCTTCGCTGAAGGAATCGAAGCCCAGGGGCATAATCATGAACTCTTGCACGTCCACGTTGTTGTCGGCGTGCTGACCGCCGTTGAGCACATTCATCATCGGAGCCGGCAGCACCCGCGAGGTGGCGCCGCCCAGGTACTGAAACAGCGGCATCTCACAGTGGGCGGCGGCCGCCTTGGCCACGGCCATCGAGACGCCCAGAATAGCGTTGGCCCCCAGCTTTTCCTTGTTGGGCGTGCCATCCAGTTGGCAAAGCAGGTGGTCCACGCCGGGCTGGTCCAGGGCGTCGAACCCTTTGAGCTGGTCGGCGATGATGTGGTTGACGTTTTCCACCGCCTTGAGCACCCCTTTACCGAGGTAGCGGTTGGGGTCCCCGTCGCGCAGTTCCAGGGCTTCGTGCACGCCGGTGCTGGCCCCGCTGGGCACGGCGGCTCGGCCTTCGGCGCCGCTTTCCAGCCAGACGTCCACTTCCACGGTGGGGTTGCCGCGGCTGTCGAGGATTTCCCGGGCGGAGATTCCGGCGATCTGGCTCATGGGCTGGCATCTTTTGCTGGAGGAACAGAGTACGTCTTTTCCGGCCCCGGGGGCCGAGCAACAACCGGCTCATTCTATGTTTCCGGCGGCCGTTTTCCAGGGGGAAGGACGGCCGAATGCGGCAAATCCTCGGCAAGTCCAGCTTGGGCAATATGGCAAGAAACCCGGCGTAGCGGCCGCCCCGGCCGACCTCCCAGTTTTGGCAGAGAACTCGGCCATGCCCTGTTCAGCCCAGCAGGCTATTGCAGGCACCGGAACAGCTTTCCAGCCTTCGTGCTGGATTGGGTCAAGGACGCTACCGCCTCCGCACGCTGCGCCTGGTGTACCGCTTTGCCAGGTTTCCCAATGCGGCGATCAACTTGCGGCGGCGCAGAAAATGGAAAACACGGCCACAGCTATGACTTAGCGCCCACCGCAGGAAGCTGTACTTATTGAGATTCCGTGGAATAAAAAACGAATGCTCCCGGGAACACTTTCGCTCCTGCATGCTTTTCACAGGAATCAATACTGTGAATCAGTTACATGTGTATTTTCCATCGAAAAAATCCGTAGAGACAAGAAATCATCCCTGTGTGTTTTCCGGCAGAGCATTCAGCCAACCTAGGAGCCGCAAGTCCTTGCCATCAAGTTGAATCAAATGATTTTCGCTGCGCAACAGCTCTTTGTACAATTGTCCATCCCGGAGCCAACGCCAGTGGCGAGCCTCTGGTTGTTTCTCAAGTAACTCATAGAGAGTTTCTATCAATCCTTCGATTTCGGCAAGGGATGCCGGAACTGCTGGTCGTTGTCTTGCTATTAGCTGTCTAATGACCCGATGATAGTCAGACCACGCAAGAGGCTCCTGGCCAGACTTAACGCTTAATGACTGCTGTGTGGCAAACTCAGTAATTGCCTGAGAAACGCGAACGGACTCCGGAGTCACCTTCTCCATGGCGTAAATCAGGCGCCGCAAAGCGCCGCCAAAGTTGCCCACATACTCTTTAGCCGTCACCATAACCTTGGCAATCGGGTCATCCAATTTCGCAGCATCCGGAGGCTCGCCCGAGGAAAGGGGTGTTTGTTGATACCTAGCGAGGCTCTCGCCGCGTTCAACGGCCAGGAACCAGGGGTCGACTTGCTCATTGCTATCGGCGTCAGAGGTTGAGAACAAGTTCTTAGCGGCTCCGCACTTTACAACCTCCAGTTGAGCCAGCTCGGATGCTCGCAGGAGCCCTAGCCCCATGCCGGGATCGACTCGTAATGCTGCAAGCGCAAACTCCTCAATGATCCGCCAGCAGTATTTACTTTGACTACCGGTTTTGCGCAACCAATCGGCCAACGCTTTTTTGGCGTTGACGCGAAGCAGCTTGGCATCTGGAAACGTGCTTCCGCTTTCCCCCAACTCAACGCAGCATTGCTTCCACAAGGATTCGTTTTGGGTTAGTAACCGGATACCGTAAAGATATTGTTTGCCTGGGAGATACTTTATCTCCTTGCGGATATCGTCGTAGAAAATATGAACGGGCGATGCGTTACGCGGATTATGTAGCTTCAGCGGCGCGCGGGCAAACATGGCCGCTTGATCGCCGTCGAAGTCGGCCCCCATAGGACCAAGCAACGATGCCGGTAAGCGGATAACGGCATCATCGTCGTGGCCATCGATCAACCTAGCCTTGACCCACACTAGCCCCCAACGGTGCAGGACAGGATCTCGCTTGATCCAGAAGCGGCGTTTGCTTAAACGTTTCTTGATTTCATCTTTATCGGCTTTCAGCTCTTCCAAGCTACCATACCGCTTCCCTAGCAATGCGGCCGCAATTGACAGCGGTATCCCGACTTCGTCCACGTTCAGTTTGTACGGCCCGGCCGGGGCAATAACCGCACGGGCCGAACGCTTCATGCGGCGTCCCAAAACGCGCCGGTTCAAGACGAAGTTCTTGTTGTTTTTGCCGTCGCGCTTACCTAAGGCACATTCATACGCTGTACGCAAGTACCTAGTTAGGGAGTAACGTTCCAAGGTGCCAGACTGCCATTCGTCAAGGCGCCTCAATATACCTTGCAAAGCAACCCACAGGGGATGCGGTTGTTCAGAACCATCTGCCCGAACTCGATTGGGACGGTCCTTCTCTGGAGGCACATAGAGATAGCGAACGGATGTTTCGTATGCCTGTGCGTCTTCGCTTTCTGTGTTGCCTTTCTTTTGCTTGGAACCAAAAGGTAATCTTACCCCCTCGACTGTAGAAGGAAGTTCAAGCACCGCGCCCTGGTCGGGAGGTAACTTTTCCAGTTCGCCAAGCACTTTTTTCTTTTTCTCGTTTTTTTTCCTGTTCTGTTCCTTGTTCTTTTTTTCGTCCTGTTTCTCCGTGAGCGAAGGAGTGTCTGCTCCGGAATTGTCATTTGGTTGGCTGCCTTTGTCGGGGCACGAGATAATCCGGACGCTCTTGTCTGGTGGCTTGGTCAGGTCCACACTTTGGACGACGATCTTTTCGTCCTTGGCGGATAGAGAAATGCCGGCCGCCAGCAACAAGCTGCGGAGTTGCCCCAACGCTTTCTGCCAACCTTTCTGATCCGCTGGGCTAAGACCGTTTTCAGTCTCGGCGTGGGCCCAAAGCGCCCACATGTCCATGTCGCCGAATCGTTGAGTTCGGCGCCGAAACCCGGGAGCCGGGTCGGGAGAAAGCCCGAGCTTTTCCACCGCATGATGAGGCAGCCGAAAGACAAACTGAGTACCGACCACGGCCCGAACCGGATTCTCGATCCAACTGGCGGCCTCAGCCGGCTGAACTTCGACTTGGGCGTTTTGTTGGACTTTCTGGCGCTGTTCGGCGGTTGCCGAATGGCCGACAGTAATTGGTCCTGGACTAAGCCGTCCCACGACGGTTTCGTAAATCTGGCCCCAGTTGGAGCGGTTGAGCACACTGATGGGATCAATCAATGCCTCCAGCGGTTGGCCTTGATAGACGGGCATCTGCTCATCGGGCAGAATGGCGCCGACGATCCCCTTGTGCCCGTGGCGATTGGCCAACTTGTCGCCCACGCGCAGAGGGAGTGTTTCTTCAATCTCAATACAGACGATCTGGCGGAAGCGACAAGGAAGGCCGTCGGCGACTTCGTCAATATCCGAGGGATGTTCTTTCTTGAGCAAGTCCCAGACCTTGACGCATTTCACCAGACCGGAACACGGTGCCCGATCCTTGTCGTGCGTGGGGAGTGGAAATGCCTTAAACCACTCTTCGATTCGCCGGAAGGCCGGCTGGGTCGAAGCGGGGTCGGCCCTGCTCTCTTCTAAAGGGTTGTTCTCTTGCAACTCGAACAGTTTAGCCAGTCGGCTGATCTCACCTGTCAACAGCACGGGGATAAAACGCCGCTTCACCAAGGGATGGCCTTGTTTGACCGAATCGCCACAGCGCACGAGCACCTCGACTGGCAGCTCGTAAGCTTCAATGGGAATGGTCACTCGGCGGATGCGCCGGGTGGCAAGTTTCTTGGCCGCTGATTCCGAGAGAACCCAGGCGTCTTCGTGATTGAGGCCCTGCCAGGCCAGGTAGCCCACACGGAGGTTGACTCCCGGCGGGGCAGGAGCGTCGCACGGGACACGAACGCGCGGCGACTGGCACCCTTGGACCGGCACGGCCTGCATTTGTTGATTAGCAGCGATTAATAGTCTGCGCGGGTCATTGTGCTGGGCAAAGGGGACCTGCACGGTACTGGGGGAAAGAGGAACCGCCGCGAGATTCCCATGGCTGGAAGAGGAAGCCACCTGGAGCTTGCGATCCTTGATGGTGACGTTGGTTCCCAAGTAGCCCCGCAGCCGGATGTCGTCCCCTTCGGGCGTATGAACCGGATCAATGCCATAGTCGGCGTCGGAAGTTGGCTGGATGCGTTCCCGTTTCCCGAAGGTCGAAGGCACACTAATCAAGCCGCCGTCGTGTACTACGGCGCCTGCCGTAAGAACCATGCGCTGGGCACAGCGGCAGTACAATTCTTGATCGTGATCTAGCCAGCGTGTCCAAGGACTGCGGGGACTAAGCCATAGCTGCCACGAATCATTTTCCTGCTTGCTTTTTTGATAATGGAACCGTATGCCCCGTCCAAAAAGAGCATGACGTATTGCAGCAGCAAGAACTTTCGCGGCCTCGGCCACCGTAGCACCGGCTCGGCTGGAAGCCAGGTGCTTTAGAAATTGATAGAGTGTAGCATCCTCGGGCTGTCTCTGCACCCTCCAGCGGCAGAGAGCATCCAACAACCAGTTAGAAAGGTCCAGGTACTCTACACCCACCAGCTTCTTTTCATTGCTGCCTGGCCGGGTTTCTTCGTACAAACAAAGGCGAATCACAGGCATTACTAAACGGTGGCCCGCACTGTGGAGAAAAAACGCCGGCCCTTGGTTGATGGGACAAGGGAGCCAAATTCTCGCGGCTTGGTCGTTGTGTTTCAGTGTCAGCTCTACGGCGCTGAACCGGGCCGGCGAACTGCTCCCCAGGGCGCTGTATTGCTTCTCGGTTTTGCGGGGTGTGCCCAGCAGCATGCACCCCTGGCCTAGTTCCACTTCCGCAAAGATTTCCTTCAGCTTTTCCACCAGCGGGTTGTAAACCTCCGGATGCATGGTTCGTTCCGCCCCCCGTGTCGGTTACGATTGCGTTTCCACAAGTCCAGCTTGTGCGTAGATTTCCTTTCGCGTGCGCTGGTTGGGCAGCAATGTTTCGGCAATTTCTTTTAACCCCTTTTTCCTTTTGAAGCGTGCCCTGAATCGGTCAACGTCTGTGTTGGTCAATCTGGCCATATTTTCGTATCCTAGAGTTTGGAGTTTTTTTCTCATTTTCGATGCAATCTCTTTGTCCGGCAACAGCTCGTTCGGGTCTTCTTCCTGCAAAACACGAGAAATGGCCAAGAGAGTGATCGTATCGGGAACACGGTGAAGCGGGGCCTCTTTGCCGGACTTGCCTTTTCGCCCTATTTTTTGGCCGAGAAGCAAGCTCAAAGATACCGGCACTCCGTTGGGCAAGAGCACACAAGCAGGATGAAAGTACTTTTCCGCACCCAAGTTCTTCGGCTTGAGTTTCGCGCCTCCTAGCTCCTGGCTGGCGTCGATGACCGCCGCATTGAGTCTGGCCAGCAGCCGGGCAACAAGCTCGGGCTCAACCTCGCTGCTGTTTTGTTGAAGTTCCGGGTACTCCTCGATGAGTTCTCCCCAGACCTCGGCAACCCGCTGGGCAAGGGCTTTGTACGCGTCAAAGACTTCTTGAAACCCTGGTTCAATCATCTCTTGGTCCGAAGCGGGCTCAATCAGCGACCGGACGACAAAGGTTTTGTCGTTCGTTTGCTCAATTACAAAAAGCACATGATACCGGCCAGAAAAAAAGCGGAGCTGCTCGGGCCAGGGACGGCCTTCGTGCTCTGGCAGAACCGTAGGATCGTCGGGTGACTGGTTTTCGTCCGGTTCCAGGGGACTCGGGCGCAGCAATTCGGGCTCGTGCATGTTTACCAGCTCGTCGGCCCTTTGGCGCTGAACCGTGGTCTGCTTCTGGGCCAGTACCTGCTGCTGGCTTTGTTGCTGCCTAGAAACCTGTCTCTGACTCACCGCTCAAGCTCCCTCTCCCAGGACAACGATGCCCAAAGACTCTTCAAGAGCTCGCGTTATTTGCTTTTTGTTATCCCAGGACAGAATGCGTCTTGTCATAGCATAGGGCTCGGTGCAGTGGAGCAACAAGTGCCGCACCAAGAAATACAGGTCCCGCCAATTGCCAGGCAGCCTTTTTTCTTTGGGCAATCGTTCGAGCAGGTGGTGAAAGGTGCGCCAGAACCAATCGGGTGGTTCCTCGTGTTTTACCCTGGATCGGTGGCACTGTTGCTGGAGCACGTGACCGAACATAGCTTGCAGATCTTCGAACCCCTCGTTTCCATATTCAAACACTTCGGCAAACGACGGCACGCGCAGTACGACGCCTTTAATGCGGTCCAGAAAATCGTCGTACAGGTATGATTCCCAGTCGTTGCAACGATTGGTGGCCGTTACCAGGTCAAAATCAGAGCGATAGGTTTTGCGATCGCCCCGACGCTGGTACGTGCCGTCGTTGAGTGGTCGTAGCAGGGCGGCTTGCAGCGACCTGGGTAAATGGTGCACTTCGTCCAGGAACAAGGTTCCCCCGTTGGCATTGCCCAGCAATCCATAATAGTCTTCCTTTGCGTCCGTAAAGGAGCCTTCCTTCCACCCGAACAGCTCTGAGCGGAGCAGCTCCACGGAATCGAACTCAGACAAGGAAACTACGGAAAAGTTGTCGTAGATATCTTGACTCGGTTCTGCGCGGCCGGATTTTCTTGATCGTGAGGTATCCTCATCAGGCTGCTCGGAACGCATAGCTTGAGCAACCTCGTGGTAATACTTGGCAAGCATCGTCTTTCCCGTCCCTCGTTCACCCACCAGAACCACCGGAACGCGCATTTGGGCAGCCATGCGTAGCTGTCTGGCTAAATCCTTGTACACTTTACTTTTCAACGAACCCAACTTCAACTCACTCCGCGGTTTCTCATCCGTCTTGCCAGACTCAGGAACTAGCCGGAACGGGTCGAATGGAAGCTCAACGATCGGTTCACGCTCGTCGTCGCTCGAATAGTGTGCCGTACGGTAACCGCCGTCGCCTTCGACAAACGTGACGTCAATCTTATCCTCGCGGACAATACCTGGAAAAAGGTCTCGATTCCCATACAGCAACAGCCACGTAGCATGCATTGCCCCGGTGCCAGGGCTGAGATTTATAAACACATTTTTCTTTTTCTTGTCGTCACTCAATTCCAAAGGATCCTCCTCACTGTCCACCCAGCGGCGGATGCCTTCAGCTAGTTCTTTATGTTGCGTATGCCTCGCTTCAATCCGTACGAATTGAAGCGGTCCGCCTCGTTTCGACAAAACGTCCTTCAGCGCCTTGCGCTCTTCCTTGCTCAGGTCGCTGTTTTTACTCAGGCGGTGCTCTGCGATCTTGAAAATCGCCTCCTCAAGCCCGGCCACGTCGTCGCCGGGCAAGTGGAGCAGAAACACCCGGTCCAACTTGTCCGGTTCGCCAGGCTTGGGCCATCGCAGGACGAAGTTGCAAAACCAGCTTTTGGGATGAAACAGGGCGGTGAGCGTCGGTCCCAGGTTGACCAGGCGCTCCGTAGCTCCGGGAGGGCGAACCCAGGGTGTGCCCGGGGGCCACCAAGGAGAGTCCCTTTCTTCGAACTGGCCGTGCTCGCATTTGGGAGGCCGCGGCTCCAGCGCATCCAAATCGTCCTTACCCACCCACGAAAGATAAATGTTGCGCGCAAGTGTCCTGTTGCTTGCCATAATGGTCCTCCCAACAACGGGGTGGAAAGACTTCCGGTGGCAGGAATCCCTGCTCGGGCTGCCCACGTGCCGCCAGGCCCGCAGAACGCCCCGAATTATAGACCCACCAACACGGGTTGGCAAAACATTCCCGATTGTCTCGCCCGGGGGGGCCAAAGCCCTGGGCCAATAATCGCCAAAGCGAGCGGGACTTTCCGGCCAACAAGGGATTTTTGTTTGCCTTCCTGCGAGCAAATGTCGTGCCAGAAAAATCCTGGCTCGCGGCTGGGCCGTAGAAACTCTTTCGACTCTGCAATTGGTGCCTTTTTTCTAGAGGCCGGGCGTACCACGGCCGGATTGGCCGCCCGGCGCTTTGCCGCTTTCGGCTCTGCAATTGGCGCCTATTTACCAGAGATGCCAAAAGCGGCGTCCAGCAGGGCGCGACCCAAACCTGTACTTGTTGGGAATGGGTCTGCAATTGGCGCTTATGTAGTGAAGCACCCGGCACCGGGCCGGGGCACGCGAACAAAACCTCTTGCTAGAAGGGAGTTCCGTCATGCTCATCCTGCCCATCCTGACCTCCTTCCTCCTGGTCGTGCCCGACGAGTGGCTGGATCGCATGTGGCAACTCACCACCACCTGCTTGCCTTCGTTCTAGCCACTCAGGGCCCTAGTCACACCTGCTGCCCCCAGCAGCGCCGCCTCGGCTTGCCAACTGGGGTGAGCGCTGCTGGGCCGCTGCCAAAACAGTCTGCAATTGGCGCCTATCTAGTGAAGCACCCGGCATCGGGCCGGGGCACGCGACAAAACCTCTCACGAAGAAAGGAGTTCCGTCATGCTCACCCTGCCCATCCTGACCTCCTTCCTCCTGGTCGTGCCCGACGAGTGGCTGGATCGCATGTGGCAACTCACCACCACCTGCTTGCCTTCGTTCTAGCCACCCAGGGCCCTAGTCACACCTGCTGCCCCCAGCAGCGCCGCCTCGGCTTGCCAACTGGGGTGAGTGCTGCTGGGCTGGCAGCCAAAACAGTCTGCAATTGGCGCTTATCTAGTGAAGCACCCGGCATCGGGCCGGGGCACGCCCACGCAACCTCTTTGTCATAGGAGGAAAAAGCCATGATCCTCTTCCCCTACCTGCTGTTGTCCCTGCCGGTCGAGTGGTTCGACGAGTTCTACCGGGTCGTCTCATCCTCGCGGTTGCCTCTGTTCTAACCTACCGGGTTCGGGGGGGCCGCTTTCGGTTCTGCAGCACCGCCCAGGCTTGCCAGCCGGGGGTGCTGCGGAGCCGGGCGGTAAAAGTCTGCAATTGGCGCTTATCTAGTGAAGCACCCGGCACCGGGCCGGGGCACAACCGTTTCCTCCAATCAATAAGGAGTCCTGCCATGCTCCCTGGTTGCACTCTGCCGCCTATTCCTGTCTGGGAATTGCTTCTGCTCGTGGCTGGCCTAGCCTATCTGATTTTCTCCTGAGCAGAAAAAGCTCCCACGCCACCTGTTCCTCTCGGCATTGGCCTCAGCAAGGCGAAGCGGCAGCCCTGGGTTCCCCGGGCCCACCCAGGGCTGCCCTCCCCGGGGACACCCCCTCTCCTACTGAGTTTCTTTCCGTTCCCCGTGTGGCTTTGCTCCGGCGGGAAATCGAACACCGGGTTCGATTCCGGGGCTTGGCTGCTTGTTTCCGCTTCTAGTCCGGAGGTAATAAAAATGCCTAGCAAACAAAACGCTACTCGTGTACTGGACGTGTTGTCCTACGAACAGCTTCAGGCGTTGCATCAGCTTAGCAAATGGGTTCCGCCTGACCGGCGCGGTAGCTTCCTGCGACGCACGCTTTCCGCGATTCACCAGGTGGTGCAAAAGTATCCTCACACTTGTGCCGGAACGGCCATTGGCGCAGTGATCGGCTACGCGCTGGACACCGTCATTCGCATCCCGTTCACCAACATCCACCCAACCGGCTGGTCCCTCACGTTGCTGTTTGGCGCCATCGGAGCGTACAAAGGCTACAGCTTGGATATGCAAAAGCAGAAGACCGCCCACGATCTGGCTGAATGCATCCGGCACATCATCGTGGAAGAACTCCAACTGGGCAAGAACAGTCGTAACGGCAAAGCCGAAGACTAGAAGTCCAACTGCCGCGTTGCTCGACGCACTTGGGCACGGAAGCCCCGGCTTTGTCCCTTTCCCCGCTTCTGTTCCATCAAAACCAACCGTTCTTGAACTCGTTTCCTGAAAGGAGGTGTAACTATGCCTAAGAAGCGCTCGAACTCCAACCATGCCCAAACCAACCGCCGCAAACGGCAACAAGTCCCCAAAGATGTTGTCAAAGCCATTGAACAACTTGCCTCGGGCGGCCGAAGCAACTCCGCTGCCAACGTGACCGCCAGTGCAATCAACTCCGCCGTCACTGGTGCCGCCACCGGAAGTATCGCTGCCCTGGCCACAGGCGAAGCGATCGTTACCACACCGATTCTCTGGGGGCTGCTGGGCGCGAGTACGGCCATCGCCTGGCCCGTGGTGTTGACTTGGGCTGCCGGCGGAGCAGCACTTGCCGCAGGCACGACGCTGCTTGGTGCCGGAATAAAGCACGCCCACGAAAAAGAACAGGCCGAAGCCATCAAGAAAGAACTTGAAAAGCAAGTCGCTGCGGCCTAACCATCTAACCCACGGCGGCCTCCTCCTTCGCCACGGCGCGGTCCTGAGGTTTCCACCCGGAAACCTCGGCCGCGCCGTCTTTTTTTTGCCCCCAGGACGTGTATCATAAGATAAAGCTCCGACCAGCTCCTAAGTCTTCCGGCGTGGCTCCCTTCCGCCACCGCGGCCATTGCAGCCGGAAGGTTGGACTATCTGAAAAACATTCTCAAAACCTAAAGCGGGTAGAGGTAGATTCTTCCGATCCCTTCCCCCTAGACGACCAGTGCCCGTTGCCGGCCATGCACTACCTGATTGCCTACGATATCGCGTGTCCTAAACGTCTCCGCCGGGTGGCCCGGCTGCTGCAACAGCACGCCCAACGTTGCCAAAAGTCCGTGTTCTTGGCCACCGCCTCCCCGCGGCAAATCCAGCAACTGCTCGACCGGGCCGCCCAGCTCATCCAGCCCGAGGAAGACCGAATCCAGGCCTGGGCTCTGGCCCCAGGCCAGCCCCCCGAAGGTACTGGCCGCGGACTGGTCCATCCGCTGCAACCTGCCTGTGTGGTGGCAGGAACCGAACTCCTCCTGTTCGGATAACCCCCTGCGACCCGTTCCCGATTGCCAAAGGGCTCCGTATGAACGACACCGCACCCCACACCCAAGAAAAACGCCAGCCTCACCTCCACCTGGCCACACCGGTGGCGCACTTGTTTGCTCCCGGAAAACTCCACTGGAACAACGCCACTTTGCTGTTTCGGCCCGCCCACGGAAACGTCATCCGGCTCGCCGTGCCCCCCTTGCATCTGGTGCTCTTGTACGGACCCGTCCAGGTTACCTCCGCCGCCGCCACCGCGCTGCTCCGACGCGGCGTCCACCTCGCCTGGCTCTCCCGAACCGGCGGAAGCTGTCTGGGCCGCCTCGTCCCACCACGCGATCCGGCTCTGCGGCTCCGCCAGGCCCAGCACCTGATCCAAACCCAACCCCACGCCCTCCTTCAAGTGGCCCAAAAACTGGTCGCCCACAAAATCGCTTCCCAAATCGATGCCCTCCGACACTTCCAACGCCACGGAACTCCCCAGCTCGGACCCAAACTGGCCAAACTGGCCGCCTTGAAAAAACGCGCACGCCAGGTCAAAAACCTCGATTCGCTACGCGGACTGGAAGGACTGGCCACCACCACCTGGTACAGCACTTGGGCCCAGCGGCTCAAACCCCCCTGGCAGTTCCAACGCCGCCGCCGCCGACCACCCCCCGATCCCGTCAACGCCCTGCTCAGCCTCGGCTACACCTGGCTCACCCAACGCGCTGCCGCAATGGCCCAAGCACACGGCCTGGAAGTGGACCTGGGCACCCTCCATGCCCCCCGCCCAGGAAGACCCTCCTTGGCTTGCGATCTGGTCGAACCACTCCGAGTCCCCCTGGTCGACCGCTGGGTTAGCAGCCTCTGCAACCGACAGGTCGTCCTCCCAGAACATTTTCAAAACACACCCCCCCATGGAGTCAGGCTCCTCCCGAAAAAACTCCCCCAAGTTATCGTGGCCTGGGACCGACACGCTCAAGAAAACCAACTGCCCGAAAAGCTGGCCGAGCTGATTCGAACCTACTGCCGCTGGCTCAAGCAAGCCGCCCAGGCTCTGCAACCCCCAGAACAAAAAACACAGCAAGAAACCTGAACCAACAAAATGTCAACAACCAATAAACACAAGAAACGCCTGCCCGCCTTGGCAGACGACCCAGCCCGGGCCACAAGACGGCCCAAAACACGCTTCGCTGCTCCCCTTGCCCAGGCCCCCAGACAGCCCCAAAAGCGGGGAGGTCTGGGCAAAGACTGTAACGTGCCTGTGTGCAATGGGTTATGGAAAACGCTTGATTTCCCTGGGCATCTCCGCTATGCTGCCAGAACCCTCGATGCACCCAGGGGTGGGCAAAAGCACGCCGGAACTTCTTATCTGTCAGGCACTTGTGGAACCCGGCGTCTCAATGCCCTTAGGGCCACCAGAGGTCGCTGAAACGGGTACGAGGTTGTTCTCAAGTTTCTCGAGGACAGCGTGTCTCAATGCCCTTAGGGCCACCAGAGGTCGCTGAAACCCTGATAAAAGCATCACGTAGTTTACAAATAGCCTCGTTGGTCTCAATGCCCTTAGGGCCACCAGAGGTCGCTGAAACCGTCACCATTTGCAGTGACAGTGACGGTCACGTGTAAAACGTGTCTCAATGCCCTTAGGGCCACCAGAGGTCGCTGAAACTATTTCGCAGCCCACATCCTTTGCAATAATATCAATGACCGTCTCAATGCCCTTAGGGCCACCAGAGGTCGCTGAAACTTGTGGGCCAGCCCCGACTGCACCCACTTTTCCAAGGCGTCTCAATGCCCTTAGGGCCACCAGAGGTCGCTGAAACGCTGCGCACCAGTCCCCGGCCGGACCTGTTCCAGTAGTCTCAATGCCCTTAGGGCCACCAGAGGTCGCTGAAACCGTCCTCTGGAGAAACGGGCACTGCTTGGCACGCTGGCAGTCTCAATGCCCTTAGGGCCACCAGAGGTCGCTGAAACGTACCACCCGCGCGGGAGATCCTGCGCGGGTTCCACCCGGTCTCAATGCCCTTAGGGCCACCAGAGGTCGCTGAAACCGGCGCGGTGGGCGTGTACGACCCCAAGCTGGGGTCGGTCTCAATGCCCTTAGGGCCACCAGAGGTCGCTGAAACCCTGCAACGAGAACTACCATTAAAATCACGATGCTCATGTCTCAATGCCCTTAGGGCCACCAGAGGTCGCTGAAACGGAAGCCCCGGGGCTGGTTCCACCCGGCTTTCGCCGGGTGGAAGTCTCAATGCCCTTAGGGCCACCAGAGGTCGCTGAAACTTCGTACAGCGTTTGAACTCCCGATGAAGCGGTTGGTGTCTCAATGCCCTTAGGGCCACCAGAGGTCGCTGA